>JBGAUM010000108.1:2781-11456 GCA_044228625.1 Usitatibacteraceae bacterium | reverse complement strand
GGTTTCCTGCCACAACTCCGCCGGTTGAATGACCGGCATCAGCAACTCCACGGCGCCGGCCGCATTCATTTCCTCGCGGATGATGGTTTCGATCTTGCGAATCGTTCTAAGGCCCATCGGCATATAGGTATAGATGCCAGCCGCGAGTTTTTTGATCATCCCGGCGCGCAGCATCAGCTTTTGCGAGATGACGTCCGCGTCGGACGGGGCCTCGCGCAGGGTGGACAGGAAGAAATTGGATAAGTGCATGATTTTCTTGATGGAAATTGTGACCTGCCACGTCGCAGGACAAGCGGCGCATTTTACAGGATGGGGAACTCTTACCCCCTGGTGGTGTTCCTAAAGTAGAATCTCAACAACTTCAGATTTAAGGACGCGGGCCATGATCGACCGAGACGGTTATCGCCCCAACGTCGCCATCGTGCTTTGCAATGCAAAGAACGAGGTGTTTTGGGGAAAACGGATCAAGGAACACTCCTGGCAGTTCCCGCAAGGCGGCATCAAGTATGGCGAAAGCCCCGAGCAGGCGATGTACCGGGAGTTGGAAGAGGAAACGGGTCTCAAGCCCGAGCATGTCAAGATTTTGGGCCGCACCAAGGATTGGCTGCACTATCACGTGCCCAATCACTGGATCAAGCGCGAATGGCGCGGTACGTACAAGGGCCAGAAACAGATCTGGTATCTGCTTCGCCTAGTCGGTCGCGACCACGATATCCGCCTGCGTGCGTCAGAGCATCCTGAATTCGATGCGTGGCGCTGGCACGACTACTGGGTGCCGCTGGATAGCGTGATCGAGTTCAAGCGCGATGTGTACAAGCAGGCGTTGCATCAATTGCGCCGCTACCTGGAGGATGGCCGCCGTGGCGGTTCGCGCCAGCGCTCGAGGGGGCTCGCCTCAGTTGCCGTCGAGGTGACGGAACAACATGTGGTGTTGGGGCCCGCAGATGACCCCTCGCCCGCCTCGGCAGACTAGGCACCCATCATCGATTTACACCAGGACCAGGTTGTCCCGGTGGATGAGTTCAGGTTCAGCCACATAGCCCAGCGTGGCCTCGATGTCGCCCGTGGATTTGCCCACGAGTTTTCGCGCATCCTGTGACGGATAGTTGACAAGCCCGCGTGCAAATTCCCGCCCTGTCGCGTCGACACATCCCACCATGTCGCCGCGGTCGAATGTGCCCTCGACTTGGACAACCCCGACAGGCAACAGACTCTTTCCACCACTCAACAGCGCCTTGGCGGCGCCCGCATCAAGTACAACGCGACCCTCGGTTTTAAGGTGACCGGCGAGCCATGCTTTCCTTGCGCTAAGCGTACCTTCGCGCGCCGTGAGCCGCGTGCCGATGGCTTCGCCGCGATGCAATCGCAAAAGCACTTCCGGTTCGCGACCATGAGCGATCACCGTGTGCGTACCGGACAACGCGGCGCGCTTGGCTGCGAGTACTTTGGTGAGCATGCCGCCTTTGCCCAGCGATGAGCCGGCGCCTCCCGCCATCGATTCGAGCGACCCATCGCCCGCCTGCGCTTCGGCAATCAATGTGGCGGATGAATTCGCGCGCGGATCGGCGTCGAACAAGCCTTGCTGATCGGTGAGGATCACCAAGTGGTCGGCGTCAATGAGGTTCGCCACCAACGCACCCAGCGTGTCGTTGTCGCCGAACTTGATTTCGTCGGTGACCACGGTGTCGTTTTCATTGATGACCGGCACGGTGCCCAGCGCCAGCAGTGACGAAAGCGTCGTGCGGGCATTCAGATACCGCTTGCGGTCGGCCAGGTCCTCGTGGGTCAGCAACACTTGCGCTGTCGTGAGGCCATGTTCGCGAAACGCGCTTTCGTAAACCTGCACCAATCCCATTTGGCCGACGGCCGCCGCCGCCTGCAATTGATGGACTTCGTGGGGACGCGTCTTCCATCCGAGCCGCTTCATGCCCTCGGCAATGGCGCCTGAGGATACGAGCAGCACGTCAAGCCCTTGCCGTTTCAGTATGGCCAGTTGCGCCACCCACTCGCGAATGAGCGCGTGATCGACGCCCTCTCCGTGATTGGTGATGAGCGTGGATCCGACTTTGACAACAATGCGGCGCGCAGTTTTCATGACAAGGCAAAATCAAGCACTGGTGCGGTGTTTGAGGCACATGTTGCCAAAACGCCTCACCAGGATCGGAGATTCACGTTTTTGTGCTTTGGCGCGATTGATCCAAGAAGTCCGCAATCGCATACGTCAGCGGCCCAACGCCCTCGGCCTTTTGCGCCGAAATCAGGAATACCGGGCCTTTCCATTTCAGGCCCTTCACGATTTTTTTGGCGCGTGCCTCGGCCTCTTTCGGCTCCAGCAGGTCGGCCTTGTTCAATACCAGCCAACGCGGTTTCTTGAAGAGCTCTTCATCATATTTCTTGAGTTCTCCGATGATGGCCTTGGCTTCCACGACCGGGTCCACGTCTTCGTCATACGGTGCAATATCGACCAGGTGCAACAACAAATGGGTACGCTGCAGGTGTTTCAGGAATTGGTGGCCCAGTCCCGCCCCCTCGGCGGCACCTTCGATCAGCCCCGGCACGTCGGCGATCACGAAACTGCGGGCATCGTCGGCGCGCACCACGCCCAGGTTCGGGTGCAGTGTGGTGAACGGATAGTCCGCCACCTTCGGGCGTGCTGCCGAAACCGAGCGGATGAAAGTGGATTTGCCGGCGTTCGGCATTCCCAGCAATCCCACGTCGGCCAGCACCTTCAACTCCAAATGCAGGTCTTTGGCTTCGCCTTCCTCGCCCGGCGTGAACTGGCGGGGCGCCCGATTGGTCGAGCTCTTGAAATTGATATTGCCCAATCCGCCCTTGCCGCCCTTGGCCACTTCCAGTCGTTGGCCGTGGTGCGTCAAGTCGCCCAACAGTTGATCATGGGTCAAATCACGAATGACCGTCCCGACCGGCACTTTCAGGATGACATCGTCCGCGCCGCGGCCGTTGCAATCGGCCCCGCGCCCCGGTTCGCCGTTCTTGGCGCGGAAGATGCGTGCAAAGCGGTACTCGACCAATGTGTTGATGTTGCAATCGGCCTCGACGAAGATCGATCCGCCGCGTCCGCCGTCGCCACCGTCGGGGCCGCCGAAGGGGACGTATTTCTCGCGGCGCATCGAGGCCGAGCCGCGTCCTCCGTTGCCGGCATGGACTTCGATTCTGGCTTCATCGATGAACTTCATTGACGCGATCTCTGTAGGTTGAAAAACAAAAGCCCCGAAGATCGCTCTCCGGGGCCTTCATTCTGAGCGGGAACCGCTTTACGCCGCTTGAATGCTGACCGTGCGGTTCTTGCGCGGGCCCTTGACGGCGAAATTCACTTTGCCGTCCTTCAATGCGAACAGGGTGTGATCCTTGCCCATGCCCACATTGTCGCCGGCATGAAACTCGGTTCCACGCTGGCGCACGATGATCGAGCCGGCCGAGACCAACTCACCCCCGAAAACCTTCACGCCCAAGCGTTTCGATTCTGAGTCGCGGCCGTTGCGGGAACTGCCGCCTGCTTTTTTATGTGCCATGTTTGAAGCTCCTTAAGCTTTGCTCATTTGACCAAAACTTCACCGATTTGAATCTCGGTGTAGTTCTGACGATGGCCTTGGCGCTTCTGGTAATGCTTGCGACGGCGCATCTTGAAAATCTTCACTTTGTCGTGACGGCCGTGGGAGACCACGGTGGCGTTGACTTGAGCGCCGGTCACGAGAGGTTTGCCGACGGTCACGGTATCACCCGATCCCACCATCAAAACCTGATCGATCACGATCGTTGCGCCCACGTCTGCCGGTATCTGTTCTACTTTGATTTTTTCGCCGGCTTGGACGCGATACTGCTTCCCGCCGGTTTTTATGACCGCATACATGGTTGAACTCCAAAAGGTTGATCTTTGTCCAGTCAGCGGCAAGAAACCTGTGCAAGCATCGAACCGGCGAAAGGAACCCGCTATCATACGGGCTTCGGGCAAAAAGGTCAAACCCGGCGGGCCAAAATTCTTAGATGAAACAGCGGCTTAAGTCCGATACCGGGCCAATCTGCGCTCTACTGCCACAAAAACGATGAATATCGCGCTGGACCCTATCAATCTTGACCGAATTCGTGCCGTCATCGCCGATGATCTGACGGCGGTCGACCAGGTCATTCGCGCCCGGCTGGCATCGGACGTGGTCCTGATCAATCAGATCGCCCAGTACATCATCGGCGCCGGAGGAAAGCGAATCCGGCCGGCCCTTACGGTGATAGTTGGCAACCACTTCGGAGCCAAGAAATCGGCGGTGCACGAGCTCGCCGCTGTCATTGAATTCATCCATACGGCGACCCTTTTGCATGACGATGTGGTCGACGAATCCGACCTTCGTCGCGGCCGCAACACGGCCAACGCCGAGTTTGGCAACGCGGCGGCCGTTCTGGTCGGCGATTTCCTCTATTCGCGAGCCTTCCAGATGATGGTCGAGGCTGGGTCGATGCCGGTCATGCGCGTCATGGCGGACGCCACCAATATCATCGCGGAAGGTGAGGTACTGCAGTTGCTGAATGTGCATGACCCGGACACCCACGAAGAGTCCTACTTGCAGGTTGTGCGCTTCAAGACCGCCAAGTTGTTCGAGGCGGCCTGCAGGGTCGGCGCCATTCTTGGTGGCGCAGGCGCGGGAGACCAGCAAGCGTTGGCCGATTACGGCATGCATTTGGGAACCGCCTTCCAATTGATCGACGATGTTCTGGATTACTCGGGCGACCTCCACGACACGGGCAAGAATCTTGGCGACGATCTGGCGGAAGGCAAGCCCACACTTCCGTTGATTTACGCGCAGCGCGAGGGCAACGCCGAGCAGCGATCCGCCATCCGCGACGCCATCGAACATGGCGGTCGTGACAATCTGTCGCGCGTTTTGGCTGCACTGAATGCGACTGGCGCGCTGGAGTATGCAAGGCAGGCGGCCCATCATGAAGCGGACCGTGCCTCTGCGGCGATCGACGCTTTGGGCGATTCCGTTTACAAGGACGCTCTGCTACAATTATGTGTTTTCGCGGTCGAGCGCCGTCACTGACATCCGGGTCCGGCCGTTCAGCGCGAGAAATTCACCATACGGGGTGTAGCTTAGCCTGGTAGAGCGCTACGTTCGGGACGTAGAGGCCGGAGGTTCGAATCCTCTCACCCCGACCAAATTTGTCGATCAAGAAGCCGGTGCGAACCGGCTTTTTGTTTGGTTCGGCGCATATGCATGGGCCGCATGGTGTTTGCCCACATTGTCACTGATTGATGCCCATGGCCACCATCTTCCGCGAGCGCGTCCTTTCCGTCCATCATTGGACAGACCGGCAATTCAGCTTCACCACGACGCGCGATCCTTCGTTCCGATTCCTCAACGGCCAGTTCACCATGATCGGAATCGAGGTGGAAGGCAAACCCCTGATGCGGGCGTACAGCATGGTCAGCGCCAACTACGACGAGCACCTGGAGTTTTTGAGCATCAAGGTCCCGGACGGACCGCTGACCTCGCGCCTGCAACATATTCAAGTGGGTGATACGTTGCTGGTCAACAGCAAGGCAGTGGGCACGCTAATCATGCAAAACCTGTTGCCGGGCCGCAATCTCTACCTGCTCTGCACCGGCACCGGGCTCGCCCCGTTCATGAGCATCATCAAGGATCCCGAAACGTACGAGCGATTCGAGAAAGTCATTCTGGCCCATGGGTGTCGTGAGATCGCCGAATTGGCGTATGACCAGGTCATTACCCATGAGCTTCCAGAGAACGAATTCTTCGGTGAACAAGTCAGCCAACAGCTTGTCTACTACCCCACGGTGACCCGCGAGCCCTTTCGTCACCAAGGGCGCGTGACCACGTTACTTGATGAGGGCAAACT
This sequence comes from Usitatibacteraceae bacterium, assembly GCA_044228625.1. Lineage (GTDB taxonomy): Bacteria > Pseudomonadota > Gammaproteobacteria > Burkholderiales > Usitatibacteraceae > UKL13-2. Next base: position 5,585 of record JBGAUM010000108.1, on the reverse strand, counting down.
CCCTGCGGATATCGGCCTGCCCCCGCTGAACATAGAGACGGATCGCGTCATGATTTGCGGGAGTCCGGAAATGCTCAAGGACTCGCGCGACCTGTGTCTGAAACGGGGCTTCATTGAAGGTCACATGGACTCGCCCGGCCATTTCGTCATCGAGAGGGCCTTCGTCGAAAAGTAAGGGGCGGTGTAGTATTCCCGCTCACGTTTCTGGCGTGCTGCAAACATGGGAAAACTGCTGCTCACTTTGCTGGTCGCGATTGTCGCGCTGCTGACTTTCAAGTCGCTGCTGTCGAAACATCGCAACCCGCCCTCGGACAACGCCCGGCGAAAGGACGTCGCCGAGCGCATGGTGAGATGTTCGCGTTGTGGCGTGCACATGCCGGAATCAGAGTCCATGCAAAGGGACGGCGAAACCCTTTGCCGCACGCCGGACCAATGCCTGCGGCGCGAGTCGGCCTGAACCCGTACACCATGGCCAAAGAGCAAATTCAGATGGACCATGGCTGAAGCGATTGCGGGTGCAGTGCGCCCCGAGACGCCGCCAATCGCGGGCGCCGTTTCCACACCATCTCGTTCAGAGACCGTATGGCGATCGCTCACCATTTTTTGCCGATACCGCATGGTGGTTGCGGTCATCCTGGCGCTGTTCTACTGGGGCATGCAGCGCCAATCGTTTTTTGAGCCGGCACTTCTACCCTTTGCGATCGGCGCCCTGACGTTTCTTTTTGTGTCCGCCATCGGCCTGGCAGCCGCAGCGCATATGCGGATTCCTGCGCCGAACCTGCACCTGACCCTGCAGTTGGTGGTCGACGTGTCCGCCATCACGCTGCTCATGTATGCGGCCGGCGGTGTGAAGAGCGGCCTCGGGTTGCTGTTGCTGGTCAGCATCGCGTCATCCAGCCTTGTTTCTCGTGGACGGATGGCTTTCTTCCATGCCGCCATCGCGGCGCTGGCCATCCTGATGGAGCAGTCGTGGCGTTTTTTGGCGCTCGAAGCCGTGGTGGCCGAGTTCGTGCAGGCCGGCTTGCTCGCCAGCAGCTATTTCCTGATTGCCGGGCTCTCCTACACGCTGGCGAAATACGCCGAAGGCGCAGAGCGCGTCGCCGCTGCGCGTGGCGTGGACCTGGCCAATCTCGCGCAAATCAACGAACTGGTGATCCGGGACATGCTCGACGGCTTCATTGTGGTTGACGAGTCGGGGCGCATTCGTCAACGCAACGCGCAGAGTGAACGGCTCGTGGGGAGCCGGCGCGGAACCTTGAACGGGCCCATTTCGGAGTGCTCGCCGGACCTGGGACGTTTGCTCGATGAATGGCGCGCCGGCCGCGTGCAGGGCAGTGTGCCCTTCCGCGATCCGATCACGCAAAGCGAAGTACAGGTGCGTTTTGTTCGGATCGGTGCACAACGTGCGCAGGGCAGCCCGTCGCCGACGGTGATCTTTGTCGAGGATGCCGGCCGCATTCGTGCGCAGGCGCAGCAAATCAAACTTGCCGCCTTGGGCCGGCTGACAGCCAGCATCGCGCACGAGATCCGCAATCCGCTGTCCTCCATCAACCACGCGGCGGAACTGCTGCAAGAGGATCTGGAGAAGAAGCCGGAGCGTGACGCTGACGCCCGCTTGCTGACCATCATTCGCGACAACGCATTCCGGCTGGATCGCATGGTGCAGGAAGTCCTCTATCTTTCACGTCGCGACCGCACGCATGGTGAAACCATCGAGCTGGCGGCCTACATGAAGAACTTTGTCACGGGCTTTTGCGGCAACGAAAAGATTTCACCGGAAATCATTGCACTCGATGTGCCCCTCGGGATGCAGGTGTTCATCGACAAGAGTCACTTCGACCAGATCCTCTGGAATCTGACGCGCAATGCGGTCGGGCACGCCCACGGAAGCGTCCGTGCCGTTCGCATTGCGGCCCAGCCCGGGCCCGTCCCGCAGCACGTGGTCCTGGAGGTCATCGACGATGGCGACGGGGTGCCTGCCGAGGCCGTGACGCATTTGTTTGAGCCGTTCTTTACCACCCGTGCGTCGGGCACCGGATTGGGCCTGTATATTGCGCGTGAATTGGCTGACGTCAATGGTGCCCGCCTGGACTACGTCGGCCAAGGTGTGAAGCCGCCTGGCGGCGCCTGTTTCCGTTTGACCCTTCCGCGCAACGCACCGACATGAGCACCCAACACGTTCTCGTCGTTGACGACGAAACCGACATCCGCGAACTCCTGGTGCTCACGCTTATGCGCATGGGCATCGAGTCGGTGACGGCAAGCACGCGCGAAGAAGCCTTTGCACGCCTAGCCGAGCGGCCTTTCGACCTTTGCCTCACCGACATGCGCCTTCCGGACGGCGACGGACTGGAAATCCTCCGGCACATTGCCGAGCATCACGGCAACACGCCGGTGGCGGTCATCACCGCATTTGGCAGCACTGAAAATGCCGTGGCGGCGTTGAAGGCCGGTGCGTTTGACTACATTGCCAAGCCCATCCAACTCAAGCAGCTGCGTGAAGTCATCACCGCAGCGTTGAATTTGCCGCGCTCGCAGGCGGCGCCGGAGCGGGGGCGACGCGCGGCGGCTACTCCTCGCGCGGAGCCGGAGCGAGAGCGCCGCAAGGATTCCGACGACGCCGGCCCGCGCTTGCTGGGCAAGTCGCTGCCGATCCAGCGCGCCAAAGAGATGATCGAGAAATTGGCGCGCAGCCAGGCGCCCGTCTATCTCACCGGAGAGTCGGGTACCGGCAAGGAAGTCGCCGCGCGGCGCATCCACCAAGGGTCCGCGCGGCGTGACAAACCCTTTGTCGCCGTCAACTG
>JBGAUM010000108.1:0-2758 GCA_044228625.1 Usitatibacteraceae bacterium | reverse complement strand
ACTGTGGCGCGATTCCGGAAAACCTCATGGAGAGCGAGTTTTTCGGCTATCGCAAGGGCGCATTCACTGGCGCCGAGAGTGATCGAGAGGGTTATTTTCAGGCGGTCAACGGCGGCACCCTGTTCCTCGATGAAGTGGGAGACCTGCCGCTGCCGATGCAGGTCAAGCTCCTGCGCGTGATCCAGGAAAAAACCGTACGCCGGTTGGGAGACACCGCGGAACAGACGGTGGATTTCCGCATCATCTCGGCCACGCACCAAAACCTGCATGACAAGGTCGCGGCTGGAGAATTTCGCCAGGATCTGTTTTACCGGCTCAACGTCATTGAGCTCAAGATGCCGAGCCTTCGCGAGATTCCGGAGGACATTCCGGAAATGGCGGCGCAAATCCTTTCGCGGTATTTACGGACGGGAGGAACCACCCCACCGACATTGTCGCCAGGTGCCGTCAAGGCCTTGGCCTCCTACGACTTCCCTGGCAATGTGCGGGAACTCGAGAACATTCTCGAGCGCGCAGTGGCGCTTTGTGAAAGCGACACCATCGGCCCGGATGACCTTTACCTGACGCCTGCCACGACCAAGAGTGACGGGAGCGGCCTGGCCCTGGGGCCGCCGGGCGAGCGCAAGATCCCGCTGCACGAATATCTCGACCAGATCGAGCGCGAGCAGATCATGAAAGCCCTGGAGCAAACGCGCTTCAACAAGACCGCGGCGGCCAAATTGCTCGGCATCACGTTCCGCTCGCTGCGTTACCGGCTGGATCGGCTCGGGATCGAGTGACCTAGAGAAAGCGGATTTCGCGCGCGACCAAGGCGCCGTTGTCCACGCGCAATGTCATTTGTACCCGGCGACCGACCGCCAGGTCCGCCGCCGTACCATTGATGAAGGTTGCCCCGGTCGTGCGAACGGCTTCCCCGCGAGCGACGATCGTCTGCGGTGTGGGAATCTGCGTGATATCCCCGGTGACCCCGTATTCCACAGGCGCTGATCGTTGGAGCACCGCCAATTCGACCGCCTGAACGGCACCCGCGAGCTTTCGCCCGCGGAGTCGTACAAAACTGCCCACGGTCACATTGGTCACGGGCAGTGACGTCTTGATCTCCAGGTCCTGGATCAAGAAGTGCCCGGGCCCGACCACGGATGTGACCTCACCTTCGATGGCATGCAATTGGTTGTCCGGGCGCGGGGCGTCGAAACCGGCGATCACCTGCGTGGCCGTAAAGGTGTTGCTGGCGCCATCATAGTTGCCCCGCAGGCGTATGTGCCGTCCCTGGATCAGCGACGGCGTGATGCTGCCGGGCCCGCCAAGTACCGTCGTCGTGCTCACGCTCGCCATCTGGGTTTGCACGCGCAGGTTGGTGGTGAGGGTGAGGGACGTCGCGTCGGAGGAAAAGATCGTGCCCTGGAATTCCGTGACGCCAGCGCTGTCGGGCCTGGCCGCGATGCGTGTGGCATACCACTGTGTCGGTTGCCGGCTGGGCTGTGCAAAGACCTCGACGGTTCGACCGGGAAGCAGCTCAGCCTCCGAAACGCCTTCGAGGATCGTGTTGAGGTCGATGAGCACACCAAAGCCCGGGAACTGCAGCAGCCGATTCGCGGCGGTGTAACTCACGATGGGACCCCGCACCAGGCTTTGTGCCACCAGGTTCGTTGGACTGGCAATGGAGCTTTGCGAGGTTCCCTGGGCCACACCGTCGACCGGCATGCCCAACCGCAGGTCCGAGAGTGAACGGCCGCCGACCTCATTGAGGGCCACCGTCGCGCCGGTTCCCTGCAACGTGATTCCGGCAGCTTGTTCCGGCCCCAGGGCAGAAAGCGTCCCGGCCACTGTGATGGCCTCCGGCGCAATGGGGGAGCCCGTTCCCCCTGAACCGGTCTTGGTCTCCGCGCCACCGCCACAGCCGGCAAGCGCCAGACACGAGAGCAAGGCCGCCACGATGGAGGCGGCGCTTCGATGCTTCATGAAGACTCCTTTGAATCGGTGAAGACATAAACGCCGACGCGAAAGCGATGGTCGCGTGGCCGCCCCGCGGCGATGTCCGCAGCTTCCAGGGCGATCGCTTGTTCCACGATGTCGTCGTGCAATTTCTGCCATTGCTGGTGCGCAGATGCGCTGAGCGCTTGCACCGACGGCGCGGAAAGCTCATCCGAGAACACTGCGCGCTCGAGGAATGGCGGCACATCCGTCAACACGTTGGCCACCGCGGCGGCTGCATGGTCTTCAAGGTTTTCGCCGAAAAAGAACATGCGATCCGCAAAGGCCTTGCCCGACGTGAAGGCCGGTACCACCAGCCTCACCATGCCCTCGTCGTCCTCGGTGATGGTGCCCAGGCGCAACAATTCGTCATACACCGCTGAAGGGCGGTGATCCTGCGTAATGGATCGAACCAGGTCGTCGAACCCGGGGCGGCGTCCGTCGCCTTTGCGCGGCAGGGGTTTGGGATGGCCATCGCGGTCGCGCCACCGGCGTGTGCTTCGCCACTCGGCCCAGGTCGCCGCCGCGTACGACATCATGCTTTCCGGCCGCTTGTCGGCCTCGGCCTCCGTGGTCAGACGGCGGATTTCCTTGCGGTTGAGGCCGGTGAGCAAGGAAAGCTGCGTGGCGGTGGGATGGTCGCCGGCGAAATCACGGCGCGCCGCATCCACATAGACGCGCTTCAAGAGTTCGCTGGCCATCTGGTAATTCACGCCCCGGGCGATCAGCAGGCGCACCAGCGGACGCAGCACGCGCGCAAGCGCGTCAAGCAGCGGCCGGAGGG
>JBGAUM010000107.1:0-11486 GCA_044228625.1 Usitatibacteraceae bacterium | reverse complement strand
ACAAATTCCATCGGCGTGTAGTCGTCGTTGTACATCACCACCTGCCACATGGCGGGCGGGCGGGTTTGCGCGGGCTTTTCCTGGAGGACTGTGGAATCCTCACTGCCGGGTTTCGGTTTGGTGGTCATGTCATTGATGCAAGGAGTGAAATCAATAATAGGGGCAAGCTGCCGGCGCTTCAAGGTTCGCCATGATGAATGTTGGGCAGCGATTTGCACCTACGCAACGTTTCTACACGCGAATTCCCTGCGTTTCTTGACTTGGCTGAACGAAGCCGGTAAAAGGCGAATTGGAGTCAGGCATCGGGTTCTTCATGCAGCATCGCAGGAGCAGCCTCGATAGCACTACTATTTTCCGGGGCACTCCACCCGCTTTCAATGAGGATGCAATTGCATGGCAACAGGTACAGTCAAGTGGTTCAATGACGCCAAGGGATTTGGTTTCATCACCCCAGACGATGGCAGCGAAGATCTTTTCGCACATTTTTCGGCCATTCAGATGAACGGATTCAAGACCCTGAAGGAAGGCCAGAAAGTCAGCTTTGAGGTGACCCAGGGCCCCAAAGGCAAGCAAGCATCGAACATCACAAACGCTTGACCGGCAGAACAGTTCTGAAACCCCTGTGGCTTCGTGCCGCAGGGGTTTTTTATTTGTCCCGCCCGTGTTGATTGCCTTCAACAAGCCTTTTGGCGTGATTTGCCAATTCAGCGAATCGGGGAACAAGCCGACGCTGAAGGATTTCATCGATGTCCCCGCGGTGTACCCTGCCGGCCGGCTCGATACCGACAGCGAAGGGCTGCTGCTTCTCACCGACAACGGACCTTTGCAGGCCCGCATTGCCGATCCCCGCCATAAATGGGCCAAGACCTATTGGGCCCAGATCGAAGGCGTTCCGGAGGCAGCCGAACTTCAGCCCCTCAAGCGCGGGGTTGATTTGGGAGACTTTGTCACCCAGCCCGCCCAAGTTCGGTGCATTTCAGAACCCGCTGACCTGTGGGCGCGCACGCCGCCGATCCGGTATCGTGCCAGCAAGCCGACCAGCTGGCTGGAAATCGTCTTGACCGAGGGCAAGAATCGTCAGATTCGCCGGATGACGGCTGCCATCGGGTTTCCAACGCTCCGCCTGATTCGAGCCGCCATCGGCCCATACCGGCTTGACGGGCTGCCACCGGGGCACTATCGGGCGCTGGTTGTCCCCAAAACCGGCATTTGAGCCACCCAGATCGGAAAAACTCCTGAAAATTGAAGGGGTTGGCCACAAAAAATGGCTGCCGCCCCCTATGAAACTCGGTGTCAACCCTCTATAATGCCGCGCGTTATGTTTCGTGACAGGCTGCAATCTGTCTGGACTGACTAACGTTAATCACTCACTCATAAGGATTCATCGATGAAGACCATTTCCGCACTCGTGGCCGCCTTGTTTGCCGCCGCTTCCCTGACCGTTGCTGCCCAAGCCCCGGCCGCCGCTCCTGCTGCTCCGGCGAAGGCTGAAGCCAAGAAGGAAGAAGTGAAGAAGGAAGAGAAGAAGGAAGCCAAGGCAGAGAAGAAGGAAGAGAAGAAGGAAGCCAAGGCAGAGAAGAAGGCTGACAAGAAGGACGCCAAGGCCGACAAGAAAGAAGAAAAGAAGGAAGAGAAGAAGGAAGTAAAGGCCGAGAAGAAGGAAGAGAAGAAGGCTGACGCTCCGAAGAAGTAATTCTTCCCGCGAATACGCTGTATCCGAAAGGGCGGAACTTCGGTTCCGCCCTTTTTGTTTTGCCATGCGGCATGCAAGTCCCGTCGCATTCGTTGCTTGATAATCGACACCATGCGGCACGAACACATTGTCATCGGCTTGTCAGGAGGGGTGGACTCCGCGGTATCCGCCTTGTTGCTCAAGCAGCAGGGGTTTTCCGTTACCGGCCTGTTCATGAAGAACTGGGAGGACGACGACGACGATGAATATTGCTCGACGCGCCAGGATTTCATCGATGCCGCTGCTGCGGCCGATGTGATCGGCATCGACTTTGAGGCGGTCAATTTTGCGGCCGAATACAAGGATCGGGTCTTCGCCGATTTTCTGCGCGAGTATTCAGCGGGCCGTACGCCCAATCCCGACGTGCTGTGTAACGCGGAAATCAAGTTCAAGGCGTTTCTGGACCATGCCATGCGCATGGGGGCGAGCAAGATCGCCACAGGTCACTACGCTCGTGTTCAGGAGATAGATGGCCGCTGTGCGCTTTTGCGCGGGGTTGACCCGGGCAAGGACCAAAGCTATTTCCTGCACCGCCTGACACAGGCGCAGATTTCCAAAGCGATGTTTCCCGTCGGTCATTTGCCGAAAAGCGAAGTGCGCGACATCGCCCGAAAGGCCGGGCTGCCCAATCACGCCAAGAAGGATTCCACCGGAATCTGCTTCATTGGTGAACGGCCGTTTCGCGAATTCCTGCAGCGATATCTGCCCAAGGCGCCGGGCGACATGATGACCCCTGAGGGCGAAATCGTCGGTCGTCACGACGGCCTCATGTACTACACGATCGGGCAGCGGCAGGGACTGGGAATCGGTGGACGTCGCACGGGCACCCAGGAGGCCTGGTTTGTGGCCGACAAGGATTTGCCCCGCAATCGGCTGATCGTCGTGCAGGGCCACGATCATCCGGCCCTTTTGAAGCCGACATTGAAAGCCATTGAAGCGACGTGGATTGCAGGAAGTCCGCCGCCCAACGGGACTTATGGGGCAAAGACCCGGTATCGACAACGTGATTCGTCGTGCAGGCTCACCTTGGATGCCACCGAAACGTTCCGCCTTGAGTTTGACGAACCCCAATGGGCCATCACGCCCGGGCAGTCTGCGGTCCTGTACGACGGTGATGTCTGCCTCGGCGGCGGCATCATCGCCTGACACCACACGCGGCATGATCCGTCAGCCATTAATGCTGACGGAGAACCGACCTCACACGCGCGGAATGGTCTCCGCAAATGATGGCCGCACCTCAAGCTTCTCGACGTGCGCCTTGAGATTCGGATACTGCGTGCGCCATTTGAACTCCGGCAGGCGAAATTCCAGCCACAACAGCGAGCACCCCAGGGCAATGTCGGCGAGCGTCATGCCGACGCCATGGCACCAGTCGCGCTCGCCCAGATCACGTGAGGCGGCGGCAATACCGGACTCGACCTTGCCGGCCTGGCGTTTCATCCAATCCGCCCCTTGTTGCGCGGCGTCTCGCTTGCGTTCCAGAAAGATTGCCACGCCGGCGTCAGTGATCCCATCTGCCAGGGCTTCCCATCGCTTCACGAGGGCACGTTCACGGCCCCCTTCCGGAATCAGGCGTGAAACCGGCGTCACGCCATCCAGGTACTCGGTGATCACGCGAGAATCATAGAGGCAAAGGTCATCGTCCAGCACGAGAACGGGAACCTTGCCCAGCGGATTGTATTGACCAACTTTTGAGTCGGCGGCCCATACATTGTCGGGCATGAATTCGCAGTCGATGCGCTTTTCGGCCATGACGATGCGCACCTTGCGCGCATAAGGGCTAGTCAGGGATGCAACAAGTTTCATTTCAGGTCCTTGAAACCCGCGCGCTGGCTGATGTTTTTGTTTGCGCGGTTGTTTTGTTCGCCGCTCGATAGAAGCGGCAAACCCCTCCGAATGCCTGCAAAAAGTATAGCATCGGCCTCCCGGGCTTCCTCTGAAGAGTGGCGGGTTTGCAACAAGTGCAATGATAAAATTTGACCTGAATTTCCAACGCAAACCATCATGACCGACAAGATGCAGGACCTGCCGCTGGAGCCCTTGACCGCCCTTTCGCCTTTGGACGGTCGATACGAAAAAAAGACGGCCGCACTGCGCGCCTGGTTCAGCGAATTCGGCTTGATGAAAGCCCGGGTAAAAGTTGAAATCGAGTGGCTTTTGGCGTTGGCTGCGGATCCTGGCATTGCCGAATGCGGTCCATTTTCGACAGGGACGATTGAAGCGCTGCGCATGGCGTCGAATGCATTCAGCGTACAGGATGCCAACCGCATCAAGGCGATCGAAGCGACCACCAATCACGATGTAAAGGCGGTGGAGTATTGGATCCGTGAACGCTTTTCGGCAAACCCGGAAATCATCAAGGCCCAATCGTTCATCCACTTCGCGTGCACATCCGAAGACATCAACAATCTTTCGCACGCGCTGATGCTGTCCGAGTCGCGCAAGGCTTGCCTCATGCCGGCGTTGAGGCGAATCGATGCCACACTCACTGCGATGGCCCATACGCATGCCGCGCAACCCATGCTTTCGCGCACGCACGGCCAACCGGCCACACCGACGACGCTCGGCAAGGAGATGGCCAACGTCGTGCACCGCTTGCGCCGCGCGATGACCGAGATCGACCGCATCGAGTGCCTTGGCAAGATCAACGGCGCGGTCGGCAACTACAACGCGCATCTCTCCGCCTATCCGGATTTCGATTGGCCCGCATTCGCCAAGCGCTTTGTCGAAAGCCTGGGCCTCACGTTCAATCCCTACACCATCCAGATCGAGCCGCACGACTACATGGCGGCGCTGTTCGATGCGCTGGCACGGGCCAACACCATCCTCATCGACCTCGACCGCGACATCTGGGGCTACATCTCGGTCGGTTACTTCAAGCAGCGCGTCAAAGAAGGCGAAGTCGGTTCCTCCACCATGCCGCACAAGGTCAACCCCATCGACTTCGAAAACTCGGAAGGCAACCTGGGCCTGGCCAACGCCGTCTTGCGACACCTCGCGGAGAAACTCCCCATCTCCCGCTGGCAGCGTGATCTCACCGACTCTACCGTGCTGAGAAACATTGGCGTCGCACTCGGTTACTGCCTGCTGGGTTGGGATTCGCTTTCTCGCGGACTCGCCAAGCTGGAAGTCAATGGGGCCGCATTGCTTGCGGACCTCGATGCGCAGTGGGATGTGCTGGCCGAGCCCATCCAGACCGTCATGCGCAAGCGCGGCATCCATGATGCCTACGAGCAATTGAAGGCGCTCACGCGGGGCAAGGGAGGGATCGACGCGGACAGCCTGCGTGCGTTCGTGGAAGCATTGGCAATCCCGGATGCCGACAAAAAAACCCTGCTCGCGTTAACGCCCATGAACTACCTGGGTGCTGCAGAGCAACTGGCGCGCACGATCTAAAGCCTAAGCAAAATTTCGGACCCGACAAACGCATTTCTGCGAGTCTGCCTAGCGCCTCAATCAAAACTCATTAACCGGCGACCTTTTCGAGGCAAAAATGCCTCGAACGCCGCCACAGTTCTTGAGTTTTTTGTTTCTTGATCAGCGCCTCCCGTCGATTTTTTGTGACACGTTCCTCAGTGCGGTCGTCTGCAATGGGTTTTTCCTGCACGAATCTGACTGCCTATTGATTAGACCGCTCAGGGCTTGAACCGCACCAAATTACGGGTAAGGGTGGGGCCGTTGCCAATTTGGTATGTGATTTTGCCGGTTTCGCCGAGGTCGGAACCGGTGCGCGTGAAGTCAAGGCTGACTGTCCCTACCTGCGTACTCGTGGTCGGATTCGGCGGCGGGGAATTGGGGCCCGGCGCGCGACTGGTTTGAACCAGTGCCGCCAATTGCGTGGCCGTGGCGGTTTGCCAGCGCGGCTGAAACACCCACCAGATCGGCTTGCCGTCGGCGCCATACGTGAACCACGCGGCCAGCACGTTGTCCTTGGCGTCGTGCCAGACAAACAATCCCCAACCGGAGTCATTCGGGTCCCACCAGTGGCCAGAATAATCGAGCCTAACAAACGGTGCCGTCTTGGCCGTGCGTGCGTCGGTGACAGTAAAGGGAATGTTGGAGGCGATAGTAGTCCGCCTCGGCAAAGTGGGCTCAAAAATCAGCGAGATCGTGTAGTTGCCCGCTGGCAGTCGGCCAATTTCAAATTCTTCTCGCGGACGCACTGGGCATAGCCCGGCAACCTCCGCTACTGCACCACGCCATACTAGTTCGATCGCATTGCCGACCATTGAGATACTGTAAGGTGCTTCAGAATAAACCCGATCAATAACCGAACAGCTAGTGTCTTTCATTGACAGTCGAATGACATCCAATGACGTTGGATTGCCTGGCAAAAGTATCGCGTTCACAGATGGATCTCCAACTTGGAGGCCCTGAGACAATCCAGAAAGGCTAAATACAGAAGCCGAAATCGCCAGTAGAAACCGGTAGATTGAAATCATTTGCTGCTCCGTAACCCAAATTGCTCACTAATCAGTTGTTGACATGTATAAACCCTCAACTAATGCCGCTTAGTAGAGCGGCTTGCCGTACATCAAACTTTTTGCCACCGCTCCTTCAGTATTGCTGCAAGTGAGCCGCCACATGAATCCTTGATATGGCTGGGTGCCCAAAGCGTTTCAATGCGAGAGTGCAGCAATACAAATGGAAAGACCTTACCTCGCATTGTCAACCAAGTCTGTTGAACTTGGACGCATGCGCCAATTGGGCTATTGACTCAAGATTGCGCGAATGTAGAGCGACGTCATGATCTGCTCCTCGTGCCGGTAAAAGGCGGAATACTTCCCCGGATAGGTTTCCGGATCAAACGACGGGCCGCCGATCAGGAAGATGAGGCCATTTCGCGTCTTGGGATCGAAGACCATCGCCGATGTGAGGCCCCACGCATCTCCCAGATGGCCCTTGGCCTTGAATTCGCCCGGGGCCACCAAGCGGTCACCCGCGCCCGCCTCGCTGATGTCCAGGAAATGCTGGTTGCCCAGACCCCAGGCGTTCATGAAGCGCTTGTGCTGCCCGAAACTGGACTCGCCGTCGTTGTTGCCCTTCTTGCCGCTCTTGTCGATGCGCCACGACTGCTTGAGCATTTCATCGACGGAAGCTTTCTGGAGGATGACCTTGCCGTTGACCTTGCCCCCGTCCATCAGCATCTTCATCACCGTGGCCAGCCCCGCGGCAGACAGGCGGCAGTTGCCCTGTGGGCCGAACAAGGTGCCGTTGGTGCCGACTTCGTAATCCGGCAGCGCGCGCGGCGCCGGCGGCGTTTTCGAGTAATCATCGACTTGCGCCACCCAAGGGCCGCTGCTGTCCCACACTTCACGCCCGCCGATTTCCTTTCGCTTTCGGTACAACGTTGCCACGTTTGCCAAGTCCCGTGCCGGCATGTCCGCTGGATGAAATCCGCCGGGCAGTTGCATAGGGTCGAGAATCAGGCGACGCATGAGCCGGTCAAATCGCTCATTCGTCACCCGCTCCATGATCGTGCCGATCACGCCCCACGGCAAATTGGCGTATTGAAAATAGGTTCCCGGTGCGGCTTCCTTGTCCCACATCTTGCCGGCGCCAAATAGTTTTGCGCCAGGCGTAAAGACGTCTTTGAGGTGCGTGCGACTGCTCGCATCCCAGTAGTAGCCCCCATCGTCGCGCAGCGATGACGTATGGTTGAGCATCATGCGCAGCGTCACAGGCACGTCCGGAAAATTGGGATTGCGGAAACGGTAACCAAGGTATTCGCCCACATCGCGATCCAGGTCGAGTTTTCCTTCTTCCCGCAACTTCATGACCCCCAGCGTGGTGATGAGCTTCGAGATGGAAGCAATGCGGTACATCGATTGTGGGTTCGCCAATTTGGAGTTGCCGGCCGCCGACGGATCGATCCACATGCGGCCAAATTGCTGGTGGTAGACGATTTCGCCATTCTTCATCGCCAGCACCGAAAGGCTCGCCAGTTCGTGCCCCGGCGCGTCGACCACTGATTTGATCTCCGCATCGAGCCTTGCCTTTTGGGCGGGGGGCAAGGGCCTGGCCCCGGCGCTAACTGTCACAGCGGCCGCCAGCAGCAATATCCACTTCATGCGCATCACTCCGGTTCATTCGTTCTTGGTTCGCCCTTGGTGGTCAGAACTTCAAGGAGCGCGGCGGTTTCGGCATCCATGCCCCCTTCGAAGTTTGAAGGGCGGTACTTCATTTGAAATGCCGCAAGCACATTCACCATCGCCTCGTCGTATTGCCCGTTGATCTTGATCTCGAACCCATGCTGGAACAGGCGGCGCTGGAACCACTCGACGTCCGGAAGCTCTTTATCGAAGCGCGGCTGGACGGCCTTGACGCGCGCCTCGTCCGGCCACAGCACGAGCCCTGCCTCGGCAAGCTTTTTCCACGGAAAACGCGGGCCGGGGTCCTGCTTGCGCTGCGGCGCAATGTCGCTATGCCCGAGCACGCGCTCAGGTAGGATCTGGTGGCGCTGGACGATGTCCTTCACCAATGCAACGATGGCATCCTGTTGCGCCGGCGGGTAATCAAACCACACGCGCTCGCCTTTTTCGTTCCGGATAAATCCGCGGTTGACGATCTCGATCCCGATCGACGCGGCGTTGAGCTGCGTATGTCCTTTCCAGGAACTCACCCCCGCGTGGTAGGCGCGGCGGTTCTCGTCCACGAGTTGGTAAATCTCCGGCGGATCGTCCCGAATCAGGTAGTGCGAACTCACGGCTTGTTGGGTCAGCACGCGCAATGATGTCGGCCAATCGATCACCGTGTAATGCAGGATCAGGAATTGCGCGCGGCTGTCCTGGGATTTCGCCGTGTAGGACCGGTCAACCACCAGCGTGCCGCAACCGGCCACCAACACCATTGCAAAGCACGCAAATGTACGCAAAAGGATCTTGTTCATGGGGTTCCATGGGTTTGATGTCGCGCGGCAATATGCGCCGCCGCGTGGTGGGCCGCCGCCACGCGCAGTTGAACGGGAACACCTGGAAGCGCCGCGCGTATGGTCGTCTCGATCATGGGGTGCAGCAGCATGGCGCGACCACACAGGGCGACGGGACGGGGACCGAAGCGCGCGATCATGGCACGCCCCAGGCGCGCCAGCTCTTCCCCGGCCTGACGCATCAGGGTCATCGCCACTGGGTCTTCGTGGGCGGATGCCGCGACGGCAAGCGCGAGGCGCCCGATTTCGCCGCGCTCTTTTCCGTAAAAGAACGCCCGCGTCGTTCCCCAGTCGGAGCCGCCGATATGTTCAAACACCGCGCGCGCCATGGGTGAAGCGCGCCACGCGTCGGGACGCTCGTCCTCCTGCCGCCAGATGTGCCGCAGGGCTTCCTTGGCAATCCAAAAGCCAGCGCCTGCGTCGTCGAGCGTAACGCCGCGTCCGCCGGCACGATGAAATGTGCCTTGCTCATCGACAAAGGCGGCGATCGAACCCGTCCCGGCATAGATCACGTAGCCTTCGCCCGGTTGAAACAGATCGTAGTACGCGATTTCGATATCGCTTTTCAGTTGCACGTGCGCCGCATCCACGTGGAAGGCCTTCGCAATCATGGCGGCCAGCACATCGGCATGCTGGTCAAGTCCGGTGAAGCCGGCGCACACCGCGTTGGGTTTGGCGCCCTCCAAGACGACGCTGCCGATCTGTCCGAGTGTGGCTTCCAGCGCCTTCAGACCATGATCGGACAGGAGTTGCACGCCGGTCATGCCACCCCCGCGACCTTCGGCAACGATCTTGCCATCCGCTGCGGACAACGCCCAAAGCGTCTTGGTGCCCCCGGCATCCAGCCCCAGGCCCAGCGGCGACGTCATCGCGCCAACCCCGCGCGCGAAAGATCCACGGGAACACGAAGGCTCTCGGTGCCGAATCGATCAAATGTGGATGCCACAGCAGCTTTGACGCGCCCTCCTTTGGGACTGGGGGGAACGGAGATTTCATGGGTGAAGACCTGCGGGGCGGGTCCTTCGAAAACCACGGGCAATGTCATGAAGGACCAGATATCGTCCTGCTTGATCCATAGACCCAAGCGCGCCGGAAAGGGAGGCTGAATGACGAGTCGAATGGTATCGCGCCCGCCATTGCCGCTCGTGTACACAGTCGGGGCCGCAGGTCGGGCGGTACTCAGCCAGGCCGCAGCAGGGGGAACGGCCATGCCGTTGTAGCGTTCCTGCAGCAACACCTCGTTGATCCCGCGGCGGTTCTCCTTCAGGGCGATCGCTGAAAAGTGGATGTGCCCTTGTGGCGCCTTGCGCAAACGCGTCAACGCAATCTGGTCGGAGATCTCCTGCGGCATCCAGGTCTTTTCAGTGCCATCTCCCGGATTGGTGATGCGGCTCGTGAACAGCCCTGGAAAGATGTGCCGGCCCGCGGTGTTTTCACGATGCCAATAATCGAGCAGCACTTCATAGGCTTGCTCTTTTTGCGCGATCGGCCAATAGAGCTGGGGGGCCAGGTAGTCCATCCAGCCTTTTTGCAACCAGAGTTCGACATCGGCGTAGAGCTTGTCGTATTGGCTGAAACCCTTGATTTCCGGCGGGCGTTTTTCGGGCTTGCCCAACCCGAACGGGCTCACCCCGAACCGAACCCAGGGTTTCTCCTTTTTCACACCGGTGTAGATTGCTTCAACGAGGCGATTCACGTTGCCGCGGCGCCAGCCCGCGCGATCCGGCGCGCCGCCCTTTGCGATGAAGTCGTTCCAGGGCCGCTCGTCGGGAAAGTCGATTTCCACGGGTGGCATCGAGCCCGGCACATTGACCGGATAGGGATAGAAATAATCGTCGATGTGCACGCCATCGACGTCATAGCGACGTACGACATCGAGCACGACGTCAAGTGTGCGCTGGGCAGAAATCGGCTCGCCCGGATCCATCCAGAGAAAGCCCCCATAGCTCTTGACTACGCTCGGATGCGTGTTGGAAATGTGGCTCGGTGCGTTCTTCGATTTGGCCGACGTGTGGCGCGCACGGTAGGGATTGAACCAGGCGTGCAGTTCAATACCGCGCTTGTGCGATTCTTCAATCCAGAACTGAAGGGGGTCGTAATACGGCTCGGGCATCTTGCCCTGTTCACCGGTCAGATATTCGGACCACGGTTCCAATACCGAGGCATACAGGGCATCGGCAGCAGGACGAACCTGAAAGATCAGCGCGTTCAACCCAAGGCTGCGCGACTTTTCGATGATGTCGATGGCCTCCGCCTTCTGGGCCTCTGTGGTGGTCGCGCGTTTGCTGGGCCAATCGATGTTCGCCACGGTCGCCACCCACGCGGCGCGAAACTCGCGCGGCGCGGGCGGCGGCATGTCGCGGCCTGCGTCACTTTCGATGATCAGTTCACGTTTGCCAATGGGATCAGACGCGCAGGATCCCAGCACAAACGCGCAGACAACGACTGACAAACTCAAGCACTGGCGCGCCGTTCCAGACAAAACCGCCTGAAGGCCTGCGACGGTGTTGGACTTTGGACCTTTGACCCTTGTCATGTTCACACTTTCACGAACCATTTTTTCTTCCACATGAACCACGCCACCGAGAACATGGCGAGATTGAACAACAGCGCAAACACGAGCGACGCGTTTACCGGTGCCAACGGCAGCGCCTTGATCGGCGCATAGGCCATGGCCTTCAATGACATTGCCGGCTCCCGGAACTTGATGAATCCCATCATTTTGGCAATGAAGCCGCTGAACGCGAAAATGAACAGTGCATTCATGCCATAGATGGTGAAAGGCAGAAACCACCGGCGGCACCTTGCGCGCACATCGTCATTCCG
>JBGAUM010000106.1:0-11599 GCA_044228625.1 Usitatibacteraceae bacterium | reverse complement strand
CTCGCGCAAATCAAGGATCTGGTCGTTCTGGAATTGTAACATGAAAAGAAAACTTTTGACAGCAACGATGCGGATTACCTGCTCATGCAGAATCTCAAGGGCTTCTCCTACAGTCTCATAGCATATCTGTGGAAAACCTCTGACCGCAAAGTGCGTGAAAAACGCCATGGCTTCGGCATCCGGCCGGTGTACAAGCGCGTGGACACCTGCGCCGCTGAGTTTGCGACCTCCACCGCCTACATGTATTCGAGCTACGACGAGGAGTGCGAAGCCGCACCCACAGACCGCAAGAAGATCATGATCCTGGGTGGCGGGCCGAACCGCATCGGCCAGGGCATCGAGTTCGACTATTGCTGCGTGCATGCAGCGCTGGCTTTGCGCGACGATGGCTACGAGACCATCATGGTCAACTGCAATCCTGAGACGGTGTCCACCGACTATGACACGTCAGACCGGTTGTATTTCGAACCGCTCACGCTCGAAGACGTGCTGGAAATCGTCGACAAGGAAAGGCCCGTCGGTGTGATCGTGCAGTTTGGTGGGCAAACCCCTTTGAAATTGGCGCGCGCGCTGGAGGCCAATGGCGTGCCGATCATCGGCACCACGCCGGAGTCGATCGACATCGCCGAGGACCGCGAGCGCTTCCAGAAATTGATTCACGAATTGAGGCTGTTGCAGCCGCCCAACCGGACCGCACGCACCAATGAGGAGGCGATGGCCAAGGCGCGCGAGATCGGCTACCCGCTGGTGGTGCGGCCCTCGTACGTTCTTGGCGGGCGCGCGATGGAGATCATCCATGTCGAGTCCGACCTCGAGCGTTACATGCGCGAGGCCGTGAAAGTGTCGAACGATTCTCCAGTGCTGCTGGATCGGTTCCTGAATGATGCGATCGAGGTGGATGTCGATGCGGTGTCGGATGGAAAAGAAGTGGTTATCGGCGGCATCATGGAGCACATCGAGCAGGCGGGCGTGCATTCGGGCGACTCTGCCTGTTCCTTGCCGCCGTTTTCACTCTCGCAAGCTTTGCAGGATGAGCTCACACGGCAAACCGTGGCGATGGCCAAGGCACTCAATGTCGTGGGGTTGATGAACGTGCAATTCGCCATCCAGGATCATGAGACCTCTTCCCCCAAGGTGTATGTGCTGGAAGTGAACCCGCGCGCGTCTCGCACCGTTCCGTATGTGTCGAAGGCCATCAAAGCCCCGCTGGCGATGATCGCGGCGCGTTGCATGGCGGGCCAGTCGCTCGCATCGCAAGGCTTCACGAAGCCCGTGGTGCCGCCGTATTACTCGGTCAAAGAAGCGGTGTTCCCGTTCATCAAGTTCCCGGGCGTGGACACCATCCTGGGTCCGGAAATGAAATCCACCGGTGAAGTGATGGGGGTTGGCGCAACCTTTGCGGAAGCCTTCGTGAAATCGCAGATGGCGGCGGGCATCAAGTTGCCGCCGACCGGCCCACATGCGGGGAAGGCCTTCATCAGCGTCAAGAATGCCGACAAGCCCAAGGTGGAAGAGATTGCGCGGACCTTGCGCGAATTGGGTTTTGCCCTGGTGGCGACGCGCGGGACGGCCGCGTTCCTGCACAAGTGCGGCGTCGCCTGCGAGCCGGTGAACAAGGTGCTTGAAGGCCGCCCGCACATCGTGGACATGGTCAAGAATCGTGAGATCCAGCTCATCATCAACACCGTCGAGGAAGACAGGCGCTCGATTCGCGATTCATGGTCGATCCGCAACGCGGCGCTCCAAGGCCGCATCACGTACTACACGACCGTCTCGGGCGCCAAGGCCGCTTGCATCGGCATGCAACATCTGGCGGAATTGAAGGTGTACGACCTGCAATCGCTGCATCGTTCACTCGACAAAGCAGCCTGAAGGCGAACTGATCCCACCATGAACCCCAAGTCCCCGCACGGTTGTGCCGTGCGGCAGCAACCGTTTTTTCCCAAGGAAAGTCCCATGAGCAGCATCGCCAAGATCCCCCTGACCGTGAATGGCGCGGAACAACTCAAAGCGGAATTGCATCGCCTGAAAACCAAGGATCGTCCTGCGGTGATCACGGCGATCGCGGAAGCAAGGGCGCAGGGCGACTTGTCGGAAAACGCCGAATACGATGCGGCGAAGGAAAAGCTGGGTTTAATCGACGGCCGTATCCTGGAGTTGGAAGCCAAGATTTCGAGCGCGAAAATCATTGATCCCAAGCGACTGGAGGAGGACGGACGGGTGGTATTCGGCGTGACCGTTGACCTTGAAGACTGTGATTCCGGCGAGGCGGTCACGTATCAGATCGTCGGCGAGGATGAAGCCGACATCAAGGTGGGAAAGCTGTCGTTTTCCTCTCCCATTGCCCGCGGGCTGATCGGAAAATCCGCTGGCGACGTGGTCGACGTGCGTACACCCGGCGGCCACAAAGAATACGAAATCGTGGATGTGCGCTACCTCTGAAAGGCTAGTACTGGTGCGCCGTTTGGGCCATTTTCGGCCTGAGGGCCATGTCCAGCCTTGAGTTTGGCCTTGGATCTCGTGGAAAATCCATGCGCATCCTGATGACCGGGTCTTCCGGGCCCAAGACCGGCTCGACGGTGGCAGAGTGGCTTGCGCGATCCCATGACGTAGTTGGCATCGACATGGCGCCTGGCCCGCATACCCGACACATTGCGGATATCACGGCCATTCGCGACTGGCGGCCTTTCCTCGAAGGGACGGATGCGGTCGTGCATTTTGCAGCGCTGCACGCGCCGCATCGCGAGACACACACCCGTGACGCGTTTTTCGACCTGAACGTGCATGCCACGGACCGACTGATCCAAGCGGCGCAGCAAAACGGCGTTCGAAGATTCTTGCTGGCCAGCAGTACCTCGGTCTATGGCGGCGCCATGCGCACTGCGAAAGTGACCGGACGCGCGGCATGGGTTACCGAGGAACTGGTCCCCGAACCAGAGGACGTCTACGACGAGACCAAGCTGGCCGCAGAGGCGCTTTGCAAGGGGGCATATTCATCGTCATTCCAAACCACGGTCCTGCGTTTCTCGCGATGCTTTCCGGAACCTTTGCCATTGATGGCGGTTTACCGTTTGCATCGCGGCATCGATGCGCGGGATGTGGCACAGGCTTTCGAGTGCGCATTGACTGCAAGATTGGAAACTTTTGAAGCCTTCAACATTTCCGGTGAAACACCGTTTGTGGAAAGTGATTGCCAGGCGCTGTGGAGCAATGCCCCAAGTGTCCTGACGGAACGATCGCCGGAGTTGGTCAGGGCGTTCCAGTCACGCGGTTGGAAATTGCCTTTGAGCATCGACCGCGTGTACGTCAATCTAAAGGCCAAGCGCAATTTGGGCTGGGTGCCGAAGTACGACTGGCAACACGCCTTGGAGGGCGTTTAACACCAGTGCCCTAGTGTTGCACGCCAACGCGGCGAAAGTACTCCGCTACTTGGTTGAGCGCGCTCTTCGCTTGGTGGTTCTTGGCTGGCCTTTTCCTGATGCCATCGCTTCTTCCTGCTGACGCGTCAAGCGCGGAGTTTTTCTCTTGGGCTGGGGTTGCAGGGCTTTGGCGCGCGCCTTGGCCAGTTCCGGGTTCTCTCGCCAAAGCACCAGAATCTTTCCGATATGCTGGACCGGTGCGGCGTTGAGGGCATTGGCCAACTCTTCCAGCCATTGATCGCGGTCCTCGCGCTCACCTGCCGCCCGGATCTTGATCAATTCGTGGGCCTTGAGGCTGCGATCGGCTTCGCGGATGACAGCACTGGTCAATCCTTGGTCGCCGATCATGACCACCGGCACCAAAGCGTGGGCGCGGGCGCGCAAGGCACGGCGCTCGCTGGGAGATAATGTGATCTTCATGCCCGCATTATAGGTTTGCTGCCCCCATGGCCAACGCCCGCCCCAAAAACAGCCGCGATTGGGTCAAACGCCACTTGTCCGACCCTTTCGTCAAGAAATCAAAGGATGAGGGATTTCGCTCGCGCGCGGTCTACAAATTGTCGGAAATCGACGCTACGGAACGGCTGTTGAAGCCGGGCATGACGGTCATCGACTTGGGATCCGCACCGGGAGGCTGGTCGCAATGGGCAATGAAAAAGGTTGGGTCGCGCGGAAAAGTCGTCGCCATCGACCTTCTGGACATGGTTCCGGTGCCAGGGGTGCACTTCATCAAGGGCGACTTTTCCAAGGATGAAGGCCTGCAGGCGGTCATCGACGCCATTGGGGGCGAAAAGGCCAAGGTGGACCTTGTGATTTCCGATATGGCCCCCAATCTCACCGGGGTGACGTATACGGATCAGGCCAACTTGTATGAATTGGCAGAGTTGGCGGCCGATTTTGCGGTCAACTTCCTGAAACCGAACGGAGTTTTTCTGGTCAAGGTATTTCAAGGCGTCGGATTCGAGGCCTACGTGAAGGAATTGCGCGCCAAGTTCAAATCGGTCTCCGCCAAGAAACCGGATGCCTCCCGGGATGAAAGCCGGGAGGCCTATTTGCTGGGCAGGGACCTGAAAAACGCCTAGGGTGATTCCGCTGACGCGAATTCTGCGTTTCCGGTAGCATCAACGCTCTTTTTTCCGCCCCATGGCTGGGGGCTCACTTTGGAAAGTTGTCTGTGAACAATCTTGTAAAGCAAATCGCAATCTGGCTCGTTATCGGCATCGTGCTGATGATGGTGTTCATGCAGATGCAGGGTCGTGGCGGCGGAAAAGACCCGATGGACTATTCCACGATGATGCAGGAGGCCAAGGCCGGCAACATCGTCAAGGTGCGCGAAGAGGGGCCGCGCACGGTCAAGGCGTTCACGCGCGACGACAAGAGCTACACCGTTCAGCTGCCCGGAAACATCTTCACCTGGGACGACCTGCTCAAGGCCGGCGTCAAGATCGAAGCCAAGCCGCCCGAGGAGCAGTCCTTCCTCATGCAGGTATTCATTTCGTGGTTCCCGATGCTGCTGTTGATCGGCGTCTGGCTGTACTTCATGCGCCAGATGCAGGGTGGCGGGAAGGGCGGCGCATTTTCGTTTGGCAAGAGCCGCGCCAAGATGCTGGATGAAGGCAACAACCATGTGACGTTTGCGGATGTGGCTGGCTGCGATGAGGCCAAGGAAGAAGTCTCCGAACTTGTCGACTTCCTGCGCGACCCCTCGAAATTCCAGAAGCTCGGCGGGCGCATCCCGCGCGGCGTGCTCATGGTGGGTTCTCCCGGTACCGGCAAGACCTTGTTGGCGCGCGCCATTGCCGGCGAAGCCAAGGTGCCGTTCTTTTCGATTTCCGGCTCGGACTTCGTCGAAATGTTTGTCGGCGTGGGTGCGGCGCGGGTACGCGACATGTTCGAGCAGGCCAAGAAGAATTCTCCCTGCATCGTGTTCATCGATGAAATCGACGCGGTCGGCCGTCAGCGCGGCGCGGGCCTGGGCGGTGGCAATGACGAGCGCGAACAGACATTGAACCAGATGCTGGTCGAAATGGACGGATTCGAGGCTTCGTCAGGTGTGATCGTGATTGCTGCGACCAACCGTCCCGACGTGCTGGATCCTGCGCTCCTGCGGCCCGGTCGTTTCGACCGCCAGGTGGTGGTGCCGCTGCCGGATATTCGCGGCCGCGAGCAGATTCTCAATGTGCACATGCGCAAGGTACCGATCGCCCCGGACGTGGTCGCCGAAGTGATTGCCCGCGGCACGCCCGGCATGTCCGGTGCGGATTTGGCCAATCTGGTCAACGAGGCCGCGCTGTTTGCCGCGCGCAGCAACAAGCGCCTGGTGGACATGGAAGATTTCGAACGCGCCAAGGACAAGATCCTGATGGGCGCCGAGCGCCGTTCGATGGTGATGCCGGAGGAAGAGCGCCGCAACACCGCGTACCACGAGTCCGGCCACGCCATCCTGGGGTACCTGTTGCCGAAGAGCGATCCGGTGCACAAGGTCACCATCATTCCGCGCGGGCGTGCGCTGGGGGTGACGATTCAGCTTCCCGAGCAGGACCGTTATGCGTATGACCGCGAATACCTGCTGAATCGCATTGCCATCCTTTTTGGTGGCCGGATTGCCGAAGAAGTGTTCATGAATCAAATGACCACTGGCGCCTCCAACGACTTTGAGCGTGCCACGCAATTGGCGCGCGACATGGTGACGCGCTACGGGATGTCCGATGCGCTCGGCACGATGGTGTATGCGGAAAACGAAGGCGAAGTGTTCCTGGGGCGCTCCGTGACGCGCCAGACCAATGTGTCTGAAGAAACCATGCGCAAGGTGGACGCGGAGATTCGCCGCATCATCGACGAGCAATACGCTCTCGCGCGGAAGTTGATCGAAGAAAACCGCGACAAGATCGAAGCGATGACTGCGGCGCTGCTCAAGTTCGAAACCATTGATGCCGACCAGATCAAGGACATCATGGAAGGCCGTCCGCCACGCGAACCCAAGGCGATCAATTTGCCGCCGAAGAAGAATGACGGCGACGGCAATGCGCCCGCGCCCACGTCGGATGCGCCGAAGTCGGACCCGGCCCCGGAGAGCGGAAGCTGATGTCAGAGTCTCACCCGAAGGGCGGCATGGCCGCCCTTTGTTTTTTGTATCTCCGATGATCCTTCACGCAGCCCACTATCGAATCAACCTGGACGATGCCGTCGTGATGGGCATTGTCAATGTCACCCCGGATTCGTTTTCGGATGGTGGCAAATTCTTGGCGCGCGACGCGGCTGTGGCGCATGCGCGCCAGCTGGCGGCAGAAGGTGCGGCCATTCTCGACATTGGCGGAGAATCCACCCGCTCCGGAGCAGCCGATGTCAGCGTCGAGGAGGAACTGGATCGCGTCATTCCGGTGGTTGAGGCGCTGCGCGATGATGGCGTGCCGGTGTCGGTGGATACCCAAAAGCCGGCAGTCATGCGCGAGGCGATTCGCGCCGGCGCGGCCATGATCAATGACGTGAATGCATTGCGTGAGCCGGGTGCGATCGACGAAGTAGCCTCCGCAGATGTGGCCGCCTGCCTCATGCACATGCAGGGCACACCGCGCACCATGCAAGCGGCCCCTTCGTATGAAAACGTGACGCTGGAGGTCGGGACCTTCCTGGGCGAGCGTGCCCTGGCCGCCATCAAGGCGGGCGTCAAGGCGACGCGAATTGTCGTGGACCCCGGCTTTGGCTTCGGAAAATCCATCGATCACAACCTGACGCTGCTTGCTGAACTCTCGTCGCTTGGTAGGCTCGGGTATCCCGTTCTGGCCGGGTTGTCCCGCAAGTCGACGATTGGCGCGATCACCGGCCGGGAGGCAAACGGACGACTTGCCGGGTCGATCGCCGCGCATCTCATCGCGGTGCAAAACGGTGCGAGAATCCTGCGGGTGCATGATGTGGCAGAGACCGTGGATGCACTGAAGGTGCTGCGGGCGACGATGAGAGTTGCCAAGCCCTAGCACTGGTGCGGCGTTTCGGGCAAAAGAGCCTCGAAAGCCTTGCGGGACAATGAGTTTGTGAATCGAATCACGGGAGAGTGACGGTGAGCCGCAAATATTTTGGGACTGATGGCGTTCGGGGAAAAGTGGGCGAGGCCCCCATCACGCCGGAATTCGTGCTGAAACTGGGATACGCCGCCGGATGCGTATTGGCACAAGAAAAGGCTGATGGTCGGGCGCGGCCCACGGTGATCATCGGCAAGGACACCCGCATCTCGGGATACATGATCGAAAGCGCCCTTGAGGCCGGGCTCTCCGCAGCGGGCGTGGACGTGCTGCTGACGGGGCCGATCCCGACCCCGGGCGTGGCGTATCTCACGCGTGCACTTCGCCTCAACGCCGGCGTGATGATTTCTGCGTCCCACAATCCGTTTGACGACAACGGCATCAAGTTCTTTTCCGCCGACGGTTTGAAGCTGCCCGATGAAGTCGAGACCGACATCGAGGCACTGCTGGAAAAGCCGCTGGCGACCTTGCAGTCCATCAACTTGGGCAAGGTCCGCCGCATTGAGGACGCCGCGGGCCGCTACATTGAGTTCTGCAAGTCCACCTTCCCGCGCCAGCTGGATTTGAAAGGGTTGAGGCTGATCGTTGATTGCGCCAACGGCGCGGCCTGGGACATCGCCCCGCACGTGTTCCGCGAATTGGGTGCGGAGGTGATTGCCATCGGCAACACGCCGGACGGCACCAACATCAATGACGACGTTGGCGCGACGCACCCGGCGGCCATGCGTGCGGCCGTCAAGACGCACCGCGCGGATTTCGGCATCGCCGTCGATGGCGATGCCGACCGGCTCTTGATGTGCGATGCCGATGGCACGATTTTCGACGGGGACCAGTTGCTGTATGCCATGGTGAAGGACCGGCATGCACGTGGGGTGCTCCGCGGCGGCGTTGCGGGCACCCTGATGACCAATTTCGCATTGGAACAACTGCTGGCCAAAATGGGCATTCCGTTTGGACGCGCCAAGGTCGGTGATCGTTACATCCTCGAAATGCTCAAGGACAAAGAATGGGAGGTGGGCGGCGAGAATTCGGGCCATCTCCTGTGCCTGGAAAAGCACACCACCGGCGACGGCATCATTTCGGCACTGCAGGTGCTCGGTGCGGTCCGGCGCGCAAACCAGTCGCTTCGAGAGTTCACCTCGGAACTGACCCTGTTCCCGCAGGTGCTGGAAAACGTACGCACCGCCAAGCGGTTCGACTTTGCAGGCAATGCGGACGTCCAGAATGCCGTGAAAGCGGCGGAAGCCGATTTAAAGGGCGATGGCCGCGTGCTGCTGCGGGCCTCGGGCACCGAGCCGGTGATCCGCGTGATGGTGGAAGGCAAGGATGCGCCGCTGGTAAAGAAGCTCGCCCAGCGGGTCGCTGCGACGGTCAAAGAAGCCGCTGCGTAGATTTTCCGCTGTATGGCGTGCTGAAAATATGCACGCCACGGTTACAATCCGCGTGGCCCGTATTCCTCGGGCCGCCAACCTGCGGATTCCGTGACCCGAAAACTCTTCCGGCAAGAAGCCATCGATGCGCAGCGCGAGAAGTTTCTCGGTGAGGCGACCATCGCGCGTCCGCTTCCGCTCTGGATCCTGACTGCATTGGCGGCAGGATGTGCCGCGCTGATGATCGTGGTCGCCGTTTGGGGGCAGTACACGCGGCGCGAGCGGGTCGAAGGATTTCTCCAACTCGATTCCGGCGCGGCGCGGGTGAATTTCGCCGAAGCGGGCCGCGTGGCCGAGCTCCTGGTCAAGGAGGGGCAGGAGGTGAAGCAGGGCGATCCGATGGTTCGGCTGGCCTTGGACAAATCCACCGTGGGGTCGGCCTCGACGAGTGCCATCGTTTCGGGCGAACTGTCGCAACGCAAAGTCAGCCTCGCCAAGGAGCAATCCCAACTTCAGGAGCTTGCCGAACAGCAGGTTCAGCAGGTCAAGAAGCGCGTGGCTGCGCTGGAGACCGAGATCAAGCAGCTCGACGGCGAAATCAAGCTTCAGCAGCAACGCCTGACCTCGGCGCAGGAGCAGGCCCAGCGCTTCAAGCAACTCGCAGCCGAGAAATTTGTCTCGGACATCGTTGCGCGGCAAAAGCAGGATGAGGCCACAGACCAGGAGTTGAAACTGCAGTCGTTGAAGCGCCAGCGCGCGACCCTGGACCGCGAACTCTCCACAACCCGCAGCGAAGAGCCCTCAGTCGCCCTCAAGGCGCGCAACGAAGCGGAAAAAGTCGCACGCCAGATCAGCGAGGTGCAGCAGAACCTTGCGCAGGAAGATGCGCGCCGCGAATCGGTCATCAATGCGCCCGCGACCGGCGTGGTGACCAATATCGCGGTATCCATGGGGCAATCGGTGGCGGCCGAGACCCCGTTCGCTACCATCCTGCCTTCCGGCGCCAAGTTGCAGGCCGAAATGCTGGTTCCCACGCGGGCGATCGGATTCGTTACCAAGGGCAAGGAATTGACCCTTCGATACGACGCGTTTCCCTACGAGCGTTTCGGGCAATACCGCGCCGTGATCACGGAGGTCAGCCAAACCGTGTGGGCGCCCGGCGAGAAGGTGGGGCCGCTGGCGGTGAAGGAACCGGCCTATCGCATCATTGCCAAACTGGACCAGCACAGCGTCCGGGCGCTGGACCAGGAAGTCCCGCTCAGACCCGGAATGCTGTTCAACGCGGATATCCTGCTCGAAAAACGCAGCATCCTCGAGTGGGTGTTTGAGCCCATGCTGCAGTTGAAGGGACGACTCTGATGGCCTTGTTCGGACGGAGTGTCCCTGTGATCCTGCAAAGCGAGGCGCCGGAATGCGGTATCGCCTGCCTTGCGATGATCGCGTCCTTTCACGGGCACCTGACCGACCTCTCCGCAATGCGCATGCGCCTGTCGCCATCGTTGAAGGGCGTCACGCTCAAGCATGTCTCCCAGGTGGCCGAGTCGATGGGGTTGGCGGCGCGAGGCGTGCAAGCCCCCCTCGAAGGATTGGGAAAGCTGCAGTTGCCCGCGGTCTTGCATTGGGATATGAATCATTTCGTGGTGCTCACCCGGGTTTCGGGCAAGCACATCTATGTGCATGATCCGGGGCGCGGCAAACGCAAGCTCGCCATTTCCGAGGCTTCACGCCACTACACCGGAGTGGCGATGGAGTTCACGCCCAACCAGAATTTCCGCCAGGTGGACGAGCGCGAAAAGGTCAGCGCTTGGCAGCTGCTTTCCGCAGGCGGCGGGTTGGGGGGCACGGTGTTCCAACTGGTGGTGTTGTCGCTGGCCTTGGAAGTCTTTGCCATCGCCATGCCGTTTTTCCTGCAATTGGTGGTGGACCGTGTGCTGGTCGGCCGGGACATGGACTTTCTTGCGGTGCTCGGGATCGCTTTTGCCGCGCTTGTCCTGATTCAAGTGGCGGTGAGCGCCGTGCGCGCGATGGTGGGCGTCTATCTTTCCACGCACTTCAATCTCCGGCTGCTGACGACCTTGTTCCAGCACCTGTTGCGGCTGCCCCTGGGCTGGTTTGAAAAACGCAACATCGGGGACATCGTCTCCAAGTTCCGCAGCGTGGACGCCATTCAAAAGACGCTGACCACGAATTTCGTCGAAACCTTCATCGACGGCATCATGGTCATCGCCACGTTGGCGGTGATGTTGTTCTATTCCGCCAAGCTGACCCTCGTGGTCGTCATGGCTGCGCTGGCCTACGCAATGCTGCGATGGTACTTCTATTACCCGCAGCGCTATGCAACTGACGAGCAACTGGCCCACGAAGCCAAGGCCAGCACGCATTTCATCGAGACCTTGCGCGGCATGATGGCCTTGAAGCTCAATTTGCGCGAGAACGAGCGGCGGGCCGCCTACCAGAATCTGGTGGTCGAGCAGATCAACGCCAGCGTTCGGGTGCAAAACGTCGGCATCCTGCAGCGCGCCTCCAACAGCCTGGTGTTCGGGTTGGAGAACGTGCTGGTCATTTGGCTGGGTGCCAAAATCGTCATGGACGGGCAGTTTTCGGTCGGCATGTTGTATGCGTTCCTGGGATTCAAACTGGTGTTTCTATCCCGCGTCAACAACCTGATCGACAAGTGGAACGAGTTCCGCATGCTCGACCTGCATGCCGAGCGCATCGCGGACATTGCGCTGGCAGAGCCGGAGTCAAAGGCCGGATCCGCCCCGGTCATTGCGGTGACGAACGAGCCGTT
>JBGAUM010000105.1:0-11769 GCA_044228625.1 Usitatibacteraceae bacterium | reverse complement strand
CGTGACACCGGATGAACTTGGTGGCGCATGGAGCGACGAGAAAGGCGCGGGCAAACTCGACTTCCGCCTCGTGTGCCATGTACGCGGCAAGTGGTTCGGCAATCCGAATTGTGCCGACGACATGACCTTTTCGCTCTACGATCTCATTTCGCATGCCGCCAAAACGCGGCCGCTGCGTGCAGGCACCTTGATCGGCTCCGGCACCATTTCGAATCACGACAAGAACACCGGGTACGCCTGCATCATGGAAAAGCGGCTCGTTGAACAGGTGGAGCTGGGCGAAGCAAAGGAAGATTTCCTGAAGTTCGGCGACGAAGTCGAGATCGACATGTTCGACCACCATGGCGAGACGATCTTTGGCGCGATCAGGCAACGCGTCGCAAGAGCAAAGGGCTAAGCGTGGCGCGGACAACCTTGTGTCCCCATTGCCAGCACGTTTTTCCGATCATGGGGCACCTTTCACACCCTTGGTACAAGGAGCTGACGAGGAGTCATTGGACGTGGGGTAAGTATGCGGATGAAGCGCAGGCCGTTCGCTGTCCAAACTGCTGCATCGAATACGTTGCAAGCGAAGTCCGATTTTTCGGACTTCTAACGCGAGGACAGGTGGAAGTGGCAATTTTCTGCGCCATCCTCATTGCCTTGCTATTTGCCCTCAAGGACCTAGTCAAATAATGGCCGGCCAAACCGATCACGCCCTGCGCGGCGACTACTCGAACATTCGACCGGATTACACGGTCGATCAGGATTATTCGCTCTACACCGCCGAAGAACAGGACCTCTGGAAGCGCCTCTACGCGCGCCAGTCGGCCCAGGTGCCGGCGTATGCTTGCGACGAATTCATCGATGTGCTCGCAACGCTCGATTTCGGCGCGGGCATTCCGCGATTCGATGCGGTGAACGAGAAGCTGATGAAGGCCACGCGCTGGACGCTGGTGGCAGTACCGGGCCTGCTGCCTGACGACGTGTTTTTCGAGCACTTGGCCAACCGCCGCTTTCCGACATCGGTGTGGATACGCCGCCCGGATGAATTTGACTACATCGTCGAGCCTGATATCTTTCACGACTTCTTCGGTCATGTGCCGTTGCTGTTCCATCCGGTGTTCGCTGATTACCTTGAAGCGTATGGCAAGGGAGGCGTCAAAGCGAAGGGCCTCAACGCGCTCGATTACCTGGCGCGGCTCTATTGGTACACGGTTGAGTTCGGCTTGATCCAAACGCCGAAGGGGTTGCGTACCTATGGAGCGGGAATTCTGTCGAGCGCGGGCGAACTGCCGTACTGCATCGAAAACCCGAAGCCCAATCGCATCGGGTTCAACCTGATGCGCGTGATGCAATCAAACTACAAGATCGATACGTTTCAGGAAACGTATTTTGTGATCGACAGCTTCAAGGAACTCTTCGATGCGACGGCCCCGGATTTCACGCCGTACTACGAGACCTTGCGCACGCTTCCGACCTTGGCTGCAAATCAAACCATTCCGCAGGACCGCCTGATCAAAGTCTAGAACTGGCGCGGCGTTTCAGCGGAAATCGCCCCGATCTCCGCACCAGTTATTGATTTTCGACATTCCTGCTCCGCCGCGCACATGGTGGTTGACCGAATGCTTGCATTTGCGTCTTCCCCGTCCCCTGCGAGGATGAAGGAGCCATCAATCCCAGTTCTGGGTCAGGCCCATGCCCTGCACCACCCAGCGTGCAAACAAGTAGGCCAGGCGGTTCTTCCAGCGCAACCACCACGGCAACGATTTCCAATCTTGCGCCGAACACCATCGGGCCCCCACGGCGATTTCCGACTCCACAGATTCGCGCAATTGCCGGGCGAATGCGGTGTCTTCAATCACGAGGTTGGCTTCACGATTGAGCAACAAACTAAAGGGATCCAGGTTGCTGGAGCCCACTGTCGCCCAGCGATCATCAATGGTGGCAGCCTTGCCATGCAGCATGCTCCGGTCATACTCGGCGATGCGCACACCCATGCCCAATAACCGAGCATACAGTGAGCGCGTGGCCATTTGCAGCAGCGGATGGTCGGCGCGCCCCTGCAGCAACAACGTCACTTGAACGCCACGCTTCACGGCCGCAGTCAACGCCATTCGGAAGCGTCGACCCGGCAAGAAATAAGGACAAACAATCAGCACATGCATCCGTGCCTGCGCAATGGCGTCGCGGTAGACAATCTCGATTTCGCGGCGATGGCGAAAGTTGTCCCGCGCGACGAAACGAACGCGATGCGGACCGGCGGGTTCGGAAATTCCCTTGGGAA
The DNA here is from genome assembly GCA_044228625.1 of Usitatibacteraceae bacterium. Classification (GTDB taxonomy): domain Bacteria; phylum Pseudomonadota; class Gammaproteobacteria; order Burkholderiales; family Usitatibacteraceae; genus UKL13-2. Next base: position 9,503 of record JBGAUM010000105.1, on the reverse strand, counting down.
GCGCGATTGGTTGGACCACGGGATCGCGGGTGCGCCAGTGGCGCCATGCCACCCAGCGCCAGGTCGTATGCATCAATGCGTAGATATCCGCCAATACCGGCCCGATCACTCGCGCAGCATAGTCATAGCGCGGAAGATCCGACAATGAGTCCGTGAGGTCATCGATGATATTGATGCCGCCGACGAATCCCAGGCGGCCATCAATCAACGCGATCTTGCGATGATTGCGGCGCATGCGGCCGGTACTGATGCGCAACAAGCGGTGGTCGGGCCGAAAGGTCAGCACGAATCCTCCAGCCCCCCTCACGGGCGAAAAGAAATCGCCGGCGGTGTCGCGCGATCCAACACCATCCACCAAGACGCGGACCACAACGCCGCGCAGGGCCGCACTCGTCAATGCATCACGCACGGCATAGCCCGTCGCGTCTGCACGAAAAATGTAGGTCTCGAGTCGCACTTCAAATTGCGCCTCGTGAATGGCATGGATCAACGCCGGAAAGAATTCAGTGCCATTCTTGAGCAGCGTGACGTGGTTGCCGTCAACAAATCGCGTTCTCATGCAAGCGCCCGGAATTTGACCCACAGTCCCGCATGGTCCGACAAGCCGCGCCAGGACACGCCGTGCGTCATCCCACTGAGCCTCTCCGCAGACACGATGGACAAACCCCGCGCATAAACCCGGTCCAGCGCGAGCATCGGCAGCGCTGCCGGAAAAGTCCGGGCCGGCTTGCCATGCCTGACCTCAAAGACCTCGACGAGGCCCAATGATTCAAACAGGGTCGCGCTGATCCCGCTCTTTCTCGCACGCCAATCGTTGAAATCGCCCGCAACGATCAATGGGTCATCCCACGCGCAGGCTTCCTGCAGGAATTCCGCAAGCTGCGAGATCTGCGCCGCGCGTGAAACCTGCAGCAGGCCCAAATGCACACAGACACACGTCAAGGGGCGCTCCCAACCGGGCACTTCAAGGCGCGCCATCAAGTGCCCCCGTCGCTCGAATCGATGGTGCGAAACATTGCGGTTGGTCCAGTTCACCACCGGAAAGGCAGACAGAATCGCGTTCCCATGGTGCCCATGGCGATGACTGGCGTTGAGGCCGTACACGATTTCGCGGTACCGGCCATCGGCGATATGCTCATGTTGCGGCAGATCCGGCCAGTCGGAGAACCGCCGCCCCTGCCGTGCGTGTTCGCCTTGCACTTCCTGCAGGAACAGGATGTCACTGTCGAGCCCGTGCAGACGGTCACGAAGTTCGTGAATGACGAGTTTGCGATTCAGGGGCGACAGGCCCTTGTGAATGTTGAGCGTGGCAAGCGTGACGGTCTCGGTCATGCGCGCCCCAATCGGCCGGGCAAGTCGAGGATGGCATCACGATTCGACCACGAAAAGCAAAGCGAGGCCGCCTTTTCATGGGGCAGCCAGACAGACTGCGTATGCTCACCATCCCGCAAGCGCACCGGCATGCGAGACTGTACTTCCAAGCTGAACACATGCTCCGTATTTTGCGTAACTCCCGGCGCATATCGATGCCGCCATATGGGAAAGATTTCAAAGACGTTTTCTCGCTGCCAATCGACAAACCGGTCCAGCGTCATTTGGATGCCGGTCTCCTCGGCGGTCTCTCGCGCAGCGGTTTGCAGCAGCGTCTCGCCCGGCTCTTGTGAACCGGTCACCGATTGCCAATAGCCGGGATGCGATGAACGCTCGATCAACAAGACTTCCAGACTAGGCGTATGTATCACCACCAGTGCGGAAACGGGGATCTTGAATGAGTTGCCAGCGCTCATGGGGTGATTCTATGCGCTGAGCGTGAGCAAACGTTTTTGCCGTTTACCACCGAGGTGGACCAAGGAGTCACCGGTAGAATCACTCTTCAGAGATTCGCCTTCCAATTCTTTGTCCACCTTTTCTGCCCGATCGCATGCCAGTGTCCCCTATGCGCGCGGGGCTGCTTGGGGGCTCTTTGCCATTTCAATCTGGGTCGGTTGGATTGTCCTCACCCGCCATGGCGTGACAACGTCTCTCACGCCGTATGACTTGGTTGCACTGCGCTTTGCATTTGCGGGCCTTGTATTGCTGCCGGTGGTGATTCGACGCGGCTTCGGGATTCGCCAAGTGGGCCTCAAGAAATGGATATTGATTGTCTGCTGCGCAGGAGTTCCCTATGTGCTCATCGCATCCACCGGACTGCAGTTCGCGCCCGCGGCCCACGCGGGAGCGCTCATCCCGGGAACCATGCCGCTTTGGGCTGCCTTGTTGGCGGTGATACTTCTCGGCGAGAAAATCGACTCTTTCCGGCGGGCCGGGTTGATGCTGATTCCGGTTGGAATTGTCATCATCCTGGGCAGCGGACTCCTCGATTTTTCGAGCGGTCAGTGGCGCGGGCACCTGCTTTTCCTTGCTGCAGCGATGACTTGGGCAAGCTTTACTGTCGCCATGCGGTCCGCATCCCAAGCGGGGTTTGACGCGCTGCACGCCGCCGCAGTCGTTTCGGTATTTGGCGCAGTGATGTATCTGCCCATTTATGCGTGGGTTTTGCCACACAATTTGTCCGGCGCACCGATGAGTGCAATCCTCATCCAGACGGTTTACCAGGGTTTGCTAGTCAGCATCGTTTCGCTCTTTGCGTATGCCCGCGCAGTCACCATTCTGGGCGCGTCGTTGGGGGCCAGTTTTGCCTCGTTAGTCCCGGTGCTTGCAATGCTTGTCGCCATTCCGTTGCTGGGCGAATGGCCGAAACCCGTGGATTACCTGGGAATTGCAGCCATTACCTTCGGTGTATTTCTATCTTCCGGGGCTTTTCAAGCTCTGCGCGGACGGCACTAGGCCTTTCACACACGCATCACGCACGCATTTTGACCTCCGTCGCGTCCCCACCACTAAACCAACCATGCGGCATGTGCGCGGTGCGGTGTGCACCGATGGCATTGCCATCTCTATCCAATGCGATGAAGCCCACGTCCGCATTGAAATCCAGCTGCATTTGATCCAGCACTTGGTTTATTGCGGTACTCAGTGGAATGCCGCGCGCCACGCGATCTGAAATTTCGCGGCCGGCGAACGAGCGGATCACATATTCACCTGTGCCCGTTGCTGAAATCGCCGCGTGTGGCGAGGCGTAGGTACCGCAACCCGGGAGCGGTGTGTCGCCAACCCGCCCCACCAGCTTCATCGTGACGCCTCCAGTGGAGGTCGCGGCACACAAATGACCGTATTGATCGAGCGCCACGGCACCGATGGTGCCTCCCGCGTATTCAGGATGCTGCTGAAGGAATGCGCGGATCTTCATGGAAGATTTCTCGTCGCGCCCCACGCCGATGTCGAGTTTCTGTTTCTTTTCTTTCCAGTCGGCAAGTCTTGCCGGCGTAATCGGGTCGTAGTCCGCGTGGCCCATGGCCCTCGCGAAGCGCGTCGCGCCTTCGCCAGTCAGCATGACATGGTCAGTCATTTCCATGACTTGCCGCGCTACGAGGATCGGATTCTTGACGCGTTGAAGACCGGAGACCGAACCCACGCCCTTATCCTGCGAGTGCATGACACAGGCATCAAATTCGACGAAACCATCGAAGTTCAACACGGCGCCAGTCCCGGCGTTGAACACCGGATCATCTTCCAGCACCAAGGCTGCGGCGCACGCCGCATCAAGTGCACTTCCCGCACGTTCAAGAATGGTGCGCCCCGCGTCGACCGCCTTGCGGATTCCCGCCAGCGCATCATCGTCAGATCCCGGACGCCAAGTTCCAGCGCCCCCATGCACGATCAAGGCAATGGGCATTGAAATCTCCAAAGTTACTTGCGAGTGAATTATAGGAGGACGCCCGACTCCTGATCCGTAAATCGCCTACGCCGCCGCAAATAGCAACGGCGCCAAATACAAAGGCCGCCAAAGGACAACTCGCAGTTTGGCCGCAAACAATCTCTTCCCTCGTCAGATGACCGCGCAAGGCGAAAAAAAACCCGCGAGCGACTCGCGGGTTTCCGGGATGTTGTCGCCTCGCGATGCGAGTCAATTACTCCGTCCGTGCCTTCTCGATCAACTTCAGTACTTTCCAGCTTTTGGTCTTGGACAGCGGACGGGTTTCCTGGATGGTGACCGTGTCGCCAACTTTAATCGAATTGTCAGGCGAATGTGCGTGGTACTTCTTGGAGCGGCGCACCACTTTGCCAAGCACCGGGTGCATGACACGGCGCTCGACGAGGACGGTAACCGTCTTGTCCATCTTGTCGCTGGTCACGACGCCCGTCAGCGTACGCTTGGTTTTGTTAGCGGTGTCGTTTGCGGCTGTCGCTGTGGTCGTCATTAGGCGGCCCTCGCTTTTTCGGTGAGAATGGTCTTGAGCTGCGCGATTTCACGCTTCACCCGGCTCATCTCGCTGGTCTTGGTCAGTTGCTGCGTGGCGGCCTGCATGCGCAATTTGAATTGCGCATTGCGAAGCTCCAGCAGTTCCTTGTTCAGTTCATCGGCGGATTTGGCCCGCATTTCCTTGGTATTCATGTCCTCTGCTCCTTAGGCGCCGATCATGCGTTGCACGAACGTGGTCTTGATGGGCAGCTTGGCAGCGGCCAGCTCGAACGCTTCCTTGGCCAAGTTGGCATCCACGCCATCCATCTCATAGAGAACTTTGCCCGGCACGATTTCAGCCACAAAGTACTCTGGGGAGCCTTTTCCGTTCCCCATGCGCACTTCAGCAGGCTTCTTGGAAATCGGCTTGTCCGGGAAAATGCGAATCCAAATGCGACCGCCACGCTTGATGTGACGAGTCATGGCACGACGGGCAGCTTCGATTTGACGCGCGGTCAAACGCCCGCGTCCGACAGCCTTCAGGCCGTATTCGCCGAACGCAACGGTTGCGCCAGAGGTAGCAACACCCTTGTTGCGCCCCTTTTGTTCCTTGCGGTATTTCCTTCTAGCTGGCTGCAGCATGTTTTGCTCCTGCACGTTTCGGTTTGCGAGCCGGTTGCTCGATGGCTTGCTCAGGTGCTGCCACTGGCTCTTGTCCCTTGCCCAGAACTTCGCCCTTGTAGACGAGAACCTGCACGCCGATCACGCCGTAAGTCGTACGGGCTTCGGAGAAACCCATATCGATATCGGCACGCAGTGTGTGAAGCGGCACCCGCCCTTCACGGTACCACTCGGTACGGGCGATTTCCGCGCCGTTCAAGCGACCGGACGACGTGATTTTGATGCCTTGTGCACCAAGACGCATCGCGTTTTGCATGGCGCGCTTCATGGCGCGCCGGAACATGACACGCTTTTCGAGCTGGGAGGTGATGCCATCAGCGATCAACTGCGCGTCGGTTTCCGGCTTGCGGATTTCTTCGATATTCACGTGAACCGGTACGCCCATCAACTTGGTGAGTTCCGAACGCAGATTCTCGATATCCTCGCCCTTCTTGCCAATAACCACGCCAGGACGCGAGGAGTAAATCGTGATCTTCGCGTTCTTCGCAGGACGCTCGATGACGATCTTGCCCACGGAGGCGTTTGCAAGCTTCTTTTTCAGGTACGTGCGGACCTTGATGTCCTCAAGCAGCATGACCGGAAAGTTCTTGCTGTTTGCATACCACTTGGATGCAAAGTTTTTGTGAACGGCAAGGCGGAAGCCTACCGGAGAGATTTTCTGTCCCATCGTTGCCCCTTATTGCTTGCCGTCGCCGACCGTCAGGAAGACGTGGCAAGTTGGCTTGACGATACGATTGCCGCGGCCTTTTGCGCGCGCTGTGAAGCGCTTCAGCACCGGACCTTTTTCGACGATGATCTTCGACACTTTCAATTCGTCGATATCGGCGGCCAGATTGTGCTCCGCATTGGCAATCGCCGATTCGAGCACTTTCTTGATGATGCCTGCGCCTTTTTTAGGCGTGAAGGCTAGGATGTTCAACGCCTGGTCGACCTTCTTGCCACGGATCAGATCCGCGACCAAACGGCCTTTTTGCGCTGAGAGGCGTACACCCCAGAGATTGGCTGATACTTGCATGGTCAATGCTCCTACTTCTTCGCTGGCGCCGCAGCCTTCTTGTCAGCCGGATGGCCTTTGAAGATGCGCGTCAGGGCGAATTCGCCGAGTTTGTGACCGACCATGTTTTCACTCACATAGACGGGAACGTGTTGCTTGCCGTTATGCACGGCGATGGTAAGGCCGACGAAGTCAGGCAGGATCGTCGAGCGACGCGACCAAGTCTTGATCGGACGCTTGTCCTTCGTTGCGGCGGCGGCTTCCACTTTTTTCATCAGGTGACCGTCGCAGAACGGTCCCTTCTTAATTGAACGTGTCATGTCAGTGGCCCTTACTTGGCTTTATGCCGGCTGCGGACAATCATGCCGCGCGTGCGTTTATTGGTGCGGGTCTTCAGGCCCTTGGCGGGCTGACCCCACGGCGAAACCGGATGGTGGCGTCCGCCACCGCCATTGCCGCGTCCGCCCATCGGGTGATCGACCGGGTTCATCGAAATTGCGCGAACCGTCGGACGCCATCCGCGCCAACGGTTGGCGCCAGCTTTGCCGATCACGCGCAACGAGTGTTCGCCGTTGCCGACTTCACCAATCGTGGCACGGCAATCGACGTGCACCTTGCGGATTTCACCGGAACGCATGCGAAGCTGCGCATAAACACCTTCGCGAGCCAGTAGTTGAACAGAAGCGCCGGCAGAGCGGGCCAACTGGGCACCCTTGCCCGGCAACATTTCCACACAGTGAATCGTGGAACCGATCGGAATGTTGCGGATCGGTAACGTGTTGCCATTTTTGATCGGGGCTTCCGCGCCCGACACCAACTGAGCCCCAGCGGAAATGCCTTTCGGCGCGATGATGTAGCGACGCTCACCGTCCGCATAGCAAAGGAGCGCAATGTGTGCGCTGCGGTTTGGGTCGTACTCCAGGCGCTCGACCTTGGCGACAATACCGTCTTTATCGTTGCGCTTGAAATCGATCAGGCGATAGTGCTGCTTGTGGCCGCCACCCTGATGACGCGTGGTGATGTGGCCATGATGATTGCGACCGGCCTTGGTGACTTGGCGCTCCACGAGGGCAGCAACCGGGCTTCCTTTGTGCAGTTCCTTTGTCACGACCTTGATCATGCTGCGGCGGCCGGGCGAAGTGGGTTTGGTTTTGACGAGTGCCATTGCTTAGGCTCCTTCGACAAAGTTGATGTCGCCATCGCCCTTCAGGCACACATAAGCCTTCTTGACGTTGTTGCGACGGCCTTCATAGCGCCCATGGCGCTTGGCCTTGCCTTTTTGATTGACGATGTTGACGCTCTCCACTTGGACCTTTTGGTCCTTGAAAAGCAATTCAACGGCGGCTTTGATTTCCGGCTTGGTGGCGTCTTGCAGAACCTCGAAAAGCACCTGCTTGCGCTTGTCGGCGACCATCGTGGCTTTTTCGGAAATGACCGGACGCAAAATCACGGTCATCAGGCGTTCTTGTGTGGCGACGTTCATGCGAGCACCTCTTCAAATTGCTTGACCGCGCCCTTGGTCAGCACGACTTTCCCAAAGCGAACCAGGTTCACCGGGTCGGCATGCTTGGCTTCAACCACCAACACATCCGGAAGGTTGCGCGAAGACAGGTACAGGTTGTCATCCAAATTGTCGGTAATAATGAGCACGTCGGTAAGTCCCATGCCCTTCAATTTCTCATTCAGCAACTTGGTCTTGGGTGCCGCAAGCGAAAAGCTGTCCACGACGGACAAGCGGTTTTCACGCACCAGTTGTGAAAGGATCGCGGCAATCCCTGCGCGATACATCTTCTTGTTGACCTTGTGCGAGAAATTCTCATCAGGCGAGTTCGGGAAAATCTTGCCCCCGCCACGCCACAGGGGCGAGGAGGCCATGCCGGCACGGGCGCGGCCCGTTCCCTTTTGGCGCCATGGCTTTTTGGTAGATTTCTGAACGTCGCTACGGCCCTTCTGCGCGCGGTTGCCCGAACGTGCGTTGGCCTGGAACGCGGTCACCACCTGGTGCACCAGCGCCTCGGAATAATCACGACCAAACAATTCAGCGGAAGCAGCCAACGTACCGGCGTCAGCGCCCTTGTCGTCGATCAATTTCAATTCAGTGCTCATTTAGCCTCCCCCTTGGCAAGCTTGGCCTTTGAGGAGGGACGCACCACGATGGTCCCATTCTTGGCACCCGGCACATTGCCTTTTACCAAGATCAAGCCCCTGGCGGCGTCGATGCGTGCAACTTCCAGCAACTGGTTGGTTGCAGAGACATCGCCCAAGTGGCCTGCCATGCGCTTTCCAGGGAAAACGCGGCCCGGGTCCTGCGCCATGCCGATGGAACCCGGCACATTGTGCGAGCGCGAGTTTCCGTGCGAAGCGCGGTTCGAGGAAAAATTGTGGCGCTTGATTACACCCGAAAAGCCCTTGCCGAGCGTCGTACCCGACACGTCGACTTTCTGGCCCACGGAGAAGATCTCAACGGATACAGTGCCGCCGACCTTGAGCTCAGCGAGCTTATCGGCAGCAACGGTAAATTCCTTGAGTACGGACCCTGCTTCGACACCAGCCTTGGCATAGTGGCCGGCCTGCGCCTTAGCAACGCGCGAAGCACGGCGGGTGCCGTAGGCGACTTGCACGGCCGAATAGCCGTCGGAGTCGGGGGTCTTGATTTGGGTGATGCGGTTGTTCGACACGTCCAGCACGGTCACGGGGATGGCAGAACCATCGTCCGCAAAAATGCGGGTCATGCCGACCTTCCGGCCGACGAGACCAAGACTCATCTTTGCATCCTTTCTAGTTGGCCCGTTCCAGATATTCCGGAAAAGGTGCTGGCTACAATTGGCCAGCGATTAAGTGTCCGGGTCTTTTCCGGACACACCTAAATGCACTACTTTGCTGCGAATTTCTCTTGCACCGCGAGCCAAAAAGCCCACAAGGCGCAAAGAGGCGCGATTATAGCACCCATTTTTCTACCAAATCAACACCTTACAGCTTGATTTCGACGTCAACACCCGCTGGAAGATCCAGCTTCATCAACGCGTCCACGGTCTTGTCGGTCGGGTCGATGATGTCCATCAGGCGCAAATGAGTGCGAATCTCGAGCTGGTCACGCGACGTCTTGTTGACGTGCGGGGAGCGCAACACGTCAAAACGCTCGATTTTGGTCGGCAGGGGCACCGGGCCCTTGACGACCGCGCCGGTGCGTTTCGCGGTTTCGACGATTTCGGCAGCCGATTGGTCGATTAGGCGATAGTCAAACGCCTTCAAGCGGATGCGGATTTTTTGTTTTGCGAGTTGTGCGGTAGCCATCTCGTTTCCTTTGCGAAGTTTTGACTTCGCGATGGGTTATGCCTTTGGAGTGATTCTTGCGGCGAGGGGAACTTCAGTTTGTCTCTGAAATCCCCTCCGCCCGCCGTATTTGTTACTTGATAATTTTCGACACCACGCCTGCGCCGACGGTGCGGCCGCCTTCGCGGATGGCGAAGCGCAGGCCCTCTTCCATGGCGATCGGGGCGATCAGTTGCACGCTGATCTTCACGTTGTCGCCAGGCATCACCATCT
>JBGAUM010000104.1:0-11868 GCA_044228625.1 Usitatibacteraceae bacterium | reverse complement strand
TCAGCAAAAGGTCGGCGAGGGCTACATTGCCGCATTGAACTTGGTGTCAAATTCCCCGCATTGGCTGTCCAAGATCAACGCCTTGCCGATGTATCTGGGCCTGGACTTGCGCGGTGGCGTGCATTTCCTGATGCAAGTGGACATGAAGGCCGCGATGAGCAAGGCGGTGGAGCGGTACGCCGGCGAGGTGCGCACTGCATTGCGCGACAAGAAGATCTACTACAACAGCCTTTCCCGTGATGGCGACAAAGTCGTCGTGCGATTCAAGGAAAGCGCGGAACTCGCCAAGGCTGAAAAGGAAATCACGGCCCAGATCAACGATTTGGCGCTGAAGACGTCTGGTGCGGGTGAAGACTTGGTGCTGACGGCCTCGATCAAGCCCGAGGCCTTGAAGGCGCTACAAGAGAACGCGATCGCCCAGAACATCACGGCGCTGCGGAAACGCGTCAATGAACTTGGCGTGTCCGAACCGATCGTGCAGCAGCAGGGCGCCGACCGCATCCTGGTGCAACTGGCGGGCGTGCAGGATCCCACGCGTGCCAAGGACGTGATCGGGCGCACTGCAACGCTGGAACTTCGCAACGTCGCCCACGAAAATCTCGTCGGCGGAGGCTTTGAGCACCTGCGCAACGAGCCAGCGCCGTTCAATACTGAAAAGATGATCGGCGACAAGGGCGAAGTGGTGCTGGTTCGGAAATCCGTGGTGATCACGGGCGAGCGCGTGACCGATGCGCAGCCCGGCTTCGACCAGCAGACCGGGCGCCCCATTGTAAGCGTGCGTCTTGACGGACCGGGTGGCCGCGTCATGCTGCAAAACACACGGGAAAACCTTGGCAAGCAAATGGCGATGATCCTGATCGAAAAGGGTAAGCCGGAAGTGCTGACGTGGCCGGTCATTCAGGGGGAATTCGGGCCGCAGTTCCAGATCAGCGGCAGTTTTTCCACTCAGGAAGCCAAGAACCTCGCACTGCTGTTGCGCGCTGGCGCGCTGGCGGCACCGATGGAAATCATCGAAGAGCGCACGATTGGTCCAAGCCTTGGCGCTGAAAACATTGAACGTGGCAAGAATTCACTCTTGATTGGTTTCGCGCTCATCACTGTTTTCATGGTGGCGTACTACATGTTGTTTGGCGTCGTCTCCGTGTTGGCATTGGCGTCAAACCTCCTGTTCCTGATGGCGATTCTCTCCATGCTCCAGGCCACGCTGACTTTGCCGGGCATCGCAGCTATCGCGCTAACGCTGGGGATGGCCATCGATGCCAATGTGCTGATCAACGAACGCATACGAGAAGAATTACGCTCGGGTGTTTCGCCGCAAATGGCCATTCAGGCTGGTTATGACCGCGCGCTCGATACCATCATTGACTCCAACGTGACAACGCTGATTGCAGGCATGGCGCTGCTGATCTGGGGATCAGGGCCGGTACGCGGTTTCGCGGTGGTGCATTGCCTCGGCATTCTCACGTCGCTGTTTTCCGCCGTCATGGTGTCGCGCGGCATCGTCAATCTGATTTATGGTGGCAAGAAGTCAGCCAAGTTGTCCATCGGCAACGTGGATTGGCACAAATCGCAAACCAGCCCCGCCTAACCCCGCGAACAATCCCGGATCCAAGGACGCACCATGGAATTTTTCCGAATCAAAAATTCGATCCCGTTCATGCGCCACGCGCTGGTGTTCAACGTGATTTCGTTCGTGACCTTTTTGCTGGCTGTCTTTTTCCTTGCCACCAAGGGGCTGCATTTCTCCATCGAGTTCACAGGCGGTACCGTGATCGAGGCCCCGTTCAAGCAAGCGGCAGATTTGGAAAAAATCCGCGCTGAAATTGAAAAGCGCGGATTTCAAGAGGCGTTTGTCCAGAATTTTGGATCGAGCAAAGACGTTCTGATTCGCCTTCCGCTCAAGGCTTCGGACGGCAATCAGAACGAGGCGATGGAAAAGCAGAAGAACACGATCATCGAGGCACTGTTGCCACTGGGGTTGGATTACGACGTTGAGAAAATCAAAGTGGACCCCAAGGCCAACAAGTTGCGCGTGGAGTTCGTGGGAAGCCAGGTCGGCAAGGAACTGGCCTATGACGGCGCGGCAGCGCTCCTTGCGGTTTGTTTGGGCATCATCATCTACCTCGCTATCCGTTTTGAATGGCGATTTGCTGTGGCAACCATCGTGGCAAACCTGCATGACGTCGTGATCATCTTGGGTTTCTTTGCGTTCTTCCAGTGGGAATTCTCATTGCCCGTGCTGGCGGCGGTGTTGGCCATCCTTGGTTACTCAGTCAATGAATCGGTTGTGGTGTTTGATCGTGCGCGTGAAAATTTCCGCAAGATGCGCAAGGCCACGACCGAAGAAATCTTTGATGCGGCCATTACCGGGACGATTTCGCGAACCATCATCACGCACGGCACGACGCAAATGATGGTTTTGGCGATGTTGATTGCCGGGGGGCCGGCGCTGTATTACTTTGCCCTGGCGTTGACCATCGGCATCTGTTTCGGTATCTATTCTTCTGTATTGGTGGCATGCCCGATCGCCAAGTATCTGGGGGTCTCTCGCGAAGATTTCATCAAGCCTGTCAAGAAGGAGGGCGAGCCGGAAGTCATTTCGGCGCATCCCTGACCCGCCGGGCGAACGTCCGTGGAATTATTGTCCGAGTGGTTCTGGATGGGGATCGATGTGATCCTCAACCTCAATAGCTATCTTGCCGGTTGGACGGCACGCTATGGCGTTTGGATATACGCCATCCTGTTCGCCATCGTCTTCGCCGAGACCGGATTGGTCGTGACCCCATTTCTGCCCGGCGATTCACTGCTGTTTATTGCGGGCTCCATCGCCGCGTTGGGCGGCATGGATGTTCATTTGCTGGTTCTGGTGCTGTTTGTCGCAGCGGTACTTGGCAATACGGTGAATTACGAGGTGGGCCGGTTTGTCGGCAAGCGCTACTTCATCGACCAGGGTTCCCGATGGCTGAATCCCGAATACCTGGCAAGGACGCACACGTTCTTTGAAAAATGGGGGGCTGCTGCGGTGGTCATTGCACGCTTCGTGCCGTTTCTTCGCACTTATGTCCCATTTGTGGCCGGGCTGGGCGAGATGTCACGCGGCAAGTACATGGGTTACACGTTGTTTGGCGCCGCCATGTGGGTTGGTTCGCTCGTGTACATGGGCTATCTGTTTGGCAACATCCCGTGGATCAAGGAGCATCAGGGCCCATTGGTGATTGCCATCATTTTCGTAAGCCTCTTGCCGGTGATCTTTGGGTTCATCAAGGCGCGCATGTCGCCATCGACAAGCTGACTTACGACTGGGTCGGATTGTTCATCGAAGGGCTCGTCGTTCGAACAAACCCGGCTGTTGCGGAAAAGAAGGCCAAACCAAGGCCCGCTTCCGTCAAAGCAAGCACGCGCGAAAGACCGGCATCCGTAAAGGCGCGCGTTGCGCCTTCGGCCACGTACAGCCAAATGAGCAGGCTGGCCCATTGATAGGTATAGCGATGGCCGCGCAAAATGCCCATCAAAGGCAGCAGGAGTGGCAGGCACTTCAGCATCAGCCAAGAACCGCCCGGCCTAAGAGGCGCAAGCCACATTTCCCAAGCCACGCTCAGCGCGATCAATGCGATCAGGCAAACCGACGCGATCGATTGCCACTGTAAATGACGAATCGGCATTCAGCCCACGAGTCTTTGCGCGGTTTCCGCGAGCCGCCTGCCCAATCCGAAGGCCAGCGCCGCTTCATCGTCACTGATGGGTAGCGCATTGTCCGTGCCGGCAACATGCGTGGCGCCATAGGGCGAGCCGCCGGTACGAGTGGTGTTGAGTTTCTGCTCGGTGAACGGAATGCCCACGATCACCATGCCGTGATGCAGCAGCGGGAGCATCATGGAAAGAAGCGTGGATTCATTGCCGCCGTGCTGTGTACTTGTAGACGTAAATACTGCCGCGGGTTTTCCAGAAAGTGCACCGGACATCCATTCGCCAGCCGTGCCGTCCAGAAAATACTTCAATGGAGCCGCCATGTTTCCAAATCGCGTGGGCGACCCCAATGCCAAACCCACGCACTCGGCGAGGTCTCGCGCGGCAGCATACGGCGCTCCGGCTTCGGGAATGAGCGGGGCGGCGACGGTCGTCACCGGCGCCACTTTCGGCACGGTTCGCAAGCGCGCGGACATGCCGGTCACCGATTCCACCCCGCGGGCCACATGGCGCGCCAGTTCGCGGACAGAGCCGCTTTGCGAATAGTACAAAACCAGGATTTCGGACATTGTGAAGGTGCGCGGTACTTGCGTGTGGATTCCGTATTATAGGAACAGCGCAAATTGCCCCGAGAGTCGCCATTGAAGAATCTGACTGCTTACCTCCGATTTGTTGTCAGGCGCCTCGTCGAGGATCGTTGTCTGATGGTGGCAGGAAGCCTGACCTTTACGACGTTGTTGGCGTTGGTTCCCCTGCTGACGGTCACCGTCACCCTGACCGCCAATCTACCCTATGTGGCCAAGCTCATTGCGGCCGTGCACGACTTCGCTCTCAAGAACCTGGTTCCGGAAGTGGGGGGCAAGCTGGTGGCGACCTATATCGACCAATTTGCCCGCAACGCCGCACGCCTCACCTTGATTGGCTTGGCCATCGTTGGGGCATCGGCTGTCGCCATGTTCTTTACCATCGACAATGTGTTCAATGACATTTGGCGTGCCAAACGCCGCCGAAGCTGGTTCGCACGTTTGGCAGCCTACGCAGCGCTGCTGATTGCAGGGCCTCTTTTGATTGGTGTGAGCCTGACCTTGACGTCGTACCTGATTCACTTTGCCCACCGGTTTGAGCGCGTGGTGCCATTTCTTGATGACGGCATCGTCCGCATTGTGCCGTTTGTGCTGACCGCGACGGCATTGGTTCTGGCTTACCGCATCATGCCGGCACGCCACGTACCCCTGCGGCATGCACTGGCAGGAGGGTTGCTGGGCGCATTCTTGTTCGAAGGCGCAAAGTACCTGTTTGTCGTGACGATCGTGCGAATTCCGACCTACAGCCTGGTGTATGGGACGTTTGCCAGTGTTCCTATCCTGCTGGTGTGGCTATTCCTGTGCTGGACCATTGTGCTGGCGGGTGCCGAGGTTGCCGCGACGTTGTCATACTTTCGACACCCTGCGCGCGACTCAAGAGTGTGGCGAGAGCCCGCCCACGTGCAAGAAGCCCTTCAGGTGGTGGATGCGTTTTCCCAAAGCGCGAGCCCACTGGATTTGACGGCAGTCAGGTTCAAAGTGCCGATGCCCATCGACGTCGCCGAAGACATTCTCCACGCGTTGGAGGATGCATCCTTGATCAAACGGGAACCACGCGGAGCGTATCGCCTGTTACTGGCGCGCGAAGCCATCTCCGAGGAAGAAATCGTTCGCGCCGTGAGTGAATCGCGCAAGTGACAGACGCTGTCGCCGGCTATTGAAACTGGAACATGTCGAAACGGCTGGTCCGTTCGACCAAGGTGGTTGCACGCACCGTCATGCTGGATTCCATGTCCCGCAATTCGAACTCTCGCAGATCGGCGAACGTCTCCGAGCTGGTAAGCAAGGTGTCCGACTCGGCGCCTGGCAACAGTGGATGCAAACGAAGGGCCGGGTTCGGTCGGCCCGAGCTGCCGATCGTCGGCTCGATCACAATGCTGTCTGCGGATGGGGCAACCAGTTCAACGCCAAACTCCAGGGCGTCGCCTTCCAGCAAGGTCAGCCAGCGAACGATGCCGACGTTCCAAGTTTTGCCGCCAACAAACCGAACCCCGACGATTTCGCCCACCGTGACAGTCACCTTGCCGCCAGCTTCGCGATGCATGCGCAAGCCGTTCGCGCTTTGGTTGAGCACCTGCCAGATTTCAATCCCCAGGGACTGGGAGGTCGAGTCTGTCGGGATTCTCAACAGGGGCACGGTATTGCCGTCTCGGATCGCCTGAGCATCGGCTTCCGGGTCTTCTTGCGACGCCAGTTCCGTGAAATGACAGATCGCACGGATTCCGCTGCAAAGCGCGACAGACGAATCGGTGGGACTCCTGCGAAACTGCCGCTTGGGCGGATCGCCCCACAACCGGATCAATCGGCTGACCAAGTCTGTCAAATCGTGGGTTGCGCGACTCTTTCCTGGCGTGGTCGTTCCCATCGAGGCGCGAAGGCGTTGTTGCAGGCGATCTACGAGTTTGGTCGGGTCGACCACCCGCAAGATATTTCCGGAAGTCGGCCGATTCCCCTGGACCAGCACCTTGGGCGCGGAATCGCTGTCCACGGCGACAATGAACAAACGTTGCGGATTGAGACCCTCTGCGTTGTTCCGCAATTCGACCTGGCCTTTGTTTTGGCGCAAGGTGTCGAGCACCTTGTCCAGCTCCTGGTTCATGAGCCGGTAGGGATCGGCCAATGAGATGAGCAAGGCCTCGCAATAGAGGTCGCGCATCGTCAAATTGGATTCCGTATCAACCACTTCCGCGAGGAATCCCTGCTCTTCGGCGTACTGATGCAACATGTGCATTTCGCGCCACACAGTGGCGGGTACCGGGTGATAGACGCGATAGCACTGCATCATCAACGCATGCAAGTGGGCCAACGACCAGTAGAGGGGCGGCGGCAAGGTTTTCTTGGCATTGAACAGCACCATCTTGCCGGTTTTTTCCAGCAACAAGAGCTTGTACACGATGCAGCACTGCAGGTTCAGGTCTGAAGCAAGGTCAAACGCCTCTTGTTGCTTGGGCTGCAGCGGCAACGGCGCATAAGCGTAGATCGCCTGCAGTTCGTCGAACAGCACGTGCAGAATTGGCCGGTACGCCTCCAGTACGGCGACCCGCTCCTCTGCGGAAATCTTTGAATTGTTGAGCGTCGCCAGCGTTCCTGCCAACACGCGCGCGGAGTCGACCGTTTTGGTCAGCGGCAGGGTGTCGATCCACGCCCGCGCCCTTTTGGGATTGAGCTCGATCTCCTTGGGTAGTGGCTGCGACGGAACGGGTACGTTGAGACCAAGCGCCATGTTTTCCCCGGGGTTGTCGGTCGGTTTGCGCAGCGGATCGTTGGCGAGGATGGGTTACCCGCCAGATGTCACTTTGCGGACTACTGCGGTCATGCAGATGCTAACATCGGGTCCCGATTCTAGCAGAGCGATCATGCCATCTTTCTTCTCTCGGCTGCGAGCAAAGTCAACTGCCGCCTTGCGGGTGACGATCGTTGCCGCGCTCGTCCCTTTTGTGCCCGCGTCAGGAGCCTTTGAACTCACTGACACTGCGGGTAAGCCGCAGCGATTGGCAGATGCCAAGGGTCAGTGGGTTGTTGTCAATTTTTGGGCCACATGGTGCGCCCCCTGCATCAAGGAGATCCCGGACATTGCCGCCTTTGCCAAGGAGGCCGGCGACAAGGTCCGGGTCATCGGCATTGCCCTTGACTGGGATGACAAGTCCAAAGTCATCGCTTTCGCGAAAAAAGTGGGACACACCTATCCCTTGGTGCTTGGCGACGATAAGAGTGAGAAAGCCTTCGGCAAGGTCAAGGGCCTTCCAACGACCATCGTCTACGACCCCGCCGGCAAGATCGCCTATCAGAAGACCGGAACCGTCACGCGCGAGTTGTTGTCCCGCGTGGTCAAAGGCGAAAAGGCGCAATGACGGGGTAAGTTGCGCTTCCGAGGACGCGTGTCGCCTGAATTGAGCACACGGCCGGCTATTGGGGCCGGCTTCCAGCCTGTTTGTCCGGCCAGACGAAACTCTTCCAGTCGTTCTTGAGCCTGCCCAGGAGCGACACCAGCAGTGCCCCGGACTGTGTGAATGCAATGCCGCGTGATCGCAGGGCGACCCAGAGGGCCAAAGCAAAGCTCACCACAAGGTTCGTCATGCCGATCAGCGCAATTCCAGCGAGGCACTTTGCCAGCGTGATCAGGTCGATTTCAAACCCCAGCGAGACCAGCGACAGGCCGAATTGCGCAGATGCCAGCGTGACATGGCGAACGTCGAGGGGAAGACCCGTCAAGAAACCGATCGTGCCGGCACCCGCCAGCATGAAGCCGAGAAAGAAATTGCCGGCCAATGCGCCGAGGTTGTTGTCCAGGTACTCTGCAAAGCGCGAAAGGCGAGGCGCCCCCAACAAACGCTCCAGCCAATGTGTTTGTGCGATCCGCTCGCGAATGCGTTCATAGGCGGCCAGGTTGTCGAAGTAGCCCGAGATGAGGCCGCCCAGGAAAAGACAGACGCCGGCGACGGCTGCATGCGGCAGCGCCAGGCTATCGATGGGAGAAATGTCCGTCAGGATGCCGCGCGCTTTGCTGGGGTCCAGCAAGGGGGCGCCCATGACCATCGAAACCAGAGCCGCCAGTGCCATGGCTGTCGGAATGGCGATGAGCACGTTTCCCAAGATGGCCGCAATTTGGCTTCGCACCAGGTCTGTGACCAGAGTGGCCAGCCGCTCGACATCCTTCATGCGTCCGCGAATCTCGCCGATGACGCCGGCAATGGTTGACGCGGTCATGGCGGGCTGCTTGGTCGCCAGCGTCCAATGCAAAACGTGAATCAGCATGAAGCCACACGAATAATTGAGCGCATAAGCCAGGGCATATCCCAGCGGCGCAAGAGAAGCTTTTGCCGAAACCACCTTCAGCAGCGCCATGAATCCCACAACGAAACCGGCGCCCATTGCGCCGCGCCACATCGTGAAATATTCATCGCGTGTTGCGGTGATGTAGTGTTCACCCGCGCGGCTGGCGTTGTCGGTGACGCGCAATGCCAGCAGCCCGACCGTGCGGCTGACGTGTCCCCGGATCTGCTGGCGCAAGCCCTCGCCCTGCATCACATCTCCGATCAGTTCAATGGCCAGCGTCGCGAGTTCGCTGCGCCCAGTCTGGAGTGCGCCGGTCTCCCGGTGACGCAGCGCGAGCAGGTGTGCAATCAGTTGCAGCCGCAAGAGGCTTTGTTCGAGCCGCCGCAGGAGGTATGTCAGGCCCAAGCTGGTCCCGACTGCCGCAGCGCGGGAACGCACGCGTGTCAGCACGTCCCGGCACTGGCCAATGAGTACATCAAGCTGCCGTTCGTCCTCGGTGGGGAGCTCGCCGCCGGCCAAATAGGCGCGATACGATTTCGACAGATCGTGTGTTTCAAGGGCCAATGCAAGGAATGGCGAGCCTCGCTCCTCGATGCGGGGATGCAGGCGAACCAACTCAGGCTCCAGGCCCATGGCGCCGATACGCGTAGCAAGCACGTCGGCGGCATCCAGCATTTGATTGAGCGTGTGGTGCAGTGCGGGATGATTTGCCGATGCGTCAAAGTCCAGTGCACGCCACAAACGCAGCTTGTCAACTTCATCGATGGCATCGAACCATTCGTAATCTGTGCGGCGATGAAAGACCAACTGGACGGCATCGCGCAAGTACCCAGGTTCCTTGATCGCTGGCAGAAAACGCTGAACGATGCGTCGCCACAACTCGGAAAAGAATCCGCTATTGGGGAGAATGCCGCTATCGGCGAAGAAACTCACTTGCTTGCGGTTTTCCAGCAGGGCCAACAGGCAGGATCGCAACGCCGCGCGCGAGCCGGCATCGGCCTCAATCGACGCAATCAAAACCGCAAATCGCGCACGCACCAATATCGCGTTCGACGGGCGGTCCGGCCGCAAGGCATTGACGAGCCGGATCAAGCCTGCGAGCGGATCGTTGCAGTCCTTTAGCGACCTGATGGCGTCGAACAGTTGGGCGTGGGGAAGAGGGGCGGGCACGGCGTTGGTGGGAACAGCCGAAGAGAGAATGTGCGCAGAGTGTCGGCGCAGCAGTAGATGAGATCGATTATATCGGCGCGCCTTGTGCGATCGCCCGCGCGAGCACCACCGACCAATCCAGGTCAACGCGTTCAGTCGGGCGATACCACGCGCACCACACTTTCCTTGTAATTGCGAAACCCCATGCGCTCATAGAGTGCCCGGGCCCCTGAGTTTTCACGCATGACATGCAGGAATGGAATCTCTCCACGCATCATTTGCCGGCGCACAATCAAAAGCATCAAGCGGCGAGCCAAGCCTTGTCCGCGGAATTCGGGGTCGGTGCAGACACCGCTGATCTCGTGAAGCGTGTGCGCGTGCATTCGCTCGCCCGCCATGGCAATCAACTTGGCGCCGTCGAAGCAGCCAAAGTAATCTCCCAGCTCAATGGTGCGCGGCCCAAAAGGGCCGGGCCGCGTCCGCGTGGCCAACTCCAGGGCCTGGCCCGCATGGGAGTGGTCCAGTGTGCAAGCCTGCAACAAGGAGTCCTCCTTGGGCAGGCCGCCTTCCCAGACCATCTTGAACATGGTGGATTCAACGTGAAGCGTCCACCCGCCAGGCACTTCACCGGACCACCCGTCGGTATAGAAATGTTCGTCCGGGTGACAAAACGGTTCAAGCGCATGGAAATCCGCGTGTAACGGGTCCGAAAATCCCAAGATGGGCGAAAAACCATGGGCGTATCGACGCGAGGTTGCAGTACCCGCCGAGTGACGCAGATGATGACCGGAAAGCGTATGCCAGGCGATGTTGTCGAGAAGATGTTTCATGGTAAATGCGGCATGCCGGCTAGAACCAGAGATCCTTCACGCAGCGTCCGTCACGCGGCAGGTCCTCCCACTTGTCCAAACCATCGAAGTGATCGATGGGCAGCTGCGCAATGGCGTTAGGGTCCGTCATGCGCAAATTCACGGCGATCCGCCGGCGGCCTTCAGTAGTTGATTTCAATGCACGCCAATGCGTCACGCAACCACATGTCCCGCAAAAATTGAAGCTCAATGATTTGCCGCGAATGTAAGTCGTGGTTTCCCCCTGGATGCGGATGTTTTCGCCCTCGTGGCCGTACGCCCACAGCACGCCGTATCGGCGGCATGCCGTGCAGTTGCAGGCGGTGACAGATTCGGGAAGTTCGCGCAGGAACCAGTGGACAGCACCGCAATGGCAGGAGCCTTGGATCATGGAGTCGTGAAGTGGGTCGAGGGACTCAGGTGGAGGAACGGATTGCGCCAGCGAGACAGCGCATTCCGATGCGTCAATTCGCTTCTTGTGATCCGCTTGGACGACGACTTGAGCGCACACAACAGCTTATCACTCGCCCCGCCCAGGCGAAAAGCCAAATTCCGCGCGCCACGCGAGCCAAAATCGCCCCAAACACCGCGCCAGTTCTAGGGTTTGCCCTTTGCTCGGCGGGTCAAGCGGAAGGACGCTTTGCTATAATCGATCTTCCCTACGCATTCCGCCTTCTCCTTCACGCACTTCAGGAAATCCCCATGGCCAAGATCAAAGTCGTAAACCCCATCGTCGAAATGGACGGTGATGAAATGACCCGCATCATCTGGAAGATGATCCGTGAAAAGCTGATCCTTCCGTACCTTGATGTGGATCTGAAGTATTACGACTTGGGCATGGAGCATCGTGACGCGACCAATGACCAGGTGACGATCGATTCGGCCAACGCGACAAAGAAATACGGCGTCGCGGTGAAATGCGCGACGATCACGCCGGACGAAGCGCGCGTGAAGGAATTCAACCTGAAGCAAATGTGGAAGTCGCCCAACGGCACGATCCGCAACATCCTGGACGGCACGATTTTCCGCGAGCCAATCATTTGCAAGAACGTCCCGCGCTTGGTGGCGCATTGGGACAAGCCGGTCGTGGTGGCACGTCACGGGTTTGGCGATCAATATCGCGCGACCGACTTCCAGTTTCCCGGGGCCGGCACCTTGAAAATGACCTTCACGCCTGCCGACGGTGGCGCACCGATTGAACGCGAAGTTTTCAAGGCGCCCGGCGCCGGCATCGCGATGGGCATGTACAACCTCGATGAGTCGATCAAGGGATTCGCGCGCGCCTGCTTTACCTACGGTTTGCAGCGCAACTACTCGGTGTACTT
>JBGAUM010000003.1:0-69658 GCA_044228625.1 Usitatibacteraceae bacterium | reverse complement strand
GGAAGCGGCGCGACACCTCGAACAGGCGCAAGAGGATGGTGCCGAAGTAGATTTCGTCCAATGGCTTGTCGAAAATCGGTTCGCACACCGAGCGAATGGCGGATTCGAACTCATCGACCCGCGTATCTTTCGGCACCCAGCCCGCTTCAATGTGCGCCACCGCCACCGCCTTGTAGTCGCGGTCAAAAAACGCGGCAAAGTTGCGAGCGAGGTAGTTGCGATCGGCATCGGTCAACGTGCCCATGATGCCGAAATCCACGCCGGAATAGATTCCCGTCTTGAGCACGAAAATATTGCCCGGGTGCATGTCGGCGTGAAAGAAGCCGTCCCGGAACACTTGCGTGAAAAAGATCTTCACGCCATCCGCCGCGAGGCGCGCCAAATCGAAACCCAGCGACGTCATGCGGTCGATGTCGTTGACCGGGATGAATTCCATGCGCTCCATCACCAAGGCATCGCGCGTGGTGTAGTCAAAATACACTTCGGGGACGTACAGCAGGGTGCCGTCGGCGAAATTGCGCCGCAAGGTGGAGGCGTTGGAGGCCTCGCGCACCATGTCCAGTTCATCGTGCACGGTCTTGTCGAATTCGGCGATCACCTCTCGCGGCTTGAGCCGCTTGCCGTCGGCAAAGTTCGATTCGACCAGACCCGCCATGGTGTAGAGCAGTGCCACATCGTGCGCGATGGTTTTGTCGATGCCCGGCCGTACCAGCTTCACCGCCACGTCACGCCCGGCAAACTTGCCGGAACCCAACGTGGCAAAGTGGACTTGGGCGACCGACGCACTCGCCACCGGCGTCATGTCGAACGCGGAGAACACGTTGCGCCAGCCGCCGTCGCGCGCGTAGGTGCGCGCCAGCAGCGCCTCGACTTCGGCGGGAGGAAACGGCGGCACGCGGTCCTGCAAGGCAGCCAGTTCGTGCGCGATATCCGGCGGCACCAAGTCCGGGCGCGTGGAAAGCAGTTGGCCAAACTTCACGAACAATGGGCCCAACTCCTGGCACGCCGCGCGCAACCGTGCGCCGCGCGGCGCCTCGTGGCGTCGCCAAAAGAATACGGCGCCGATCAGCGACCGCGTGAATCCCGCCGGCAGGAATTCATCCAGGCCGTGGCGAATGATCACTGTCGAAATGCGAAGGAGGCGAATGAGGCTCAATTCGGAGCGGGATTCAAGGGCGCCACCTGCGGCAGCGGAGTGGAACGAGGTCTCCTCGGGGCCGGCATTACGCCGGGAACCCGCGGTTCAGGGACAATTTTCGCATGCGGACGCCTCCGCTCACTGATCCCACCGACGCGACCCGGTTCGCGCCTGCCACCAGCGCCTGACGGCCTCCTTCACGGCACGGGCGCGGGACTTGATGGCCTGGTAGGCGGGCATCTCCCGCACGTAGGCATAGAGCCGCTGTTTCCACCCATCGAACCAGGTGTAGAACTTGTTGAACCAGCCGATCGTCATCAGGGCCGGCTTGGTCAAGGAAAAGATGCGCGCCAGGAACGCCGTGCCGATCAGTTTGGCCACGACAAACACCATCAAGCCATAGAACTTGTGACCATGGGCGATGAGGTAGAGCGCGGCAAACTTGAAGGGCAGCAGGATCAAGCCCGGAACGGCGAACACGATCAGCGCGGCGTCCGGCGGGAGCTTTGAAACCTGTGTCTCCAGCCAATGGATGGGTGGAAGCTTGCCCACCCAACGCATGAACACCAGGATGCTGTCCCAGACCCACTCTTCGAGAAAGACCCAGATTGCGAGCGGCACGGTAATCAGGGTGCGCAGCAATTTGTGTGGCCACGTGGAAGGCGGCGGCGGTCCGGACGATTCCTGCTCGGGGTGCGCGTTCGACATGACCCCCACTATACCGGCCTGGATATTGTAAATCCTCAGATCTAAGAAAAACCCAAGGCAGGACGGCCTTTCTGAGGCACTTTAGCCCCAAACGCCGCACCAGCACTAGACTTTGTCCATCGCCTCCTGGGTTGTTGCATGCATCAACCCGGCAAACGAGCTCAGTTCCCGTTCAAACTCCAGTCATATTCCAGATGGGAGATCGGCGCCTTGCCGCCTGCAACGGCCTGCTGGTCTGCCGGATTGTCCGACAACACCTTGGCATAGCGCGCGAAGTATTCCTCGCGTGATTTGATCGGCGGGGTCTTGCCGTCGAATCCAGAATAACCGGATTCCCAATCGACCTTGAACCAATCGAAGATGCGCGAGACTTCGAGCTTGCCATTGGTGTAGCGATTGCGCGAGCGGTCGGAGAGAAAGCGCACGGCTTGTTCTTCGAGTTGCTTGTCGAGTTTGTCCGCGGTAAACGCTTCTTCGCGCAGCGCCGGGCAGCCGATGGACGCACAGTTCACGGCAAAGTGCACACGGGGTTCGTTGTAGGCACCGGGCTTGCGCAATGTCTCGTGTTCGATCTTGTCCAAAAACCACTCCTGACCGAACAGCTTGAAGAATTTGCGTTTCCACCGATTGTCGAACACGCCACCGATGTCCTTGATCGACTTCACCGGGTAATTCTGGAGAATGAGTTCCAGCGTGAATCCGTTGTACGCGTTGATAAGGAACGCCATGCGCTGCGCCTTGCTCCAGGCGTTAAAGTCGGCTTCCGAGACTGCCGAGAGCGTGTCGAGGTAGGCTTTGAGTTGCGGCTGATCCTTCTTGAGATCCACGTACTTGACCTTGCTCGCCTTGCCGCCGTCGATGACGACGACATGCTTCTTGAGCAGCGCCGTGAAGGCGGCGTGCGAGTGGTCGAAGGACTGCGCCTGCGCGGCAAGCGAAAGGCTGAGGGCAACAAGAAAAAGGAGAAGTTTTTTCATGCTCGTTTCCAAGATGTAATGTTTCAAGTCAAAGGCAGGGCGACAAACCACAGCGCGAATCGCCGCCAGAAATCTGACAGCCCCAGCGCATAGAACAATGTCTGCTGCAACACCAGGCATCCCAAAACCATGGGAAACACCCGCCGGCCCGCCGTTGCTTTGCGCTCGGCGATGATCAATCCAACGGTCAAGCCACAGGCCAGCGCCGGGCCCAGCCATTCGGCGGCGTCCGCATGCGCCGGGAAATGAAAAATCAATACGCGCGCGACGATGGGGTCGATCAGGAGCAATGCGGTGGCCAGCATCCAGCGCGCGTGCACGGCTGCAGTGCGGCGGTTGGACAGCGCCATCGTGTAGAAGCCCACCATCAAGAGCGGGGAAACGGTTTGCAGCACCAGCAGTTGCAGCATGCCGGGCTGGTCGAGCTGGCCGGGTTGCGATTGGCGGTGGTGCGCGAGGAGGATCCCGCTGATCACCACGAGCGGGATCAGCAGGTAAGTGGATTTGCCCACCAGGCGATGCAGATCCACGCGGCCCACACGCATCAACAACGGCTGCGCAATCAGCAGGCCCATCCACGCCACCATGGCGAACACGTGAAAGTGCACGTAGCGGCTGGCGGTGGACAGCTGGGAGAAGTAGGGAATCCAGAAGGCGAAAAGCGCCAATCCCAATAGCGCGGCCACGCTGGCCGGGGCAAGAGGCAATGGAATCTGGCGGGACGGATTCATCTGTGCTCGTCTTCAAGAAAGCAACCGCCCGGGCACAAGTCCGCGGACGACCGCGTCAGTGGTGTTCGCTCTTCGGATATGCGGGCGTATTGTCCGGCGAAATCAACAACTTCAGGCCAGCGCCCAGAACGCCAAAGAAACTGCCTTCCCCACGCGTCCAGTCATTGAGCGCCTTGCCCACAGCGAGCTTGCCCACCGTGGCCGTCGAGCGCTTGTAGATGCCCGCCGCGTATTTATTGGCCTCGCCCAATGTCGGATACGTGTGGATGGTGCCGAGGATGCCCTCGAGCCCAAAGCCGTGTTTTATGGCCGCGACGAATTCGACCAGCAAGTCGCCGGCGTGCTCGCCGACAATGGTGGCACCGAGAATCTTGTCCGAACCCTTCGGCGTGATGACTTTCACGAAACCATGCGCTTCGCCGTCTGCGATCGCCCGGTCGGTCGTCAATGCCATACACGTGCACATCGTGCGCGATGCCCTTCTCTTTGGCTTCCTGCTCGTTCAAACCCACGCGTGCGACTTCCGGGTCGTGAAGGTGGCCCACGGCACCACGGAATAATCGACCGCGAATTTCTTGAAGCGGCCAAACAGCGCGTTGACCGCGCAGTACCAGGCCATGTGCGCCGCCGTGTGCGTGAACTGGTAGGGCCCGGCCACGTCGCCGCAGGCGAAAATGTTGGGGTAGATGGTTTCCAGGTATTCGTTGGTCTCGACCACGCGGAGGCCGGGATGCCCAACTCCTCGAGCCCGTAGCCCTTCGGGTTGGCCACGCGCCCGACGGGCGCAGAGGATTTCGTCGAACGGGATCTTCTTCTCTTTGCCTTCGTGTTCGACGACGAGATTTTTCTCGCCGCCCTCATTCACCACGCGCAACGCCTTGTGATTGGTCAACACATCCACGCCCTCGGCGCGGAACTTGGCCTCCACCATCTTGGAGACTTCCACGTCTTCGCGGATCATGATGCGCGGCATCATTTCCACCTGCGTGACCTTGGCACCGAAGCGCGCGCGAAACACTGGGTGAGCTCCGAGCCGATCGGCCCACCGCCCAGCACCACCAGGCGCTTGGGCAGTTTGCGGATGTTCCAGATGTTGTCCGAGGTCAGCGGATTGCATTCGGCCAAACCCGGGATCGGCGGCACGAACGGGCGCGCGCCTGCCGCGATGACGATGTTCTTGGTGGTGAGCGTGCGCCTTGACCCGTCCTCGTTGGTGATTTCCACTTCCCAGGGCGTGAGGATCTTGGCCGTGCCTTGCACGCAATCCACGCCCAGCCCCGTGTAGCGTTCCACGGAATCGTGCGGCTCGATGTCATTGACGATCTTTTGCACGCGCTCCATCACTTCGGCAAAATCCCACTGTGCGGAGGCCGAAGTGATGCCGAACTCCTTGGCGCGCGAGATGTGGTTCAGCAGCTTGGCCGAACGGATCAGCGCCTTGGACGGCACGCAGCCGGTATTCAAGCAATCGCCGCCCATCTTGTGCCTTTCAACCAGGGTCACCTTGGCTTTCACCGCCGCGGCGATGTAGGAGGTCACCAAGCCCGCCGAGCCCGCGCCGATCACAACCACGTTGCGGTCGTACTTCGCCGGCTTCCGATTTGCCCATTTCGCGTAAACCTTGCGCGCGTTGATGCCATCGATGATTTTCTTGGCGACCAGCGGAAAGATTCCCAACAGAACGAACGCGCCGATCAAGCCGGGCGAAAGAATGCCCTTGAGCGAGGTGATTTCGCCGAGCTTTTGGCCGGCGAAGACATAGACCACGGTGCCCGCCAGCATGCCCAGTTGCGAGACCCAGTAAAACGTCCAGGTCTTCATCCGGGTCAGGCCCATCACCAGGTTGATGACGAAAAACGGAAACGCCGGCACCAGGCGCAGCGTGAACAAATAGAACGCGCCATCTTTCTCGATGCCGCGATTGATTGCCGCGAGTTTGTCGCCGAACTTGGACTGGATCGAATCGCGCAGGATGAAGCGCGACACAAGGAACGCAAGCGTGGCTCCGGCGGATGATGCGAACGACACGATGATGGTGCCCGTCACCAAGCCGAACACCGCGCCTGCGAGCAGCGTCATGATGGCCGCGCCCGGCAACGACAGCGCCGTCACCGCCACATATACACCGAAGAACGCCCCAATGGCCTGCACCGGGTTCGCCGTGTAGTAAGCCTGCACGGCCGCCTGCTGGCTCTTGATGTAATCGAGGCCGAAATACTTGCCCAGATCGAAGATGAAGAATGCCGCAATCAACGCGGCAAGGCCGATCACGGCCAATAACTTGCCCTTGTTCATGTCTCTCCCGTTTGCTTCTGTTACGACGCTTTGCGGCGTTTGGATGTGGTGGTTGTGGATGCGTGCTTGGTCGCTGTATTGGTCGACTCGGGCCGGTAGGCCTTACCGTCCATCTCGCTGCCGCTGTTGAGGAATTCGGCGCGCAAGTCCACGGTCGAGCGATTGCCAATCGCGTCGAAATTCGCCTTCAACCAGGCGCTGGCCGCCGCCCTCCCGCGGTCGCGCAATCCGGTGAGGAACTTCCAGTCGTTTTCAAACTTGCTGGCCACCGAGCAGTCGGCCAAGGCCTCGTCAGCGCGCAGCGAGTGCACCAGCACGTACATCACTTTCTTCTTGTACTCGTCCTTGAGCCAGCCCTCGTCCACCAGCTTTTGCACGAACGCGATGGCGCGCAATTCCTTGATCAGGGAGGAGTTGAAGCTGATCTCATTGACCCGGTCATAGATTTCCACCGGCGACTTCGGCGTGACATGACGCTCGATGGGGTTAATGTGCACGATCAGCACGTCGCGCGTGCTGGTGCCGTAGAACAACGGAAACAGCGAAGGATTGCCCATGTAACCGCCGTCCCAATACGCCTCGCCATCAATCTCCACGGCCTGGAACAGGAACGGAAGGCACGCCGAGGCCATCACCGCCTCGGGCGTGATTTCATGCGTATTGAACACCCGCACCTTGCCGGTGTGCACGTTGGTGGCGGAAAGGAACAATTTGGTGTTCGGGCACTGGTTCAGGTGCTCGAAAATCCACTTGCGACTTGATGATGTCGAGCAACGGATTGAAATTCAGTTCCATTGGTAGGGGGACATCGCGTTGGTCATCAGCTTGAAGGCCTCGAACGCGAAATTCGCCTCGCCGCTCCAGCCAGCCAGCATCGACTCCCACGGTGCCTTGCGGATCGGCGAATATCGTTGCCCAGCATCGGACACCGCCTTCCAGAAATCTTCCAGCGCCTGGCGCGCGCCCTCGTGCCCGCCCACGAGGCGGCCATGGGCGAACACCACGGCATTCATTGAGCCCGCGCTGGTGCCGGACACGCCATCGATATCGATGCGTCCGTCTTCGAGCAAGCGGTCGATGACCCCCCAGGCGAACGCGCCATGCGCACCGCCCCCTTGCAGGGCGAGGTTGATGGGCTTGCGGCCCGCAATGAGTCCGGGGACTGGGCAGCCGGCTGCTGGCTGCGGTTTGGTGGATCGCTTGGGCCGGATCGGCATAATGCGGGCCATTATGCGCGCGTCCGTCGGGTCGTTTTCGAGACGGCCGTCTCCGGCGACTCGGCAAATGCATCCGCGGCGCTGCGAAATGCCGCCAGCATGTTCTGATAGGCGTGGTGGGCATGATCCAGCCGTTCGCGAACCCCACGGGCCTGTTCAGAGATCCCGGAGTCATTCTTCCCCAGCAGCCCTGACAACGTGTCCGCCGCCTCCAACGCCTGGGTGTTCAGGTCCTTGGCGTGGCTCGCACAGACCCCCATCCAGTCAGCAGTGGTTGTCGAGAGGATCGCCGCGGCGCGGCGCGACAACTTGAGAGATTCCGAGAGCGCAGGGGGCAATTTCGCAGCCTCATGCAAAACCCAGGGGACCAGCGCGTCAACTCGAGGAATGGGCTTGGCCACCGACGCCTGCCGCGCCAGCACACGAACCGCATCCGCATTGAGCGCTGCCAACGATTCGGCTGCCGATAGACTGATGCGCTGCATGGCAAGGAAAGTTTCTATCAAAGGGGTACTCAGGTCAGCAGGATTCAAGCAAGGTCTCCATTGAAGTGGGTGCGGTGTGGATGAGGCCGGTTTCCGGCACGGGTGTCACGGGAGATGAGATGACACCCGCACCGGCTCGCGCCAACGCCGGACATGCCTTGCAGGCAGGCCCGGAATGCGATTCAGGATCTACTGCGCCGTCCAGCCACCGTCCACGGGCAGCGCCGTGCCCGTGATCGACGCGCCGGCGTCCGAGGCGAGGAACGCGGTCAATGCGGCCACTTCCTCAACTTTGACGAATTGCTTGGTCGGTTGCGCCGCAAGCAGCACATCGCGCTTGACGGCTTCTTCGGAAATGCCGCGCGCCTTCGCGGTGTCCGGGATTTGCTTTTCCACCAGCGGAGTCAGCACATAACCCGGGCAGATGGCGTTGACGGTGACACCCTGCTCGGCCACTTCCAGCGCGACACTTTTGGTAAACCCGACAATGCCATGCTTGGCTGCAACATAGGCGGACTTGTACGGAGAGGCCACCAACCCGTGCGCGGAGGCGATGTTGATGACACGCCCCCAGCGCTTGGCCAGCATGGCGGGCAACGCAAGGCGTGTCGTGTGAAACGCGGCGGTCAGGTTGAGCGCAAGGATGAGGTCCCATTTCTCGACGGGAAATGCTTCCACCGGAGACACGTGCTGGACGCCCGCGTTGTTGACAACGATATCCGCACCGCCGAATTCGTCATGCGTAGCTCGCATCAGGTGTGCCACTCCTGCGGGTTGGCTCAGGTCGGCCGCAAAGTACATGACGCGCACATCGGCCTCCCTGGCGATGCGCGCGCGAGTCGTCTCGATGTCATTGGGGTCGCCAAAGCCATTGAGGACGATGTTTGCGCCCTGTGCAGCGAGCGCTTCCGCAATGCCCAAGCCGATGCCGCTGGTGGATCCCGTGATCAGTGCCGTCTTGCCCTTCAACATTTGCGCCTCAACGATGGTTTGAATTGAGGCGGTCAGTCGTTTTGCAGCGGCAGGAATTACAACGGGGTGGTCTGGCGGCCTATTTCAAGACCTTGGTGGTCTGCGCCACGGTGAGCCATTCACGATTGGCCTTTGAAATGTAGCCGGGCACATCCTTGGACCACATCGTCTTCACTTCGGCGTTGTAGTTCAAATAGAGCTTGCCATCGACCACGGAAAAACTTTCGGGCGACGTCACGGCCTTGTAGCCCCGAGACACTCCGAACGCGCAGTAGCCGCCATATTGGGGGGCAAACTGCGCGGGGGCGGCGGCAAACGCGTCGCGATTTTCGGCGCTCTTGAATCGGAACACCGACCCTTTGTAGGTGAAGGTGTGCTCCTGCGTTCCGGTCACCGCACGCTGCTCTCGCATGTACGCCACCGCGTCATAGCCTCCGATCGCCACGCCTTCGGTTTCAAAGAATTCGCCGGCATGGGCGGTTGACGCCAACAACAGCAAGGGAAGCAAACGGGCGCGCATGGGTATCCTTGTGGGCGGAAAAAGAAATGGGTCGCGGCACGGGGCCATCCCTTACGCGTTCAGAATCGCGCTCGACGGTCCGGCCTTGGTACACTGGCTGGATGGATGATATTGCCAATTATTGCCGCCGATTTACGCTTGAAAACCTCGAAGTTCGCGGCCAGCTGGTCCGGCTCACCAGCGTGTGGGGTGCCATGCACGCGGGACGCGGTTATTCACCGGCCGTTCAAGGCTTCCTCGGGGAACTGGCGTGCGTTGCGGTGCTGGTGGGCAGCGGCCTCAAGCAAGTGGGCCGCGTCACGCTGCAAATCCAGCGCCCCGGCCAGACCGGCGCGCCTTTGGCCATGGCCGATTGCACAGAGACCCTTGCCGTACGGGGCATTGCCCGCAAGCAGGAATCTGCGGCCTCCTTCGCCGAATGGGCCGACGGGGGAACGCTGGCAATGACGCTCACGCACAACGACCCCGGCAAACCCCCGGCGATGTACCAAAGCGTCGTGCCGCTGTCGGGACTCTCCATCGCCGAGTGCTTTGAACATTACTTCGATCAATCGGAACAGTTGCCGACGCATTTGTGGATTTCTTCGAACGACAAGGGAGCCGGTGCATTGCTGCTTCAAAAACTTCCGGGTGCGGATCAGAAAGATCCCGACGGCTGGGCACGCGTCGAGCATCTGGCGGCAAGTGTGACCGGCGCGGAATTGACCAGTGCGTCTGCGGATGAACTCCTGCACCGTCTTTTCCATGAGGAGGACGTGCGGCTGTTCCGCGCAAAGCCCGTGACGTATGCATGCCGCCGCGACGTGGCCAAGGTCGAGGCCATGCTGAAGTCGCTCGGGCGCGAGGAAGTCGAAGCCACGCTGGCGGAACAGGGCGAAATCGTGGTGACCGACGACATTTGCAACGAGCAGTACCGCTTTGGCGCGGACGATGTCAAACGCCTGTTCGGCGCGTGACATGCCCCCAACCTCCGCACGCCAGCGCCACAGCATCGAGACCAGCGAGGAAGCCGGCGTCCGGTTTCTCCATTTCGGATCCGAATGGGTTCAGGGCGCGATGCGCATCGCGCGACCGTATGCGCTGGAATTGGAGTACACCCGCGAAATGGTGGGGTGCCTGTTGCTGCGCGCCGACGACCTCTGGCCCACACGCATCCTGCAGGTCGGACTGGGCGCGGCCTCGTTGACGAAGTTTTGGCACCGGCACCGGCCGGAATCGCATCAAAACATTCTGGAGATCAACCCGGACGTGCTGAGCATGGCCTATGCCGCGTTCAAACTGCCACGCGACGACGCTCGCATCCACATCGACATCACCGACGCTGTGGCCTGGATGTCCGAAACACGCCGTGACAAGTTCGATTGCCTGATGGTCGATGGCTACGATGAGCATGCGCGTTTCGGCGCGCTGGGTACCGCCGAATTCTATGCCGACTGCCGGCGGCACCTGTCCCGCAAGGGCATTCTGGTGCTCAACCTCTTTGGCCGCAGCAAGGGGTTTGCGCGCCAGATCGAAGCGTTGCGCGCGGCCTTCATTGGTCGCGCCCTTGCATTGCAACCGATCGAAGGCGGCAACGCCATCGCCTTTGCCTGGACCGGGGAAAAGCCGGACCTCGACGCCGCAGTGCTTAACGACCGGGCGAGAAAATTGCGCGAAACAATGGGCATCAACCTATCATCCACCGTCGCGCGCATCTTGCGGGCGGCAGCTGGTTGATCCAGTCCGGCTCGCCCGTTTTTCGCCACAATCTGGCTTTAGAGTTTCCCGGCTGTTTGCCTTCGTTTTTCTCAATCCCCCCTTCATGACGCAATGCACCCCATGATATTGACCTCCTCCTCGCGCCGCGCATTCATGGCGGCGGTTCCCGCACTCGTTGGCCTCTCGGCCATGCCGTCCCTTGCCACCTTGCCGCAGACTCTCCGTCAGTCGCTGCTGATTCTTGAAAAGAATTCCGGCGGCCGTCTCGGCGTGTTTGTGCTCGATACGGGCACCGGCAAAGGGATCGGCTGGCGAGAGGACGAACGTTTTGGAATGTGTTCGACCTTCAAGCTCGCGCTCGCGGGAGTGATCTTGCGCGAGGGTGATCAAGGACGACTCAATGTGGAAGAGCGCATTCCGATCAGGACTGCCGATGTCATTGATCATGCACCGATTGCCGCCCCGCTTGCAGGACGCGGCGACCTGAGTCTCTTGCAACTGGCGGAGGCCACCCAGACCACCAGCGACAACATCGCCGCCAACCTGCTGCTGAGGAAACTCGGCGGACCGGAAGAATTCACAGCTCGCCTTCGCGCCCTGGGTGATTCAGTGACGCGGCAGGATCGATTCGAGCCGGACGCCAACTGGGTGCCCAAAGGCGAGGTGCGCGATACCACCACGCCGCGCGCCATGTCGGCCTTGGCGGCGAAGTTTTTGGTGGGCGATGCACTGCTGCCCGCGTCTCGCGAAAAACTTCTTGCCTGGACCCGCGCCACCCGCACCGGCATGAAGCGCTTGCGCGCGGGACTTCCCGAGTCCTGGCAATGCGGGGACAAAACGGGCACCGGCCGCTCGAGGGGCATGCCCAACAAGCACAACGACATCGCCATCTGTTTTCCGCCGCAGCGCGCGCCGATGGTGATTACCGCCTACTACGATGCACCGGGCCATTTTGATGCCATGCGCGCCCAGGATGATGCGGTCCTTGCCAAGGTGGGGGAGCTGGTTGCACACGCCGTGCTTGCAGAAGCTCGCGGCTAAACCCGTCGATTGGCCGACGCCGAGGGTGCGCCTCCGCCTTGAGCGCACGGCAGTCTGCCGGGTGATAACCTGATACGCATGCCGCAACAGGCGATGCCGGATCGACCCCGGTGCGTCAAATGCTCCAGAGCGACAATTCCGTCAGCGTTGTTTGCTTCCTTTCGAACAGGCCCGCCATGTCCGATGCAAATGCGTTACAGAAGGCGCTGGAAAACCAGCCTGCGCCCGATTGCGCTGCGCTGACGCCCTTCACGATTGAAGAGGCCTCCTTTGAAACCGGCCGGGTGGCGTTGCTTTTCGCGCTCCAGCCGGCTTTTCGGAATCATTTTGGTAACGTCCAAGGCGGGTTCGCCGTTGCCATGATCGACGTGCTGATCTCCATTTCCGCATTCGCCAAGACACGTCAGTGGTTGCCGACCGTCGAAATCAAGAGCAGCTTTGTCGCCCCCATGACATTGGGGCCTTGCAAGGGGGCAGCCACGGTGATCAAGGCGGGGAAACAACTGGTGTTCCGCGAGGCGAAGCTTTGGGGGGCGGATGGAAAGCTTGCCGTGCATGCCACGGCAACAGCCGCCGTGCCTTCCGGTGAAATCGTGAAGGGCGACCATCCCGCGAACCCGCCCGACGCAAAGCGTTAGCCTTGCATTCGCACCCTTCCCACCCTACCCTGTAGAGTCAACGACATGCCGGACAAATCCAAACCCATTACCCTTGCCGCCTCGGCGGTGGCACCCCGCACACAGAAATCCCTATACCCCGAACCGTTTGCGGCACGCGTCGCCCAACGGGAAAAGCGGGTCCTGGGCGACCTGTTCGGGCTCTCCCATTTCGGCGTCAACCTCACCACGCTGCATCCCGGCGCAATGTCCGCGTTGCGGCATGCGCATACACGACAAGATGAGTTCATCTACGTGCTCGAGGGGTCACCCACGTTGATCACCGATTCCGGCGAGACGCTTTTGCATGCAGGAGATTGCGCCGGCTTCAAGGCGGGCACGGGCGATGCACACCACTTGGTCAACCGCTCGGGCGCAGACGTGGTGTACCTGGAAATCGGGGATCGCGCTGCAGGCGATGTGGTGGACTATCCGGACGATGACCTGGCGGCGAAGTTGGTCGACGGCAAGTGGCAGTTCTTCCGGAAAGATGGAAGCGCGTATTAGCGCCGGCTGATGTTTGGGGTGTCGCCAACTTCCTTTGGCTGAAGGCACGCGCATCGACTGCGCATCCCGTTGGAAGAAATCTGCTCGACAAAGTCGCCAAACCCGAGCATGGGCGCGCCGTTTGAGCCGCTTTGGGCCGAAACGCCGCGTCCCACCTCGAGTTTCAGTTTCTGCTCAAGCGCGGATTCAACACATCGCGCAGCTGATCTGCCACCAGGTTGACGGCCATCACCGTCAGCAGCAATGCCACACCGGGATAAAAGCTGATCCAGTATTTTCCGCTCATCAGGTAGGTGAACCCGTTGGAAATCAGCAAGCCCAGTGACGGCTCCGTAATGGGAAGGCCCAGACCCAGGAACGACAAGGTGGCCTCCAGCGAAATCGCGTGCGCCACTTGCACCGTGGCCACCACGATCAGCGGCGGCAGGCAATTGGGAAGCAGGTGCCGGAACAGGATCCGTCGATGCGAAAGCGCCAGGACCCGCGCCGCCTCCACATATTCCTTCTGCGTTTCCACCAGCGCAGCAGCCCGCACGGTACGCGTGTAGTACGCCCACTGCACCGCCACCAGGGCGATGATGACTTTGTTTACCCCGGGGCCAAAGATGGCCAACAGAATCAAGGCCAGCAGGATGTAGGGAAACGAGAGCTGGATGTCCACGACCCGCATGATGAGCGTATCGATGAATCCGCCGACGTATGCGGCGACCAACCCCAAGGCCAAGCCCAGTGTCACGGCAATCAGTGTGGAGGCCAATCCCACAGCCAGCGAGATTCGCAATCCATAAAAAATTCCTGACAGCATGTCGCGCCCCTGGTCGTCCGTGCCGAGCCAGTAGGTTTTGCCAGCCATGGATTTTTCGCCCGGCGCGAGCTTGCCATCCATCACATCCAGTTGCGCAAGGTCGTAAGGATTCTGTGGGGAGATGAGCGGGGCCAACAGGGCCACGCACACGATCACCGTAAGCAGCGCGAGCGCCACCAGGGCCACGCGGGACTCCGCAAAGCCGGTCCAAATGCGTTGAAGGGGGGAATCCGCCAAGTTCATCTAATGTCCTGCGGCCTGGCCCAGTCGCACCCGCGGATCCAGCCACGAATACGCGAGGTCCACCACAAAATTGATCACGACAAAGAGTGTCGCGATCACCAACAGGTACGCCACGATCACGGGCCGGTCGAGCTGGTTGATCGAATCAATCAGCAGCTTTCCGGTGCCCGGCCACGCAAAGATCGATTCCGTGACGATGGCAAACGCGACCACGGAACCGAACTCCAGGCCGATGACCGTCACAATGGGAATCATGATGTTCTTCAACACGTGCACGCCGATCACGCGAGAGGGCTTCAATCCTTTGGCGCGCGCGAACTTCACGTAGTCCTGCATCAACGCCTCACGCGTTTGCGCGCGGGTGAGGCGAATCAGCAGCGAGAGTTTGAACAGCGCCAGGTTCAATGCGGGCATGAACAGGTGGGCCCAACCATCAAGGGTCAGGACCGACAACGGAATGCCCATGACGTTGACAGTGTCTCCGCGCCCGTTCGAGGGCAGCCAACCAAGTTGTACCGAGAACAGCATGATCAGCACCAACCCCACCCAAAATGTGGGCAGCGAAAATCCGAGGATCGAACCCGCCATGATGGACTTGCCGATGACGCTGTCCGGCTTCAGGCCGGCGATCAACCCCAGCGGGATACCGAGCAAGATGGCCAGCAGCATGGCCACAACGGCGAGTTCGATGGTGGCCGGCAATTTCGCAAAGATCAGCTCCAGTGCAGGAATGCCGAAGACAAAGGACCTGCCAAGATCACCGGTGACAGCGCCCTTCAGAAACGACAGGAACTGCACATGAAGCGGCTTGTCGAGACCCAATGCGATCGTGGCCCGCAGCCGCTCCGATTCATCGGCCTGCGGGTTGATGAGCATTTCAAGCGGATTGCCCACTGCATAGACGCCGACGAACACCAACAACGCCATGACTGCCAGCACAAACGCGGATTGGGTGAGGCGGCGAAGGGTGAAGGCGAGCATGGCAGCAATCGGGAAAACGACCGTCATGTTATCCGCTATTGGCGCCAGTAACGCCGGGGATGTGACGTTGTAAGTAATCTCCGCCCGGTTCGACTACGGGTGCCGTGGCCGCCGTGTTCCGGGAGATGCATGGCGCTGCATTTCAAAGCATCACGGAGAAAAACATGTCGCAAAAGGTTTCCCTCTTCACGGCCTCGGCCATGCTCGCCGGCATGCTGTTGGCGATTCATGGCGGACAGGCCCTGGCCGGCGAATGCCCGGCGGGCAAGGCGGCCAACAATCCCTTGTCCGGCGCCCCGTCGGCCCCGGTCGGCGTGAAGGATGTCGAATTGTCTTCCATCGACTTGTCGAAGGAAAACGTCAAGCTCGCCCAACGCCGCCTGCGCATGCGCGCGATGACCATTGAGCCCGGCGGCATCGTCCCCTTGCACGATCATGCGGATCGCCCCGCGCTGATCATGGTCAAGGAAGGCGAAATCCAGGAGTTTTCCAGCAAGTGCAGCGAGCCGATCTTGCACAAGGCCGGCGACATCGCCCGCGAATTTGCAGGAACGAAGCACCATTGGAAAAACAGCTCGGGCAAGAAGGTTGAGTTGATGATCGCCGACATCGTCAACGACAAGAAGCCGGAGACGATGAAAGAAATGATGTAGTCCGTTTTGCAGTGAGTGAGCAGTGCGGGGCGGCTCCACCGGATCGTGTGGACCGCCCCGGTTTTTTGAGCCCTTGATTGAAATGCCCAATTCTTCAGGCGTGTACTGATCGACCGACGCATGTTCCTCGTGTCCCTTCTTCTCGCCGGTCTCATGGGCTATGCCATACAGCGTGGCGCAACGTGCACGGTCGCCGCCGTGGACGAAATCGTCGCTATGCGCCGTGCTCGACGATTGGTGGCGATGCTCGAAGCGTCGCTTTGGGTGGCAGGATTGTTTTTCATTTCAAAAGCCCTGGGATTCGAGGTCGAATTGCCGATGGGGCACCCGATCAGCCTGCCGGCCGTGGCGGGCGCACTCCTGCTGGGCACCGGCGCCTTCATCAACCAGGCCTGCGTGTTTGGTGCCATTGCGCGGCTCGGTTCAGGCCAGTGGGCCTACCTCTGCACACCTGTGGGGTTTTACGCCGGGGCTTGGGTCGTGGCCCAAGCCATGCCCCCCATCACTTCGCCCATTCTCGTTTCACCGCTCGTCCAATTTCCAAGCGCACTGGCCTGGGTTGCCGGTCTATTCATGGCGTATCGCCTACTCCCTCCGACCATCATGATGTTGCGCACGCCGTCGGCGAGTCTGCGAGAAACGAGCAAAGCGGTGGGAAGGCGTCTCTGGCGGCCTGAGGCCGCCACGGCAGTGATCGGGATCACTTTCTATTTTCTTTTGGTGCTGGAAGGCCCGTGGGCTTACACCGATATTCTCAACGAGGCGGCGCAGGGCACGTTGCGCGATCTGTCACCACGGAACGCGCTGCTGTTGGCTTTGTTGCTGGGCGCCATCTGCGCGGGCTGGACGAGCGGTCTCCTGAAGTCTGTCCGTCCATCAGGTCGTCAGTTGGCGCTGTGCACCTTCGGAGGGGCGCTGATGGGCGCCGGCAGCGCGATGATTCCGGGCAGCAACGACGGACTCATCCTGTTGGGAATGCCCACACTCTTTGCGCATGCCTGGGCGGCGCTTGCGGCAATGCTGGCTGCGATCGCAGTGCTCAAGCTTTCCGTTTCGGCTCAATAGGTAATCGTCAAGGTGTGCGTGTTGTTGGCTGTGCAAGTACCCCCCAAGCAGGTACCAGCCTGCCCTCCAGCCATGCTGCCATTGATGTAAAAGGTCTGCGCCACGCCCGTTCCCGTGCTTGCCAAGGTCGCAGTGCCTCCACTGTTGGTCGTATTCAGGGCCAGGGTGTAGTTGAGGCCCGCAGCCACTGCCACGGTCGCACTCAATGACATGCTATAGGCGAGAAGGCTCGTACAATTGGGCTGGAAGCTGGTGCTGGCCGTTTGCGCAGCGCCGAGCGCGACATAGTTGAAGGTCAATGTACCAGGTGCGGTCGCAATCGTGCATGTCGCCGGCGTATAAATGCTGACTGGAAAGGTATTGGTCAGCCCCCCGACGCTCAACGTCATGGTCACGGTATCGGTATAGGTTCCGGCGGGCAGCGCCTGGGAGGTTACGATGCATCCCCACCAATTGGTGGTTTGGCTTACTGGAAGGAAATTGTTCCCAAATGTCATCGTGTTGCTGAGGCGGTTTCCACCGCCGCGCCATTGCAGGCTGCACGCCGCATCGCGATAAAGGTCGTACTGCAGCCGGTTGGCGCCCAGCGCCGCGCGATTTTGGTTGCCAGCGGCATTCAGACCATTGTTGGCTGCGACGAGATAGTTCAGGGACAAGGGGTCTCCTGCGAGGTTGCGGTTGCAGGTGACGGTCACTGACGACGGCGTGACATTTGTGGGCGGGACGGTGCCCGTGAATGCTGCGGAAAATCCGGGCGACGTGACCGAGGTGCATGTGATCGCCGCGTCGGACGACGTGGCCAGTGCAAGCACCGCCGCCGTCAACAGGCTGGCGCCCAACCAACGAATTTCGTAAGTCATCGTTTCACTCCTTTGCACACCAACGGGCCAAGACGTGGAATCTCGTCGTCGTTTGCAGGCGGCAGCGTGACCTCCACACGGCATCTTTGCGCATTCCATTCGACTTCAAGCGTCGTTTTCGCTTGCAGACCCGTCACGAATGCCTCCCCCCGGCGCGCAACATAAAACGTCTGCTTGTCCCCCACGATATTGACAATGGCGCCTGGCGGAACGGGTTGCATGTCGTCGAGATCAAACTTGATCAGCGCGCCCCGGCCGGACCTTACCGGGAACACCACCTTGGCCGCACTTCGCCATGCCGGTACAACGGTTTGTTCGATCGTGTCGAGTTCGGCACTCAGGGGGAGCTCTCGCGGATCAAGTCGGATTGAATTGGGTTGGTATGCATTGAGGCGCGGAACCAGTGCGATACCCTGTGCGTTGGTACGGGTAAGCACGTTGCCTGCTACACCGATGCCCACATTGCCATGGCCGGCCACCTCTACCACGGCAAAACTGTCGTCGACACGGCGCGTGGCGAATACTTTGGAATCCGTGAGAACAAGCCCGCCTTTGGTGCCCAGCCGCAACGCGCGCTGGTTGCGAGTCATGCTCGCATCCGCGGTCGCCACGCCGTAGCGGCCTTGGTAATAGGCTCCCGCTTCGGCGCGAGCGTCGCCCGCCTGCTCACCCGCCAAGATCCGCCAGCCGACATCATTGCTTGCCACGGGGTTCTGGGTCACGGCAGCATACACTTCAGTTTGACCCGACCGATAGTTGAGCGTGCTGCTGGTCACGCGCTGTTGCTCCAGCGGTAGCGTAAGCGTGATCCCTGCTGAAGTTCCGGATGTTCCGGCGATGGCATGTGTGGCATTGAGCGCAATTGATCCCTTTCCGAAGATGCGCATACCCATATTGGCCGACACCGTGCTCACATGAACTCCGTCGTGAGGTTCGATGTGCGCCGCACCCAAGCCAAAGTTGGAGCCGCTTTCGGAGGCATAGGTCCAATTTGCCGCCGCTTGAAATCGATAGGGTGGTGTTGCGGTATCAAGCCCAAGCTGCCTGAGGCCGCGCGAAGCGCCGCGAAATTCCAGGCTCAGGGTATTGCGCAGGCCTTGGTGTTCCACCCCGGCGAGCCACAGGTGTCCGCTGCCGGTGACGTCATGGCGGCTTGCGCCCAGCGCCACTCGGCCGATGAATTGGGCGGGCAGCGCGCTGATCATTCCGACGCTGGCAAAGCGCTGGTCGTCGCCAATTTCGCCGCGCAACTCGCCGGTGATGCCCTCGGTGAGGCCGCGCGCCCAAGTGAGCGCTCCAAACCGCGCGCCATAGGCGCGGCTTTGCGTGCCGAGGTTGGTGCGTATGCGGCCAGCCTCCAGGCTCCAATCGTTCAATCCGGGCGCGAGCAATTGCGCACTTGTCAGGAAGGATTGTGAAATCACGGTTTCACGACCCAGCACGTCTCGCACGACCAAACGCGCTTCCCCTCCGCCTGTCATCACTGGAAAGTTGTCAAGCGTAAACGGTCCGGTCGGCACGTTGGAAGTTTGGCGAAGCACATCGTTCACATAGAGTTCTACCGTGGAAGGCGCCGCAGAAATTCCTTGCAAGCGCGGCAGTGGTTGCCGCACGAAACCCGGCGTCAACGCGAAATTGGTGCCGAACTGTATGCCCCCGAAATAGGCATTGCGACCGGTGAGGCCCGCGCGGGTCGTAGCATCTCCAACCCGCAAGGTCTGGTTACGATCCGGAAAATCACGGGTAAAGGTCGTTTCCAGGCGCTGCCAACTTCGCCGCTCGGGAAGCGCCGCGTTGGAAAGCAGATTGCGCCCTGCATGGCTCACGCTAAGCACGCCCATGCCGGTCGAGATACCGGTTTCAGTGATGAGCCCCAGTTCGTTCGTGGCTGATGCACCTCGATACGTGTTCGCGGCCGCATTGACGTCGTAATTCAGGAAAATGGCATTCAGAACCGGGCTGGTGTCGAGCTTGAGCGTCAAATCCCGCCGAAGGTCTGAAGTTGCGAAGGCTTCCGGTGAGAAAGTAATGTCAACCGCAAGCGCTGCAAAATCGACCTTGAATTTGAATCCGGGGATGGCGTTTAGCGGCGCATAGGGCTGGCCGCGAAATTCGACAAAGGCCGTGCGGGGATCGAGGCGGACGCGCCACTCTGCAAACGCATCCTGCTGCGCATAAAGGACACCCTCTCGCTCCAGGAATAGCCAAGTGCCACTCTTGGCACCGTTCACTGTGACGTCCATTGGCAACATGCGATCGCCGGTGCCAGCACGCTTCTGCATGGGCACAGCCGTGCCGGGCGCGAGTTGGACGAGTGTCTGGGCCTGCAATTCAGGTGCCGCTGTTCCCGCGAGGATTAAGCCACCGAAGAACAGGACGGACGCCGAAACGCGCGGAATCATGGATCACGGGTGTGCCTGGCGTCAGTCGCCGAGCGCGACATCAAACGTCTGGCTTGCCCCGTCATCGTAGGTCACCGAGAGCTTGGCCTTGCCACTTTGCCACTTGACTTGCGTGTTGCCCGCCGCCGGCGTTGCCGCCTTGAGCTCGTATTCGCGCGTGATTCCCGGAAGGATGTAGCCCCCGATGTCCCGCGCGGCGAGCCGCTCGCCGGACGCACTGGAAAGCAGCATTTCGCGAATCTGGGCATAGGCCGTGCCGGAATTGGCGCAAGAGACCTTGGCCTCTGCCGCTCCAGCCCGTGCAAGCGTGCACGCAACCTCCCGCTGCGCCCCGGGGGGTGTGATGAACACTGGCAACGAGAATGCAAGTGCGATCTGCACTTTCAAATCCTTTTCAGACTTGAGTGCCTCAGGAACTTCGCGGACCAAAAGCCTGTAGGTTTGCTGAGGCCCGGCCTTGGGAGGTTTCACCATTGCCAGACGCACTACCTGTTTTGCCTTGGGCGCGAGCTTGACAATTGGAGGGGACAGAAACAAGTCCTCGGACATTTGCAGATCATCCTCGCCACCTGGCTTCTGTCTCCACAAATACACGTCCGATTGCATCACCAATTCACTGTCACCTTCGTTGACAAGGGTGACGGCCACCGCGCGATCTTGCGGGGCCATGAAGATGCGTACTGGGGATACGCTGAATTGCCCGGCCTTCGCCCAGGGCGTTGCGAC
Source organism: Usitatibacteraceae bacterium (assembly GCA_044228625.1). Lineage (GTDB taxonomy): Bacteria > Pseudomonadota > Gammaproteobacteria > Burkholderiales > Usitatibacteraceae > UKL13-2. The sequence goes on along the minus strand of JBGAUM010000003.1, from coordinate 48,978 downwards.
TGCGCAACCCAAGGCCAATGCGAGCAGGAAAAAAGTCCCCCGATTGGATTTCGCCATTTACCAGCCCACGGTCAGTTCGAGAAAGGAACGATTGGCCAAACGCACAACGCGCCAAGAGGTAATAGTACCAGTCCCCGGCGGATTGTCGATGGTGTCGATCCACTCGCCATTCCAATAGGCTTGCGTCACATAGCGAAACGAGCCGCCGTGCATCGGCGACCATGGGATGCTTCTGCCAGGTTCGATGTCAACGATCGACCCGGTAGCACAAACGACAGTCACGGTCGCGCCGAACGCCCCCGGCGTCGAGCTGTTCCGGCAAAAGCCGTAACCGTTGTTACCGCTGCCCGTGCCGCCGACCGGGGGTGGAGGCGGAGGTGGGCCGCCTCCATTGAGCGTTTGGAAGGAGACCTTGACTTCAAACGCATTCCCAACGCCAGCTGCTTCTGCACTGATTGCACTCAATCCGGCCATACCGAAAATGAACAGCGCACGCAAAACTTTCTTGCGTGCGCTGGGGAAGGACACAGCAGGCATTTCTGGCACTGTCGCTGCGCATGCGCACCGCAGGAGCGGCCCGCACGTCATCGCAAAATCAATATGTCAGGATCAGCGTGCGTGTTGCGGTCGTCGCCGTGTTGCAAGAGGTTTGCGTACCTCCCGCACAATCGCCGGCTTGGTTTGCCGCCATCGTGCCACCCACAGCCACGGTCCAGGTGTCCGCCGACCCAATTCCGCCCGCAACAGCCGTTGCAGCCGTACCAGTGGTCGTCTTGGACGGCGCACCATTGGTCAATTGGTAATTCAATCCGGCAAGGACGCCATACGCAGAACCCGTGTCGAATCCTACTGTCGGTGCAGCCAAATTCCGGGTGCAGTCGAAAGTCAAGTTGACATTGGGCGCAGTAACCGCAGCACCGAAGGCTGTGTACGTGCCGAAGTTCACCGTCTGCGTTCCGGAATTGTTTGCCGTGCACCGTGCGTCTAGCGTGACGGAAACGGTGAAGTTGCTGTTGACGGTGGCGGCCTGCAATGGCGCTGACAATCCGGCAACAGCGGCTGCGATGGAAGCGGCAAGTATCAGTTTCTTCATGATTGGACTCCTGGGATCAAAATGATTTCTCAATGAATGGGTTTCCTGCATTCCGGAAACCTGTCCGGCGCACAGTTCCCACTTTAAGGATGTCTCCGCGCTAAGTCTGTGTTTTTTCGCACTTAGTGCTCCCTGGATTGTTACGGATTGAAAATTCAGGCCGCAAAAAAATGGGCAGCCCGACCATCGGTTGGAATGCCCCGACCAGCGGAAAGAAGGTCAAAATGGCGGACCTCAGCCCGACATCCATATCGTGTCCCTCATCGACTTTTCCAAGGCGCCGCTTCGGCCGTTGTATGCCATTTACGGCACAGAGCCCCTTGGTGCGCTTGAAACTGCAGATGCGCTACGCGCGAAAGCCGCGGCGGAGGGCTACACTGAGCGGGTGGTTTTCATGGCGGAGCCTGGTTTTGACTGGACGACGTTTCTCGCCGCGTCGAACGAAATGTCACTCTTTGCCTCTCGCCGCCTTGTCGAGTTGCGAATCCCAAGCGGCAAGCCTGGGCGAGAGGGCGGTCCGGCGATCGAGTCGTACTGTTCAAGACTGCCGCCCGACACAGTAACGTTAATCACCCTGCCAGAGATTGACTGGCAAGGCCAGAAAGCGAAGTGGTTCCTCGCTTTATTGGATGCCGCCGTAATGATTGAATCCAAGCCGGTTGATCGAGAACGCCTCCCAGCTTGGTTGAGGACGCGCCTTGCGCGGCAGGGCCAATCGGCGTCGCCCGACGCGCTTGAGGTGCTCGCGGACCGGCTCGAGGGGAATCTTCTCGCCGCCAAGCAGGAGATCGACAAATTGGCTTTGCTTTGCCCCGCCGGTGAGATTTCACAAGCGTCGATTGAACATGGTGTGGCCGATGTCGCACGTTTTGAGGCGACGACCGTACTAGAAGCGATTTCTGCCGGTGATGCCGCGCGAGTGCAGCGTGTCATTGAAGGCCTAAAAGCCGAGGGCGAGGCCCTGCCTTATTTATTGTGGCTGGTGGCCAATGAACTTCGCCTATTGGCGCGCATGGTCAACGCCACAGAGGCGGGTCGGTATCCCCACCCAGCCAAAGCGCGAACACTTGATCGATTGGCCAAACGCCATTCACCGCGTTCTGTCTTGGAGTTGATGGATATGGCCGCCGACGTGGACCGACTGGTGAAGGGCATCGGGATCCACGACCCTTGGGAGGCACTGACCCATTTGGGTTGCGCCATGGCAGGAAAACCGCTGATGCGCACGCATGCGGGGTTGAGGTAACCTCGGCAAATGAGCCGCATGAACGACTGGGTTGAACCGGCATGGGTTGCCGATATTCCGGCCATGTTGCACGCCATGGGCGCACGCGCACGCGAAGCGTCCCGTGTCTTGGCATCCGCCCCCACTGCACAAAAGCGTGCGGCACTGATCGCCGCGGCCGACACATTGCGCTCGCAGTCAGGCGCGATTTTGAATGCGAATGCCGTCGATATTGAACGAGCGGTGACATCGGGCAGCGACGAGGCATTCGTGGACCGATTGCGAATCACGGAGAAATCGATTTCAGCGATGGCGGACGGGGTTGCACAAGTGGCCGCGCTCCCGGATCCCATCGGCTCGGAAACGCCCCCGGAAGTACGGCCCACGGGCATTTCACTATCGAGGATGCGCGTTCCGCTGGGTGTGATCGGCATGATCTATGAATCCCGCCCGAACGTCACGGCGGACGCGGCAGCGCTGTGCCTCATGGCCGGGAATGCCTGCATCCTTCGCGGGGGATCCGAGGCGTTCGAGAGCAATGGCGCCATTCACGCGGCGTTTGTGGCCGGCCTCCAAACTGCGAAGCTTCCAGAAGACGCCGTGCAACTCATCCCGACGACGGACCGGTCTGCCGTCGGCATACTGTTGGGCATGAAGGAATACATCGACATCATCATTCCACGGGGCGGAAAAAGCCTGATTGCGCGCGTCGCCGAGGAATCGAGAATTCCCGTCCTGAAGCATCTGGATGGCATCTGCCACGTGTATGTGGATTCGGGGGCTGACCTCGAAATGGCGCTTCGCATTGCCGACAATGCCAAGACGCAGCGATATTCCACTTGCAATACGATGGAGACCTTGTTGGTCGCGCGCTCCGAAGCGTCAATGTTCCTGCCCCGCATCGGCGCCATCTATGCGGCAAAAGGCGTCGAGATGCGTGCCTGCGCCGAATCGAAAGCTTTCCTTGATCTTGCGGCCTTGCCAAAGGTGGTGACCGCCACCGAGGATGACTTTCACACCGAGTACCTTGCTCCCATCGTGTCGATTCGCATCGTCGATGGCCTCGACCAGGCCATCGAGCACATCGCGACCTTCAGTTCACAGCATACCGACGCGATCGTGACCCGCAACGCCACGCATGCGGAGCGATTCCTGCGGGAGGTTGATTCGGCGTCGGTGATGGTGAATGCGTCCACCCGGTTTGCGGATGGATTTGAGTTCGGCCTTGGTGCAGAGATCGGCATTTCGACGGACAAGTTGCATGCCCGCGGACCGGTGGGGCTGATGGGCCTGACTTCGGAAAAGTGGATCGTCCGCGGGCATGGCGAAATACGCACCTAGTCGCTTGCTTTGAAGGTGATCGGGCTCTTTGGCGGAACGTTTGACCCTGTTCATGCCGGGCATCTGGCGGTCATGCGGGAGGCGCAGCGCGCCTTGGCGTTGGATGAATTGCGGGTGTTGCCGGCAGGCGACCCCTGGCAAAAGTCCGATCGCCCAATCACGCCTGCCCATCATCGCGTGGCCATGTTGAAGCTGGCCATGGCGGAAGACTTCAACGCAATCCTCGATACGCGGGAATTGCGTCGAACCGGGCCCACCTACACGGTCGACACATTGTCCGAGCTGCGCGGCGAGGTTGGGGATGCTTGCGTGTTCTTCTGGCTGATCGGGAGCGATGCCTATGCCAAAATTTCGACGTGGCATCGTGCGGCCGACCTGCGCGCATTGACACATTTTGCCGTAGTGATGCGGGACGACGCGTCTGCGGCCTCGCCGCCGAACGAGCGCTTTGTAACACTTGAAGTGGCACGACTGCGGCCGGGCGGCTGTGCCATACACCTGCCGATCGCGACGCCCGACGTTTCTTCGACGCAGATCCGCGCCCTAGTGGCAAAAGGAGGCTCTGCGCGCGGCCTTATCACTGACGCTGTTTGCGACTATATTCAAACGCACCATCTCTACAAGGAGTGACCTTCACTTGGCCAAGAAAAAAATCACCGATATCGTCATCGACGCCCTCGAGGACATCAAAGGCAAGGACATCGTGATGCTTGACGTCCGAAAGCTGACCTCTGTGTTCGATTTCATTGCCATCGCCTCTGCGGATTCGACGCGCCAAACCAAGGCGCTTGCGCGGAGCGTTGTTGACAAGGTCAAGGAAAACGGCGGCCATATCTTCGGCAGCGAGGGCGAGGACAGTGGCGAGTGGGTGCTGGTGGACTGCGGCGATGTGGTGGTCCATGTCATGCAGCCGGCCGTGCGCGCGCACTATCAACTGGAACAGCTTTGGGCGGAAGGCAAACGCATTTATCCGCCCGCGGAAAAGAAGGCTGCTGCCGAGAAGAAGCCCGCCAACAAGAAACCGGCTGCAAAGAAACCTGCGGCCAAGAAACCCGTCGCCAAGAAGCCTGTCGCCAAAAAGAAACCTGTAGCAAAGAAGCCAACCGAAAAGAAACCCGCCGCGAAGAAGAAACCAATGGCAAAAAAGCCTTCCGCAACGACGAAGCCCGCGACCCGGAAGTCCAAAGGCTGAATGCACGCGACGCGAATGATGCAGAGTGTCGGCTGGTGCTGCGGACTTGGCCGTCACCAAACGCGGCATCTGCCAACGCAATGGATTTCTCCTGTGTCGCAAGGGCGCCACGCCCCATGCACATTTCTGATTGCTGGCGGGTAAGCCCGCATGAAACTCACCATTCTTGCGCTGGGGCACAAGATGCCCGCATGGGCGGAAAGCGGTTTCCAGGAATTCGCCAAGCGCATGCCCCCCGAGGCGCGCATCGCGCTGATTGAACTCAAGCCTGAGGACCGGGCAGCGCGCACGGTTGCGCAAGTGCTGAGCAAGGAAGCCGACCGCATCGAGGCGGCATGCCCCAAAGGGACGTTGCGAATCGTGCTCGACGAACACGGTGCCATGGTGACGACCCGGCAATTGGCAGCCTGGCTCAAGGAATGGATGCGGGATGGGGCGGAGCCGGTATTCATCATTGGCAGCGCCGACGGTTTGGCGCCCGAGATCAAGTCGAGCGCCACAAAGACCATTGCCCTTTCGGGGGGCACATTGCCTCACGCGTTGGTGCGGGTCCTATTGGCCGAGCAGCTCTATCGCGCGTGGTCCGTCAACGCGGGGCATCCCTACCATCGAGAATAGTTCCTGAGGCTGTGCGCATCGTGGTTTAGCCGAAGGTGTGCCAGTACAATGACCCCATGGCCGCACCATCAAATGTCATCTACCTTGCCTCCAAAAGCCCCCGCCGGCGCGAGCTGTTGCGCCAGATTGGCGTGCATTTCGAGCTCTTGCTGCTCCGCGAAAAGGGCGAAAGGCTCGATGTCGATGAAACACCACGCCCCAATGAGTTGCCGCGAGACTATGTCATGAGAGTCGTGCGCCTGAAGGCAGAGGCCGCGCGCCGGGCGATGCGTGATCGCAAGCTCCCGGACCGTCTGGTCCTCACGGCGGATACCACCGTGACGATCGATGCGGCAATTCTCGGCAAGCCGTCTGATCGGGCCGGGGCGATCGGGATGCTTGAACGCTTGTCCGGCCAAACGCACCAGGTCCTGACGGCGGTCGCCGTTGCGGACGCCAAGGAGGTGCGTGAGGCGCTTTCCACCAGCTTCGTGACATTTGACAAATTGAGCATCGACGATATCCGGCGATACGTGGACACTGGCGAACCCATGGACAAGGCGGGAGCGTACGGCGTGCAGGGCCTCGCCGCCAAGTACATCAGCAAAATCTCGGGTAGTTATTCCGGAGTCATGGGGTTACCGCTTTGCGAAACTGCAAAGCTCTTGCGACAATCGGGTTTCGCGCTCTGAGGAGTTGTCGAACGGTGCCGCGTGCGGCACCGCTCCACAAAACTTTGGAGCACTGCCGTGAACGAGCAGATCTTGATCAACGTGACTCCCCAGGAGACACGTGTAGCGGTATTGGAGCAAGGCGCCGTGCAGGAGCTGCACGTCGAGCGCTCTTCGAACCGGGGGTTGGTCGGCAATATTTACCTTGGTCGAGTGGGGCGCGTGCTGCCCGGCATGCAGTCGGCGTTCATCGAAATTGGCCTGGCGCGTGCGGCCTTCTTGCACGTGGCGGACATTTGGGCGGCCAACAAGAACGGCGAGCAGAAGCCCATCGAGCGCATCCTCCATGAGGGACAAACGCTAGTCGTCCAGGTGATCAAGGACCCGATCGGGAGCAAGGGAGCGCGCCTTTCGACGCAGATCTCGATCGCGGGCCGTTTGCTGGTCTACCTCCCCGGCGAACAGCATATCGGCATCTCGCAGCGCATTGAAGACGAGGCCGAACGCGAACACCTGCGGGAAAAGGTACATCAACTGATGCCTGAGGGGGAGGCTGGCGGATTCATCGTGCGAACCGTTGCGGAGACCGCCAATGACGAGGAACTCACGGCCGACATTGCCTACCTGATTGCCCTCTGGAAAAGCATCGTCGAAAAGGCGCGTAGCGCTGCCGCGCAATCCTTGCTTTACCAGGATCTCGACCTTGCACTACGTGCCCTGCGTGACCTGGCCACGCGCGATACCGAAAGATTGATTGTCGATTCGCGCGAGACCCACGAACGCATGCGCAATTTTGCGGATCAATACATGAAAGCCAGCGCGGGTGTCCTGGAGCACTACCACGGCGAACGACCCTTGTTCGACTTGTTTGCCGTGGAGGACGAAATCGGCCGCGCGCTGGAGCGGCGCGTGGACCTGAAATCCGGCGGATACGTCATTTTCGACCAGACCGAGGCGCTGACCACCGTCGATGTGAACACCGGGGCTTTTGTGTCAGGCCGCAGTTTTGACGACACCATTTTCAAGACCAATCTGGAGGCAGCGCAGGCGATTGCGCGCCAACTGAGGCTGCGCAACTTGGGGGGCATCATCATCGTCGACTTCATCGACATGGACACCCTCGAACACCGCAATGCTGTCCTGGCCGAATTCAACAAAGCGCTGTTGCGCGACCGCACACGCGTCACGGTCAACGGATTTTCACAGTTGGGGCTGGTGGAAATGACGCGCAAACGAACGCGCGAATCCCTGGCCCACGTGCTCTGCGAACCCTGCCCGACGTGCAAGGGGCGCGGTGAAATTCGTTCCGCCCAAACCGTTTGCTATGAAGTCCTGCGCGAGGTACTGCGCTCCGCGCGCCAGTTTGACGCCAAGGAATTCCGCATCCTGGCATCGCAAACCGTCATTGATCGCTTTCTGGACGAGGAATCCTCGAGCATGACCATGCTGGAGGATTTCATCGGCAAACCCATCACCCTGTCGGTTGAATCGTCGTACACACAGGAGCAGTTTGACGTCATCCTGGTCTGACGGCGATCCCGTCGCCCATCGCTTGGCGCGACGTCGGCTCAGTTTTCGCGCATCGCGTTCAAATCGAGTTTCTGGGTCGTCAGGAACTCTTTGGCCGGGCCCGTGGGCGCCACGGTGCGGGTGGTCTTCAGAAAATCAGGGGGCGTTTCGGCAGCTGGTGCTGCAGGCGCAGCAACCGGCGCGGCCGGCTTTGGGAGTGATGCTGCGCTGGAGGGCGGACTGGCCTCCCGCACCTTGAGAATGAGGGACGTGATCATCGTCACGCGAGCCTGGATCTCGGCGCGCTGGGCCTGCAGCTTGGCGACCTCCTCTTTGATTGCGCCGCCGCGTTCGTTGACCTTGGCCAACGCATCGAGACGTTGTTGCAATTGCGCTTTGTGATCCTTGATCTGGGTTTCCAGCGGCAGGGGTACGGCCGCAATCCATCGCTCGGTTTCACTGCGGGCATCATTGAAAATCTTGCGCGCCTCGTCGACCAGCATGCGCCAGAACTTGCGCACCATGAAACGCTTCTCGGTCATCATGATGTTGACCGGGTCTTTGCAGAAATTCTCCGTCTTGGTGACCAGAAGCCCCAATCTTCGTTGCGGCTCCGCGAAATCCAGCGGGGGGAAATCCATCTTGGCAAACTTGAAGCGCTCATGGAACGTGTTGTACGCGCCTTCCATGAGACGCAGGATGTCACCACCGGCCATCGAGACCGCCTGGAACTCCGCGCCGACCAACTTGATCAGTTCGCGCATGCCGCGCGTCAATCCCGGTGTCGTCCACGAATCATTGATGGCCTGCAGGCTCTTCGAACACAGCACATCGAGACGGGTCGGATTGAATACATCCATCAGCGAGTTGCGCTTCTGGTTGAAAGTGGTGCGGATCACCTTGTATTCGGAAAGGGCATTGTTGTATGCCTCTTTTTCTTCGTTGACCTTTTGCCAGAGTTTCATGGTGATGTCGCGGCTCTTTCCCGCCAAATCAGCCAGTTCGTTCAATTGCGCCTGGTTGGCCTCCAGTTTTTGCGCGCAGCTCCGGTGCGACGCCACCATCATTGAGCCGATTTCGTTGGTCACCGCCTTGGCCAACAGCTGCCGCTTGATCGGGACGATTTCGTTGGCGAGGTACGTTTCCAGCGGCTCAATCCCGGACTTGACGACCAACTCGCGGTCGCCCTTGATGCGCCCCAGCAACGCCTTTTGCGCGGAGATCGGAAACACTTTTTCCGCCGGCAAGCCAAGCTGTCCCGCGGTCGTTTCCACCATGCGCTTGATGCCGGCGTTGATCTCGTCCTGGGTTTTCAACTCGTCCCACATCAGGTCGACCTTGTTCAGCACCGCCATCTTGGCGGGCAGGCCGGTCTTCACGTAGCGCTCCCAAATCTCGAGGTCGGATTTGGTGACGCCGGTGTCGATGGAGAGCAGAAACAGCACGGCATGCGCATTGGGAACGGTCGACAAGGTCAGTTCCGGTTCCAGTCCCAAGGCGTTCAACCCGGGCGTGTCCAGCACCGACAGGCCATTGGACAGCAGCGGATGCGGATAGTTGATCATGGCATAGCGCCACGCCGGCACTTCCACAATGTCGTCTTCCTTCGGGCCCTCGCCGGATTCGTCAAACATCGGCAACAGGCCCATCATGCGCGCATCCAGGGCGTACACCCGTTTGGTGTCGGCCAAAGCAGACAGGGCCTGCTTCATTTCCTTCACGCTGTCGACATTCAGGCGAATCTTCGACCATTCGACGGGCATGTTCTTGAGCTGCGAAATCGATTCGTCGCGGTAACGCGTTTCCACCGACAGCAGCTTGAGGTACGGCTCCTCGTTCGGATCGTGAAACAACTCGGTCGGACACATCGTCGTGCGGCCCACATCCGACGGCAACAACCGTTCCTTGAAGCTCGAGAAAAACAGGGCATTGATCAATTCGGACTTGCCGCGTGAAAACTCCGCGAGGAAGGCCAATTGCAGGCGGCCGCGGTTCAAGGTTTCCAGCAGGTCGTAAAAGCGAATCGATTGCTGCACGTCCAGCTGATTGGTGCGCTCGAGCCAATCGTGGTAGTCGTGCACCGCACGCGTCAAGCCTTCACGCCACTCGTTGTAGCGCGCTATTTCGCTTTCAAATCGGGAATTGATGGCCGGATCGAAATCCACGGATGTCCTTCCTTGCTGGCGGGCAACGGGCTGGGCGCTAAGCAATGCGCCGCAGAAGCCTCCGGTTGTCTTTGGTGACCCCCATCGCTACACCCTCCCCTATTGGATTTGCGGTCTTTTGCCGCTTGAAAGGAGAAGTGTAACGTAATGGGGCACAAGGGGTGAAATCGGTCGAGAGGACCGCCCAAATCGGCGCTTACATGGCCAGCAATCTCGGCAGCCGCGACACCGCCGCCTCCAGCCAGGCGACCGGAAGCATCAAGACGACCTGCACCAGGACCAGCAGGACCAGCGGAGACAAGTCGACGCCGCCCACCAACGGGATGATTTTTTGCAGCGGTCGCAGAAAAGGTCGGGTGAGTGCCGAAAAAAACGGCCCGATGGGATGCCCCGGAGACGTCCAGGACAGAATGGCTTGGATAAACACCACGCCGATCAGCAAGTACAAGGACAGGCGCACCAGGCTCACCAGTGCCCATAGGATGAGCCCCGGCCAAAATGTAGGCATAGCCAGCGCATCTGGCGCAATCAAGGCCACCTTGATTCCCAGGAAAACGAGCTGGGCGAACCAGGCAGTGACCAGGGATGCCAGATCAAGCCCGAAGGCGCCGGGAATGACTTTGCGCAAGGGTTTCACGAGAAAGTCGGTCAGCGCCACAACAAAATCGGTCAATGGATTTCGAAAAGGCGCCCGAAATGCCTGGGCGTAAAAGCGCGCCAATGCCGCCAACGTGAACAGGCCAAACGCGGTCTCCAGCACAAAAATGAGGGCTTGGACGATCACGGTGGAGGACCCCCAAGATTCACAGCCATCTCGTCACCCAGTTCCTTGGCCCGCGCACAGGCCGCCAATACTCCGGTGATGACTTCCTGTTTCACCCCACTTTGATCAAACGACTCGATGGCCCGCTCGGTGGTGCCGCGTTTGGATGTCACCTTCGCCCGCAACTCGGCGGCGGTGTCGGTACTTTCAGAGGCCAGTTTGGCGCCACCCCAAAACGTTTCGGTGGCGAACAGACGAGCTTGGGCCGGGTCCATGCCCAGCTTGCATGCCGCGTCCTCCAGAGCCTCGATGAAATAGAACACGTAGGCCGGGCCACTGCCGGATACTGCAGTCACGGCGTCAAGCATCTCTTCGCGGTCAAACCACGCCGTCTTGCCCACTGCCATCAGAAGCGACTCGGCCCGTCGGCGGCTTTCTGCGCTGACGTTTGCCGGCGCGTACAGGCCGGCCATTCCCGCACCCACCAAGGCAGGTGTATTGGGCATGCTGCGGACAATGTTGGGATAAGGCAAAGTCCCGCCGCCCAATTGGCTGGCAAGGTCCGCGACGCGGATGCCGGCCGCAATGCTCAAGACGACTTGATCACGCAAGCGCCCCGCCAAGGGGGCAATCGCCGTGGCCATGACCTGCGGCTTCACCGCCAACACGAGCACGTCGGACTCCAGCACTGCGGGATCGAATTGCGCGAATACGGGCATGCCCCGTGTCGACCAAAAGGAGCGCGCCGCCTCGAACGGCTCGATGGCGCAAATGTCCACTGATCGGCTGCCTCTGGCGAGCAAGCCTCCGGCGATGGCCTGCGCCATGTTGCCCCCACCGATGAATCCGATCTTCACGCGGCACGCTCCAGGTCCGGGGTTCTTGAAACTCGACCGCCAAAAATTGCCGTCCCCAACCGCACCATGGTCGCGCCTTCTTCTATCGCCACTTTGAAATCCCCTGACATTCCCATCGACAGTGTGTCAAACCGCAGGCCGGCATCCAAGCCACCGTCGTAGAGTTGTTTCAAAGCGCGAAACTGCCTGCGCTGCGCGGTCTCGTCGGAAACATTTTCGATGATGGTCATCAGACCCCTCAGGCGCAAATGGGGCAGCTTCGAGACCTGCATTGCAAAGGCCAGCGCTTCATCGGGAGCGATTCCGCCTTTGGTGGATTCACCACTCACGTTCACCTCGACCAGCACATTCAGCGGCTCCCCCTTGCGACGGGACGACAAGGCTTGCGCGATCTTCATGCGGTCCACACTTTGCACCCAATCGAATTGACTGGCCACCAGCCCTGCCTTGTTGCTTTGCAAAGGCCCAATGAAATGCCACTCAATGCCTTCCTTCCTGAGCGCGGCAAGTTCGCCAATCTTTGCCACGCCCTCTTGGGCATAGTTTTCACCAAAAGCACGCTGTCCGGCCTCGAATGCCGTACGAACGGCCTCTGCCGGATGGGTCTTGGACACCGCCACCAGCGACACTTCGCGCGCTGGCATGCGACTGCATCCCGCAATGGCGGCATCGATCGCCCGGCGCGCTTGTTGCAAGTTCGCTCTGATTGGGGACATAATCGGCAGGCATGTCAAAGGGCCGCGGACGCCGTTTTTCAGAGTGAAAAACCGCTTGTCGGGGCCGCGAGATCACAAGGAAAAGTATAAATGGAAATTGCTGAACTCCTGGCCTTTGGCGTCAAAAACAAAGCGTCTGACTTGCACTTGTCCGCAGGGCTGCCCCCAATGATCCGCGTGCACGGCGATGTCCGCCGGATCAACGTGCCGTCGCTTTCACATGACGATGTCCACGGCATGGTGTATGACATCATGAACGACGGACAACGCAAGCAGTACGAGGAAAACCTCGAATGCGACTTCTCGTTCGAGATTCCCAATTTGGCGCGCTTCCGCGTCAACGCGTTCAACCACCAGCGTGGCGCGGGCGCGGTCATGCGGACGATTCCCTCGAAGATCCTTTCGCTGGAGGACCTCAACGCTCCAAAGATCTTCGCCGAGATTTCAAACCAGCCGCGCGGGCTGGTCCTCGTCACCGGCCCGACCGGTTCGGGCAAGTCGACCACGCTGGCGGCGATGATCAACTACGTCAACGAAAACGAGTACGGACACATCCTGACGGTCGAGGATCCGATCGAATTCGTCCACGAATCCAAGAAATGCCTGATCAACCAGCGCGAGGTCGGCCCGCATACGCTGTCCTTCGCCAACGCCTTGAAGAGCGCGCTGCGGGAGGATCCGGACATCATCCTGGTCGGCGAAATGCGCGACCTGGAAACGATCCGCCTGGCCATGACGGCTGCAGAAACCGGCCACTTGGTGTTCGGCACGCTGCACACGAGTTCGGCGGCCAAAACGGTGGATCGCATCATCGACGTGTTCCCGGCTGCTGAAAAGGAAATGATCCGCGCCATGTTGTCGGAGTCCCTGCGCGCGGTGATATCCCAGACGCTTTGCAAGACCAAGGACGGTGGCGGCCGCGTTGCCGCGCACGAAATCATGATCGGCACACCGGCCATCCGCAACTTGATCCGCGAAGCCAAGGTGGCCCAGATGTATTCGGCCATTCAAACCGGCCAGGCGATCGGCATGCAAACGCTCGACCAAAACCTTGCCGACCTGGTTCGCCGCAGTGTCATCACCGTCGCTGAAGCACGTGGCAAGGCAGCCAACAAGGACGCCTTCAACTAATCATTGACTGCGGCGCCATCTGCCGCGGGAGCAAGTTATGGAACGAGAACAGGCACTCAAATTTGTCCACGAACTTCTGCGGGCGATGCTCGCAAAAAAGGCGTCGGATTTGTTTCTGACCGCAGGCTTCCCGCCGGCCATGAAGATCGACGGCAAGATGACGCCGGTCTCGCAGACCAGTCTCTCGCCGATTCACACCGGCGAAATTGCGCGCTCCATCATGACCGACAAGCAGGCGGCAGAGTTCGAAGCCACCAAGGAGTGCAATTTCGCCATCGCGCCCTCCGGTATCGGCCGGTTCCGCGTCAACGCCTTCGTGCAGCAGGGTCGCATTGGTCTGGTGCTGCGGACGATTACCACCCAGATCCCGCGCATGGAGGACCTGAACCTGCCGGAAGTGCTCAAGGATGTGGCCATGACCAAGCGGGGCTTGGTCATCCTGGTCGGCGGCACGGGGTCCGGAAAGTCCACCACGCTCGCGGCGATGATTGGCTACCGCAACGAAAACAGCTATGGCCACATCATTACCATTGAAGACCCGGTCGAATACGTCCACGAACACAAGAACTGCGTGATTACACAGCGCGAGGTGGGCGTGGACACCGATAACTGGTTTGCGGCGCTGAAAAACACCCTGCGCCAGGCGCCCGATGTGATCCTCATCGGTGAAATCCGCGACCGTGACACCATGGACTTTGCCATTGCGTTCGCAGAAACGGGGCACTTGTGCATGTCCACATTGCATGCGAACTCCACCAACCAGGCGCTTGACCGCATCATCAATTTCTTCCCTGAAGAGCGGCGTCAGCAACTCTTGATGGACTTGTCGCTCAACCTGAAGGCGTTCGTCTCGCAGCGCCTGATCCCGAGGAAGGAAGGCAAGGGCCGCGCGGCCGCGATCGAAATCCTGCTCAATACGCCGCTGATCCAGGACCTGATCTTCAAGGGCGAAGTGCACGAGATCAAGGAAGTGATGAAGCGGTCCAAGGAACTGGGCATGCAGACCTTTGACATGGCGCTGTTCGACCTTTTCGAAAGCGACATCATTTCCTACGAGGACGCGCTCCGCAACGCCGATTCGCTCAACGATCTTCGCCTCAAGATCAAGCTCGAAGGCCGCGGCGCGAAGGAGAAGGACCTCGCTGCGGGCTTGGAACACCTCGAGATCGTCAAATAGTCGGGGGGCCGCAGCACGCGGCCTGGCAAACCGGGCGCCTTGCCAGGCGCGGCTTTCGGGACATTTTTGCCCTGGTCACCGCGCCAATGCTAGTGTTTTGGCATCCACGAATGGTCAGGCGCTATGCGCCGACCAGAAGCGTCACATTTCCTGCAAACTCTGCGCCGCCAAAGGCATGCACCAGCGCAAAGGCACTGGCGGTCAAGACAAACGCGGCGGCAAAACCCAATGCGCGTTCAAACGTCATGGCGTGGATCAGTTTTTTGGTGATCGATTTCATGGTGTTTCCTTTCGGTGCCGTGTGTGATGGCACGATTCCAGTATTGGTGCCCCCAGTCCTCGTCAATTGAAGAAACCTGCCGAGTTCTTGAATAAACTGGCTGACCTGTTGAATAAACCGGCTACTTGATGAATTCGAGCGAAGAGCAATTGCATCTCTATGTTTGGGACGAGCGGTTTCTCTACGCCGGGCCGGGCATCGACACGACGTTTCACAAGAACCACGCGGCAGTCTGGCTTTCCACTTGCGAGGGTGAGCTGAGCGTGACCCTCGCGGATGGCTTGCGGTTGCAAGGCGAAGGCGTGTTCCTTCCCTCGGGTACCGAATACGCCACCGCGACTGCAGCACATGCCATTGCTGCCTTGTTCTGGGAACCGGAAAGCGCCAGCTACCAGGCCGCCATGGCGCGCCTGGAAGAAAAGCCGCGCACGTTTGCGTGTCCATTGTCCAATCTGGAGGCAGCCCAACGGTTGCGAAGCCCCGCAACCTCGCTCGACGAGGCCGACGACATGCTTGCGGCGATGTTCGGCGTCAGCATCCGAACGCGCTTTGCCGACACGCCGATGGATTCGCGCATCGCCAACGCGATCCATCAATTGCGAGAGGCGCCGGAAAAATATGACAGCCTGGATGCGCTGGCGGACTCCGTTCACCTTTCGCCTTCGCGCTTCGCGCATGTGTTCAAGGACGAGATCGGCGTACCGGTCCGGCGATATCTCCTGTGGCTGAAGATGAGAAAGGCCCTCGACGTTGCCATCGCCGGACATTCATTGACCACGGCTGCACTGTCCGCCGGATTTGCCGATTCCGCGCACTTGTCCCGCACGGTTCGTTCGATGATGGGGATTGCGCCAGAGTTCCTGTTCAAGAACCGCGGCAAATTGGTAATCCACAAGTAATCGATTCCACGTTGGTTCCAATGAAACCGAGCGTGGTCTCGATTGTGTGGAGGGACTTGACGTTTCCGCACCCGGCACGGCTGGAATGCGGGTCTACGCTGAGGTTCCTTTTTCGTCTTTCCGATTACTCCCGGCCACCATCTTGTACTCCAGCAAGCGGCATTCGATCTTGCCGTTGAACAATGGGGTCTTCTTGCTGGGCGCCAAGCGCATGGTTTTGGCCAGGGCCATGTCCCCGGTGAAGAAGTAAGCGCGCCAACCCGCGAATTTCTGCTTGAGCGTATCTCCCAGCTTGGGATAAAGCTCTTTCAATTTCGCGGCGTCACCCAGTCGATCGCCATATGGCGGGTTGGTCACCCAAACGCCGGTGGGCGCGGGTGCGGAGATTTCGAGCACGTTGGCTTGTTTCAAGTAAACGCACTCGGCAAGACCGTTCGCCGCCAGGTTGTCGCGTGCATTCTTGAGTGCGTCCCCGAACAAATCCGATCCATAGATTTGCAGCGCACGAGGCGTGGCCGAGGCCGCGCGAGCTTCTTCCACCAGGCGATTCCACAAGGCCGTGTCAAAGGTGGACAGCTTCTCGAAGTTGAACGCGCGCGGTTTTCCGCCGGAAAGGCCGGGAGCGATCCCGAGGGCAAGCTCTGCGGCCTCCACCAGAAACGTCCCACTGCCACACATCGGGTCGAGCAGGGCCTCCTGCCGGTCCCAACCGGTGAGCATCAGGATGCCTGCGGCCAGATTCTTCTTGAGCGGCGCCAAACCGGTGTGGTCGCGCCGTCCACGCTTGAACAGCGGTTCGCCGGAAAGATCGATGTAGAGCACCGCATTGGCCGCTTCCAGGTGCAAATGAATGCGCACGTCCGGTTCCTGGCGCGCCACATTGGGGCGGCTGCCGACGATTTCACGAAACGTGTCGCAGACGGCATCCTTGATCTTCAGCGCGGTGAAGTCGAGGCTTTTTACCGGCGAGCGATTGGCACTGACTTCCACCTTGATCGTTCGCGACACCGGAAACCAGGAGGTCCACGCGAGCAGCCGCGCTGCATCGTAGATGTGGTGTTCATTGGCGTATGGAAACTGCGCCACCTGCCACAGGACGCGCGAAGCGACACGCGAATGCAGGTTGGCACGCAGGGCCGTCTCCGTGGTGCCGCTGAACGCCACACCTGCCGCGCCTTTGCTGGTCACTTGGGCCCCGATCCGCGGGCCGGCGAGCTCCTGCGCCAGGGCGTCGGCGAGGCCCAGCGGGCACATCGCGAAAAAATGTTCGCTCATGGGGTTCGGCGTGACCTAAGGCCAGGGCTTGATGACGACGAGAAGCACCACGCCGATGAGGATCGGCAGCGCAGGAATCTCGTTCAGCCAACGATAGAACACATGGCCATGCGTGTTGCGATCGTTCGCAAAGTCCTTGCGCAGTTTTCCGAGGTAGAAATGCAGGGCCAACAGGATCGCGACCAGCACGAGCTTGACGGTCATCCACGTCTGTCCGGTCCCAACGCCATAGCCCAGCCAGAGGACGCTGCCAAAGACCACGGTCAGGACCATGGACGGCATCATGATGCCGAAATAAAGTTTGCGTTCCATGGTCTTGAAGGTGTCGATCACTGCCTTGTCGGTCGCCATGGCGTGATAGACAAAGAGGCGCGGCAAATAGAACAGGCCCGCGTACCAGGCGACGAGGAAAATGATGTGCAGGGATTTGACGACGAGATAGGTCACGCTCTGTAGCCCGCCACCAATGCCGCGAGTTTGCCTTTCGCGTGCAGGATGATGTCGCAAAACTCGCGCGCGGCGCCGTGGCCCGCGCGTGCCTGTGTGACGTAGTGCACCTGGGCCTTCAGGTATGGCGGAGCGTCGGGCACCGCCACTGAAAAACCACACCGCGACAGATACGGCAGGTCGACCACATCATCCCCGATGCCGCCGCAACGATCGGGCGAGACGCCGACGTCGTCCAGCAAGGTCTGGAACTTGATGCCCTTGTCCGCCACGCCCATGTAGAGATGATGGATGCCCAGATCCCCGGCGCGTTTGCCCAGCGCCTTCGATTCGCGCCCGGAAATGATCGCTACCACCACACCCGCGGATTGCAGCATCTTGATGCCGTGCCCGTCGAGGGTATTGAACACCTTGGTTTCCTCGCCGTTCGGGCCGTAATGCAGCGCGCCTTCCGTCAATACGCCATCCACATCGAACACCGCGAGTTCGACATCCGCCGCCCGTGACAACACGTTGCCCGTGACACCCGGTGGCACCAGGGTGGCGGGATCCAGGGTACCCGACGTGGCCATCACAGGACCCCGGCACGCATGAGTTCAAGGACGTGCACCGCGCCCACGAGGTCTCCAGATTCATCGACCACCAGGAGGCCGCTGCCGCTGATCTTGTAGCGCTCGATCATCTCGGCGGCTTCGACGGCCAGCTTGCCGGGGGCAATTGATTTGGGGGAGCGGTTCATGACCTCCGCCACGCCGGTATTGCGAATGTTGTCGTGCGACTCCAAGGTGCGGCGCAAGTCGCCATCGGTAAACACACCGGCGAGTTTTCCTGAAGCATTCACGACGGCCGTCATGCCGAGACCCTTCTTCGACATCTCCATGATCGCGGCCGCCAACGGCGCGTCGTCGCGGACCTTGGGAATGCGATCGCCAGAGACCATCACATCAGACACATGCATCAGCAGGCGCCGCCCGAGCGAGCCCCCGGGGTGGTGCATGGCATAGTCTTCCTCGCCGAAACCGCGCGCATCGAGGAGCGCCACCGCCAACGCATCGCCGAGCGCCAGCGTGGCCGTCGTGCTTGCCGTGGGCGCAAGGTTCAAGGGGCAGGCTTCCTTTTCCACACCGACATCCAGAAACACGGTCGCGGCTTTCGCAAGCGTGGATTCGGCCCGGCCGGTCATCGCAATGATGGGGGTGGCCCGCCGTTTCAATTGCGGCAGGATTTTGACGATTTCATCGGACTCGCCGGAATTGGAAATGGCAATGACCACGTCATCGGCCGTGATCATGCCCAGATCGCCATGGCTGGCTTCGCCCGGATGCATGAAAAAAGCCGGCGTGCCGGTGGAGGCCAAGGTGGAGGCAATCTTGCCGCCCACGTGCCCGCTCTTGCCCATGCCCGTCACCACCACGCGGCCTTTCTTCGCTGTGACGTCAAACATCAATCGATGGGCCGCCAAGAAGGCGTCTCCCAGCTTCGCCTTGAGGGCGCGCACGGCATCGGCTTCGATGTCCAGTGTTTCGCGCGCCAACGCAAGCGTGCGATCGGTGTCGGTAATGGCGCGGGGCTGTAATACACTTGGCATGGTGGCATTCTATCGTTGAGTGCGCCGAATCGCCGCCCCGGGTTCGGCAGTCCCGCCCTCCCCTTCGCCGACTACCCACGTGCCCGAACACAACACCCTCAAGCTCGTCGTGATCCTGCTGGCAACGGCCGTGGTCACGGTGGTGCTGTTTCGCCGGATGAAGTTGCCGCCGATCCTCGGCTACCTCATCGTGGGCGTCTTGATCGGCCCGCACGCCCTGGGATTTGTTCCCGATTCGCCGGGCACCAGGTATCTGGCCGAATTCGGCGTGGTATTTCTGATGTTCTCCATCGGCCTCGAATTCTCCCTGCCGCAATTGATGGCGATGCGGCGCATCGTGGTCGGCTTTGGTGGTTTGCAGGTGATTTCGGCGATGGCGTTGGTCATGCTGGTGGCCTGGGCCACCGGGCTCGCGTGGCAAACCGGATTGGTGATGGGGGGGGTGTTGGCCATGTCCTCGACCGCCATCGTGTCGAAATTTCTCTCGGAGCAGGCGCAGCTGCACTCCCCACATGGCAAACAGATCATGGGCGTGCTGCTGTTCCAGGATATGGCAGTGATTCCGCTGTTGGTTCTCGTGCCTGTGCTGGCCATGCCGGCGAATCTCATTGCTGGCGCAATCGTTGCCGCACTGTTCAAGGCGGCGGCGGCCCTGGTCGTCATTCTGTTGCTGGGTCAACGCATCATGCGGCCACTATTCCACCTGGTGGCGGCGCAAAAGTCCTCCGAGTTGTTCGTCTTGACCGTCCTGCTGGTGACGTTGGGCTTGTCCTGGGCGACGGAAGCGGCAGGCTTGTCCTTGGCGCTGGGT
Source organism: Usitatibacteraceae bacterium (assembly GCA_044228625.1). GTDB lineage: Bacteria > Pseudomonadota > Gammaproteobacteria > Burkholderiales > Usitatibacteraceae > UKL13-2. The sequence continues at coordinate 29,241 of JBGAUM010000003.1, read as the reverse complement.
GCCTTCCTCGCCGGACTGCTGATTTCTGAAACCGAATATCGCTACCAGGTGGAAGACGACATCAAGCCCTTCCGCGACGTGCTGCTCGGCTTGTTCTTCGTCACCATTGGCATGCTCCTCGATTGGCGGACGCTTGCGGAGCGCTGGCCGATCGTGCTGCTGGTCTTCGTCGCCTTGATGGCCCTGAAATTCCTGCTCATCGTGGGAATTGGCATGTTGCTGAAGAACGAGCGCGCCGTCGCCTTGCGCTGCGCGTTGGCCCTGGCGCCTGCCGGAGAGTTTGGATTTGTCTTGCTCTCCCTCGCCGGGGCTCACAATGCCGCGCCCTCGTCGACCCTCCAAGCGGTGCTGGCCGCCATGTTGTTGTCGATGTTGGTGGCGCCGCTGATCCTCATGCACAGTGAAAAGATCGTGTTGCGGCTGATTGCCAGTGAGTGGGAGTCGCGTGCGGTGCAGTTGCAGCAGCTGTCCGTCAAGGCCATGAGCAAGAAGCGCCATGTGATCATTTGCGGCTATGGCCGATCCGGACAAAGCCTCGCGCGGTTCCTCGAACAAGAAAAGATTTCCCTGATTGCGCTCGACGCCGACCCCATGCGCGTCAAGTTGGCGGCGGCGGCGGGCGATTCGGTCCTTTTTGGTGATGCCGCAAAACGCGAGGTCTTGATTGCAGCCGGCCTTCCGCGCGCCTCGGCGGTCGTGGTGAGTTTTGCCGAAACACGTGCCGCGCTGGCAATCTTGGCCCACGTGAAGGCGATCAAACCGGACGTGCCGGTCATCGTTCGCACTTTTGACGACACCGACGTCGAGCGCCTGCGCGCCGCGGGCGCGGCTGAAATTGTCGCGGAGGTCGTGGAAGGCTCACTGATGCTTGGCACACAAACCATGCTGCGCATTGGCGTGCCTTTGAAGCAGGCTCTGCTGCGATTGCGCCAGGTGCGTGGTGAGCAGTACGCGTTCATGCGCGCCTTCTTTTCGGGCGCCACCGACGAGGACGCCATTGATGCTCAAACGCCGCGCCTCATGAGCGTTGCGCTCGGCGGACAGGCGGCCGCGATTGGCAAACCGTTGTCGGCCTTTGACTTCGAACGCATGGGCGTCCGCCTGACCGCCTTGCGCCGGCAGGGACGGCGCCACACCGAGACGCCGCCGGAATTGGTGCTTGCTGCAGACGATGTGTTGATCCTGGCGGGCGCGCCCGAAGCGCTCAGCGTGGCCGAAATGCGGCTGTTGCAGGGCTGACGCTGCAATGTGCGGGCCAAAGTCCTTGCTGGACTTGGTTTTCAAGCCGTTTTTGGCTCAAACGCCGCGCCAGTATTCGAGTTTGATACCCTAGGCGGGCTGGATTTTGCTTTCGTCGCCTTGCAGCAACAACGGTCCTTTGCCGGACCAGCGATCCAGCGCGAGGTAAATCACCGGCGTGATCGTGAGCGTTACCGCCTGCGAGAACAACAGTCCGCCGACCACGGCGAGGCCCAACGGCTGGCGTAACTCCGCACCGGCACCCAATCCCAACGCAATCGGCAGCGCGCCCATGGCGGCGGCGATGGTCGTCATCATGATCGGCCTGAAGCGCAATATGCAGGCGGTGCGGATGGCCAGTTCCGGCGGCATGCCTTTGGTCCGCTGCGCGTCCAGGGCGAAGTCGATCATCATGATGGCGTTCTTCTTCACGATTCCGATCAGCATGACGATACCGATGGTGGCGATGATGGACAGGTCCATGCCGAAGATCCACAACGTCACCAGCGCGCCGACCGCCGCGGAAGGGAGGCCCGCAAGGATCGTCAGGGGGTGGATGTAGCTTTCATAGAGGACACCGAGCAGCACGTAAATCACGAGCAGGGCGGAAATGATGAGGATGGCCTGGCTCGCCTGGGAAGACTGGAACGCCGCCGCATCGCCTCCCCAGGCCGTGAGCACCGTGGCCGGCATATTGAGTTCGCGCTTGAAGCGATCGATCTTGTTCGAGGCGTCGCCCAAGGGCGCACCAGGTGCCAGGTTGAAAGAGATCGTCATCGACTCGAGCTGGCCCGTGTGATTGATCGCCGTGGGTCCAACCTCGCGCTTCACGGTGCCGACGGCTGAAAGGGGCACCAAGCGTCCCCCTTTGGCGCGCACGAAGATCTTGTTGAAGGCCGACTCGTCGCTGCGGTCGTTCTCGCCCGCCTGCAGGATCACCTGGTAACTGTCAGCCGAGGTGAAGATGGTGCCGATCTGGCGCTCTCCGAAGGCGGAAAACATCGCGGTGCGAATGTCCTGCACATTGACGCCCATCGCATTGGCACGATCACGGTCGATGTTGAAGCGCGCGGTGAGTCCCCGCAGCTGCGCATCGCTGGAGACATCGCGGAACGCGTTGTCGCCGCGCAGCTTGTCGAGCAAGCCGTCGGTGGCCTGGCGCAAGTCCGAGTTATTCACGGCCATGAGCACGAATTGATAGCGCGCCTTCGACGGCCGTCCGCCCAGCCGCAGGTTTTGCAGCGGATTCAGGAACGCGGAAATGCCCGGCACCGTGCGCAGCTCGCGGCGCAGTGACTCCACCACCTTGTCCATCGACGGCCGTTCGCCGCGCGGCTTCAGCGTCACAAACAGGCGGCTCGAATTGCCGTCGAACACATTGACGATCACCGTATTCACCGCTGGATTGGCCTTGATGACTTCCCCTGCGCGGCGCGCCAGCACTTGCATCGCTGGATTGGAAATGTCCTCGGCGGCTTCAACAGTGACCAGCATCTGGCCGATGTCCTCGTTCGGAAAGAACCCCTTGGGGAGCAGCCAGAACAGAAACCCGGTCAGTACAAAACTGCCCAGCGCGACACCGACCATGAAGCGGCGGTGGGCAAGGCTCCAATCCAGCATGCGCTCATACAGTTTCAGCGACCCGCCATAGCCCCGTTCAAACCATTCGGTGGACCGCTCTGCCCAGCCACCCGCCTCATGCGGCTTCAGGAAGCGCGAGGCCAGCATCGGGATCAAGGTCAGCGATACAACGGCCGAGACCAGCACGGAGACGCCGACCACGACGGCAAACTCGTGGAATAGCAGGCCGATCACGCCGGGCATGAAAAAGATGGGAATGAACACGGCCACCAGGGACAGCGAGATGGACACGATGGTGAAACCCATCTCACGCGAGCCCACCAGCGCGGCCTCCAGCGGCGGCTTGCCCTCCTCCATGTGGCGCACGATGTTTTCCAGCACCACGATGGCGTCATCCACTACAAGCCCGACGGCCAGTGTGATGGCCAGCAGCGAAATGTTGTCCAGCGTGTAGCCCAACCCATAGACGATGGCCAACGTGCCGATGAGTGAAATCGGCAGCGACAGGGCGGGGATGAGGGTCGCCATCGCGTGGCGCAGGAACAGGAAAATCACCAGCACCACCAGCGCCACCGTGATGCCCAGCGTGATCTTCACGTCGTGGATCGAGTCGCGGATGGATTGCGACCGGTCGGCGCGGAACTTCAGTTCCACCGAGGAAGGCATTTGCGCCAAGAGCTTGGGCACGACTTCGCGGATCGCGTCCACCGTTGCGACGGTGTTGGCGTCCGGCTGGCGGCGGATGGCCAGCGTGATGGCGCGCTCGCCATTGGCCCAGCTTCCGCTTTTGACATTCTCGACACTGTCTTCCACCTTCGCGATATCGGCAAGCCGAACCGGCGCACCGTTGGCCGACGTCGCAATGATGAGTTGCGCGAACTCCTCCGCCCGCGCAAGCTGCCGGTTGGCGGCAATCACCAGTTGCTGGCGCGTGCCTTCCAGCGTGCCGACCGGGGAGTTGGCGTTGGCGGTCCGGACGGCCTGCGCGACCTCTTCAAGGGTCAGTCCACGCGCCGCAGCCGATTCCGGATCGATGCGGATCCGCACGGCATATTTCTTTTGCCCGTTGATGTCCACTTGCGCAATGCCCGGCAAGGTGGACAACGTGGGCACAATGAGATTGTCGGCATAGCTGTTCAGTTGCGACAGCGGCATCGCCTCCGAACGCAGCGTGAGGAACATGATGGGCTGGTCTGCCGGATTGACTTTGCGGTACGACGGCAGCGTGGTCATTTCCACAGGCAAGGCGCGTTGGGCGCGCAGTAGCGCCGCCTGCACATCGACAGCCGCCGCATCGATATTGCGATTCTGGTCAAACTCGAGTGTCACCTGCGTCTGTCCGAGCGTGCTCGTCGAGCTCATCACGGCCACGGACGCGATGGTGGAGAACTGGCGCTCCAGCGTCGTCGCGACCGAGGACGCCATCGTCTCCGGGCTGGCGCCCGGCAAGTTCGCGGAGACCTGAATGGTCGGGGTGTCGTATTGCGGCAAGGCCGCGATGGGAATCTTTGAGTAGGCCAAAACACCCGCCACGATGCACGCGGCATTGAGCAAGACCGTCATGATCGGCCGGCGGATGCATAGCTCAGAAATATTCATGGCGATTTGCCCTCCCCCGCCGGCGCCTTCGCGGGCGACTTGCCGGAGTCCTTTGATGGCGTCTCATCGGTTTTCATCGCACCACCTTTCGCGCCGCCGCCCTTTTCGCCGCCGGGCTTGCCTTCGCGCACGATGGCACCAGGCCTGACGTTTTGCGCGCCTTCCGCGACCACGCGAGTCCCCGGCTTGACGCCACTGATGGCCACAAAGCCGGACTGCGTCACGTCCACCTTGATGGGTTGCGCCTTGACCTTGAAGCCGCCTTCCACGGGCTCATCGAGCACAAACACGAACTGGCGCTCGGGTCCGGTTTGCACGGCCTGTACCGGCAGTACCATGGCGTCCTTGATCGTCCGCGTGGTGAGGGTCACATTCACGAACATGCCGGGCCAAAGCTGCCGATCCTTGTTGCTGAAAACCGCTTTCATGGCGATGGTGCCAGCGCCGCTGTCCACAGTATTTTCGATGAAGGCCAGCTTCCCATCCATGGACGGATTCCCGGGTGCATTGAGCGTGATCGACACCGGCACGGCACCAGCGGCCTGCGCCCTTTGAATGGCCGGCAATTCGCGCTCCGGCAACGCAAAGGAAACGTAGATCGGATCCAGCTGGGTCACCGTCAGCATTGGCGCGCTGTTGGGCTGCACCACCGCGCCAGGGCGCACCGAAATGCTGCCGGTGCGCCCTGCGAATGGAGCGCGGATTTCGGTTAGCGTAAGGGAGACCTTCGCGGCTTCGAGCGCCGCCATGTCCACGGCGAGCTGCCCCTTGAGCACGTCCAGCTGCGTGGATGCGGTATCCAGCGCCGCCTGCGAAATGAATTTCCTGTCGAACAGGTCTTTCTGGCGCACGAAGTTGCGTTCGGCATTCGCCAGGTCGCTGCGCGTCTTGACCACCTGCGCCTCGGCGCGCTTCAAGTTTGCCTCATCGGTACGCGCGTCGAGCGAGATGAGCAAGTCACCCTTGGCAACCTGTTGCCCTTCAGCAATGTGCAGGGCCTTCACGGTACTGGTGGTTTGCGCGCGGATTTCCGTCGACTGCATGGAGACCACGCTGCCGTTGGCGATGGTCTGCACGGGCATATCGCGCTGCGTGACCGTCGCCAAGGCCACCGTGACCGGCGCCCCTCCACCGCCCCCTTTTGCAGCACCCGGTACCGGTGTGTCGGTCGCGTTGCCGCCGCCACACGCCCCCAGTAACAGTGCGATTCCTGCTACGGCGAAAATTGTTCCATTCAACTCAGTTTTTTTCATGTGCAAAAAGGAATCGTTGGCGAGGTGCGACATAGTGTCGAATTATGCGCCGCACCCCCTGCGAACCCGCGTTCCCAAGGGGTGACAAGCCGCAACCGGATACGACAGTTCGCAGTAGGGGCCAAATGCCAGTGCAAAATTTTTCAGGACGCAAGCCGGGGCATGCGGAATGTCTCGAGTCTTGAGAGCCATTTTCTCCAAATGTTCCAATGCATTCAGTTTCAGTTGTAACCAATCCCTCTGCCCGCATTGAAAAGTTGACAGCGGTCAACTTCAATGGCCCCAAAGCCCCACACAAACTAGGGGCATAGGTCAAGCCAGCGCGAAGACGCGCATTCCACAAATATCGGGGCGCCTGGGTTGATAGCGTCGAATTCGGCATCATGTAGGTTTGATCCTCCCCCAACTCTAAATTTGGAGCAATCCATGTTGACCCTTCACATCCCAGACATGACCTGCGGTGGCTGCTTGGCCGGGATTGAGCGCGTCGTCAAGAAACTGGACGCGACGGCCACCATTTCTGCGGACTTGCCGGCCCACCGGGTCAGCATTCAAAGTGCAGCCCAGACCCCCGCGCTGATTGCCGCGATTGAGGCAGCGGGCTTTCATCCTGCCACCGTCGGCTAGTCGGTTGCGTGCCGTGAGTGACGGCGTGAAATTGGAAACTCCGTGAGTTCCACGCTAAAGATTCCCGTCATTGGCATGACGTGTGCGTCTTGCGTGTCGCGCGTTGAAAAGGCGATTGCCACCGTGCCTGGCGTGGTGGATGCCAACGTCAATCTGGCTACGGAACGTGCAACGGTCCGGTTCGCGGCCGTCGCCAATGTGCGCGAGGTGGTGGACGCCATCGAACGCGCCGGATTTGAAGCAGGCCCCCCCATCGAGGCTGGAGCGGCGCAACCTGCAGCAGTTTCAAGAACGGCGTCCCAATGGCCATGGGTGATTGCAGCAGTCCTGTCCGTGCCCTTGATCGTTCCCATGGCGGCATTGCCGTTCGGCGTTCACTGCATGCTGCCGCCCTGGCTGCAATGGCTTTTGGCGACGCCCGTGCAATTCATCCTTGGGGCACGGTTTTATCGGGCGGGCTGGCATGCGTTGCGCGCCGGCGCCGGCAATATGGACTTGCTTGTGGCCCTGGGGACCAGTGCCGCGTACGGATTGAGTCTCTACCTTTGGTGGCGCGACGGCAGCGTGGCGCATCTGTATTTCGAATCTTCGGCCGCGGTGATCACGCTGGTGCTGTTCGGCAAGTGGCTGGAGGCGCGAGCCAAATTCGAGACCACGGCTGCGATTCGCGCATTGGCTGCGCTGGCACCGGCGGACGCCGCCATCGAGCGCGACGGATCGGCACGCCGCGTGCCGCTGTCCGATTTGCAAGCCGGCGACTGCCTTATCGTCGCACCCGGCGAGTCCATCGCCGCCGATGGCACGGTGGCGGCCGGATCGAGCCACGTCGATGAAAGCCTCATCACCGGTGAATCGCTGCCCGTGGCGAAGGTCGTGGGCGACCGCGTGATCGGCGGCACGATCAACGGCGAAGGCGAGCTCCGCGTGACGGTGCGCGCCATCGGCGCCGAGAGCACGCTGCAGCGCATCGCGCGCCTGGTGGAAAGCGCGCAAGCGGACAAGGCACCCATCCAGCGCATGGTCGACCAAGTGAGCGCGGTGTTCGTGCCCGTCGTGCTGGGCATCGCGCTTGTCACCCTGCTCGGCTGGGGATGGTCCCGGGGCGACTGGACCGCAGCCACCCTGCATGCCGTTGCGGTGCTGGTGATCGCCTGTCCCTGTGCACTCGGCTTGGCCACGCCAGCGGCGATCATGGCCGGCACGGGCGTGGCCGCGCGCCACGGAATCCTCATCAAGGACGTCATGGCCCTGGAAACCGCGCACCGGCTCAGTGCGGTGGCCTTCGACAAGACCGGCACGCTCACGCAGGGTCAACCGCGATTGGTCCATGCGGAAGCGTTCGACGGCGACGTGGAATCGATGATGGCGCTGGTCCGCGCCGTGCAGGCGGGTAGCGAGCATCCGCTGGCCAAGGCCGTGTTGGCCGGCAGGGGCGGGGAGACGCTCCCGCGGCGCGAGTTGCGATCCCTGCCCGGACGTGGGGTGGAAGCCACCGTGGACACACCCTCCGGCCCACGCCAAATCGCCATCGGCAACGCGGCCATGGCGGAGGCGTGCGGCATCCCCATGCCGTCGATTGCGCAGGCCACCTCCACGGAACACGACGGTCACACGCTGTCGTGGGTGATGGACAGGGATGCTCGCAAGGTGATGGGCGCGCTGTCGTTTGGCGACACGCTGCGGCCCGAAGCGGCCGCCGCGGTCAGCCGATTGAAATCGATGGGCGTCACACCCGCATTGATCAGCGGCGACAGCCGCGCCGCCGCCGTTCGCGTGGCGCGCGCGCTGGGCATCGACCAGGTCGAAGCACCGGTGCTGCCGGAGGGCAAGGCCGCCCTCATCGGCACCCTGCGCAAGCGCTTTGGCGCCGTGGCCATGGTGGGCGACGGCATCAACGATGCGCCCGCGCTCGCAGCCGCCGATGTGGGCATCGCAATGTCTTCAGGCACCGACGTGGCGATGGAAGCGGCAGGGGTCACCCTGATGAAAAGCGATCCGCGGCGCGTGGCAGATGCGATCGATATTTCGCGCGCCACGGTGGCGAAAATCCGGCAGAACCTGTTCTGGGCCTTCGTCTACAACGTGGTGGGCATTCCGGCCGCGGCGCTCGGCTTGCTCAATCCAGTCATCGCGGGCGCGGCGATGGCGCTCTCCAGCGTGAGCGTGGTGGGCAACGCGCTGCTGCTGCGCCGCTGGCGGCCGCAGGGCTGATCTTGCACGCGGTCAAGCCCTGCCGCGCGTGGCCGTGGCAGACTGCGGCGCACTACCCGCCGATGGATTGACCATGCGCCCGATCCGCACCGCCCTCGCCGTCCTCACGATCGCCCTTGCGGTCGCCCTCGCGATCGCCATCGCGCCCGCCGGGGCTGCCCAACCGCCCGGGTTTGCCACGCACGCAAATTCCGCAGCGGGCAATCCACACGACATGAAGCTGGCGGGCGCCTTCGCGGCGCGGGAAAAGGATTGGCGCAATGGGGCGATCGTTTATCAAGTACTGGTGGACCGCTTCGCGCCGGGCGCGGATCTGACCGCCAAGCGTTCGCTCTATCCCGCGCCAAAGGTGTTGCGCGGCTGGAGCGAGACGCCAAAGCGTGGCACGTACTTGGACAGCGAAAGACTCTGGAGCCACGAGATCGAGTTCTGGGGCGGCGATCTGGCCAGCCTCCGGACGAAGCTGGACCATGTGCAGGCGCTGGGCGCGGATGTCCTGTACCTGAACCCGATCCACCTCGCCTACACCAACCACAAGTACGACGCGTTCGATTACCACGCGGTGTCGCCCGAGTTCGGCACCCGCGCGGACGTGAAGGCGCTGGCGGCCGACGTGCACCGGCGCGGCATGAAACTGGTGCTCGACGGCGTGTTCAACCACATGGGCCGCAACGCGCCGGTCTTCAAGGAGGCGATGGGCAACCCGGCCAGCGCGAAGCGCGACTGGTTTTACTTCGGCCCACAATACCAAAGCGGCGCGCGAGTGTGGTGGCTGGCGGAAAACCTGCCGGAACTGAACCTGGAGAATCCCAGGGTGCGTGCGCACGTGTACGGTGCGCCGGACTCGGTGGTGAGAAGTTACCTGCGCGAGGGCGTGGACGGCTGGCGGCTCGACGTGGCGGTGGACATCGGGTTCCAGTGGCTGGATGCCCTCACGCGTGCGGCGCATGCCCAGAAGAAGGGCTCGCTGGTGGTCGGCGAAATCGCCAACTATCCGAAGGAGTGGTTTCCTTCAGTCGATGGCGTGATGAACTTCACGCTACGCGAGATCCTGCTCAAACTGGCGGGCGGCACGATGGAGGTGACCCTCGCGCAACGCATGATCGATCGCATGATGGCCGAATCGCCCATGGACCACATGCTCAAGAGCTGGCTGATGCTCGACAATCACGACACCGCGCGCATCGCCACCTCGCTGCCCGTCGAGGCGCGCCGCCGCTTGGCACAAGTGCTGCAGTTCACCCTGCCCGGCGCGCCGAATGTGTACTACGGCAGCGAAGTCGGCATGACCGGAGGGGACGATCCCGAGATGCGCGCACCGATGCGTTGGGACTGGGTGCGCGAGGACAATCCGACCTTGCAATGGACTCGCAAGTTGATTGGGCTGCGCAAGGACCACCGCGCCTTGCGCATCGGCGATTACCGGCCGGTGACCGCGCAAAAACTCCTTGCCTTCGAGCGCTATACCGACCGCGCGCGCGACACCGTGGTGGTGATCGTCAACCCGGGCGACGCGCCCGTCGCGGAAACCGTGATGCTCGGCAACAGCAAGCTGATGAACGTGTGGATGCTGGTGGATGCGTTGTCCGGCACCAAGGTGCAGATCGCGGCGGGCTTGCTGAATCTCAATGTCCCTGCACACGGCGTACTGGTGTTGAAGCCCGAGCTGTCGCCCGGCGGGGGATACAGTGCGTATAAACGAGTGCAATGAGACGCGTGCAGCGAAAGACGCGCGTCAGGGCCGCACCCCCGGCGTTTCGACCATCATCCCCGCCGCACGCGACATCAAATAAGTTTCGAGTTCGATGATCTCGGCCGAATCGTAGGCAAAGGGCTCCGCGCGCACGCCGCTCATGCAATTACGGATGCGGCGGGAAAGCGATCCAACCGACTGCCATTCGAGGCGGTACAACGGATACGCCGTGGGGTGCGCCTGCGGGATGATGTTGCCGGCCAGGTGCTTGCCCGATTGCTTGTCGTGGCATTCGGCACACGAGAGGTCGAGCTGGCCGATGCGCGTCTTGAAGCGCTTCTCGCCGTTGATGAAGGATTGCGACATGCGAGGATCACGCCAGGGCGCGATGGGTTGACCGCGTGATTGGTGAGCGACGTACGTTTCGAGGCTTACGAGATCGTTGGTTTCCTGCGTGAAAGCACTGGCGCGTTGGTGTTGGGTGCGGCAGACGTTGATGCGGGTGGCGAGATTGATGGGGCGTTTGACTTCGTTGTCGAAGCGCGGATAACCGGCGGCAACGCCCTTGAGTGAACGCTCTTTTACGGAGTGGCAATCGGCGCAGGATTTGTTGGTGGTGCCGGCCTTCGTGTTGAACAAGGCTTCGCCGGTTTTTACCCAGAGCATGGCGGGGTTTTCGGCGTCGTCGGATTGGAGGGCGCGGGTGGCGGGAGAGAGATAATCGGTGCCGGATTTGCGGGGGCCCTGGGGTTGGGCGGGCGCTGCGATGGTGGTCATCGCAAGGAGCAACGCTGCAAATCCCCCCGCCTGCCCGCGCAGGCGGCCCTCTTTCAGGAAGCGGGCGATGTTCGAGTGGTGGCGTACGCTTTCGCTCATGTTGAGAGTTTGACTGCGCGGGTTTCACGATGAGTGAAGCCGTTGTCCCCGGTCCATTCGAATTCGAGGGTGCAGTCGCGGTCGATGCGAAGGGGGAATGCGATCAGCGGGTTGGCGGCGATGGCCGCATGAAGTTCTGCGGTGAAAATTGGTTTGCGCGTCGTTTCTTCGATGCGCGTGCACACGAAACGGCGAATGAGATCGCGCTCGAGCAACGCGCCGGACGAGTCGCGCCGGTAGCCGGTTTCCATCGGGTGCTGGATGAGGGCGCGCACGGTGATGATGTCGCCACGGCGGATGGTGCTGGGGAGCGAAACGAGCGCCGCGGCCATCAATCCATCTCCGCGCAAGCAGCGGTGGTGACGATGACTTCCAGCGTTTTCATGAAGCATTGACCGTCGCTGGTGCGCGCGAGTGCCGCGACGCGCTGCGTACCCGCAAGACGAATGCGCGTGGAAATTTCCGCGCGGCCCATCTCCGGCGTGAGCCTGAAAACAGCGACGTCCGGTTGCGGATTTTTTTCGTTGAGCAACGCGATCTCTCGAACATGCCGCACCGCATCCATCGGAAAATCCACCGCCACCGTGACCGGCACGCTGTTGCCGTTGTCGATGAGCGGTTCGATCTTCAGCGTGATGCGCGCGTCCACCGGCTTGGCGTCGGACAGGAAGGCGCGGATGGCCTTGTCGAAATGGGCCTCGTCCGCCCGCGCAGGACGCAGGGCCCATGCGGCGGGGGTCAGCGCGATGGTGAGTGCGGCGCGGCGGCGGTTCATTTGAGCGTCCCCAGGTACGCGACCACATCGTCGATCTCCTGCGGGGTGAAGATCGGCTTGTCCTTCCACTGCGCGCCCACGCGGTTCAGACCGTCGGTCTTGCCGTACGCGGGCATGATGGAATCCGGATTGATGCGGCGGTTGTCGATGAGGCGTTCGCGGAGTTGGGCTTCGGTCAATCGTGTGCCAACGCCAGCCAATGACGGTGCGAGATCGCCTTGCTGGCGGATTTCCGGGATGGGGGCGGTGTGACAAAGGAGGCAGAGGCCTTTTTGGCGATCAGCCACGAGGGCGCGGCCTCGGGCGGGGTCGCCGTTGGCAAGCGCCGAAGCTGATAAACCAATCAGCAGGAGAAAAATTGTGGGGCGCATGACTTAAGCGACTCATCTCAAGCAGTCGCCCCCGCCATCGCCGGGGCGACAACTCAAAAGGAGTCGCGGAAAAGCCTCCTCTAAGCCCGCTTCAAACTCTGGTTCTTCAACGGCAAATCCCGAATCCGCTTCCCCGTCGCAGCGAAAATCGCATTCAGCACCGCCGGTGCCGCCACCGCGATGGTCGGCTCACCCACGCCGCCCCAGAAGCCGCCCGATGCGACGATGTGCGTCTCCACCTTGGGCATTTCGCTCATTTTGAAGGCCGGGTAATCGTGGAAATTGGATTGCTCGATGCGGCCGTTTTTGACCGTGCAGGCTTGATGCAGCGCCGCGCCCAGACCATAGACGAACGAACCTTCGACCTGCGCCTCGATCTGCTGCGGGTTGACCGCGTATCCGCAATCGGTGGCGGCAACGATTCGGTGGATCTTGAGTTCGCCCGCATCCGACACCGACACCTCCGCGCATGCCGCAACATAGCTGCCAAAGCCGTGCGTCAGCGCCAAGCCCCGGAAAACACCCTTCGGTGCAGGCTTGTCGTAACCCGCCTTGTCGGCCACGGTGTTCAACACGTTCAAGTACTTCGGTGCGTTGGCAAGGAGTTTCCTCCGCAGCGCAAGCGGGTCCTGTTTGGTGGCGTGCGCGATTTCATCGATGAAGCATTCGAGGTAGATCGCGTTCTGGTTCAAATTCACGCCGCGCCAAAAACCGGCAGGCACATGCGGGTTGCGCATGGCGTGATCGATGAGCAACGCCGGGAATGCATAGCCCAGCGTCGTTTCCGGCCCCGAGGGATTGAGGCCCTGGAACACCACCGGATCCTTGCCGTCGCGAATGTTTTGCGGCGCCACGGTGGCCAGGATCGACTGGCCGGCAATGCGCATGGTGAGCCCGGTGATGTTGCCGTCCTTGTCCAGACCCGCCGTCAACTTGCATTGCGTCACCGGGTGGAAGCGGCCCATGGCCATGTCTTCCTCGCGCGACCAGATCATCTTGATCGGCACGCCCGGCATCTGCTTGGCGATGGCGACCGCCTTGTGCACGTAGTCCGTACCGCCGCGCCGTCCGAAGCCGCCGCCCAGGTGCATCTTGTGGACTTCGCATTTGGTGTTGGGTAGCCCCGAAGCTTCCGCCATCGCAGCCAATGCGGCCTCGCCATTTTGCGTCGGCACCCAGCCCTCACACTTGTCCGGCGTGTACAGGATGGTGGCGTTCATGGTTTCCATGCACGCGTGGTTCTGGTGCGGATAGGCGTACACCGCTTCGATCTTGCGCTCGCTCGCGGCGATCACCGCAGGCGCATCGCCGATCTTGTTGCCGACGGCCGCATCCTTGGCGTCCAACGCCTCCTTCAGTGTGGCCGCGAACGCCTCGCTAGACGCATTGGCGTTCGGCCCCTCGTCCCACTGGATATTGAGCGCGTTCAAGGCCGAATTCGCGCGCCACCAGGTATCCGCGATCACGGCCACGCCACTCTCGCCCACCTTCACCACCTTTTTGACTCCTGGGCGTTTCATCGCGGCTGCTTCGTCGTAGCTCTTCACCTTGCCGCCGAACACCGGGCAATCGCGCATCGACGCCACCAGCATGTTGGGCAGCTTCAAGTCCATGCCGAACACCTGTTTGCCGGTGGTCTTGTCCACGGTATCGAGCCTGGCCATGCGCGCACCGATCAGTTTCCAGTCCTTGGGATCCTTGAGCTTCACGTCCTTGAGATCCGGCGGCGTGAGCTTGGCGGCAGCAGCGGCAACCTTGCCGATGCTCGTGGACTTTTTCGACCCTGCGTGTGTGATGACGCCTTTGGCGATGACGCACTCCGCAGCAGGTACCTTCCACTCGCTGGCAGCGGCTTCGACCAGCATCATGCGGGCCTGGGCTCCGCCCTTTCTCACGTATTCATTCGATTCACGGATGCCGCGGCTGCCGCCCGTGCCAAAGCTGCCCCACGGCCGCTTCCTGGCCACACTCTGTCCCGGCGTCGGATATTCGGTGGTGACCTTGGTCCAATCGCATTCGAGTTCTTCGGCCGCCATTTGCGCGAGGCCCGTCAAGGTGCCCTGCCCCATCTCGGAGCGCGCAATGCGCACCACCACCGTGTCATCGGGCTTGACCACGATCCACGCATTGATTTCCGGGCTTGCCGCGGCGGCCTGCGCCGAAGCGAAGGGCACATGGAAACCCAGCACGAAGCTGCCGGCCGCCACCGAGGAGGTGGCCTTGAGGAACTCACGGCGCGAAAGTTGGAGGGTCTTCATGACGCGCTCCCTTCGCTGGCAGCACCAGCCACATGAACAATGCCCGCAGCCTCGGTCACCTTGGCCACATTGCCCTTGGCCACGGCGTGGATTGCGGCACGGACGCGGTTGTAGGTGCCGCAGCGGCAGATGTTTGTCATCGCCTCGTCGATGTCCTTGTCGGTCGGGTTCGGCTTGGCCTTCAACAGCGCGGTGGCGGCCATGATCATGCCGCTCTGGCAGAAGCCGCATTGCGGCACGTCGAGTTGTTGCCAGGCTTTTTGCACCGGATGGTCTCCCTTTGCGGACAACCCCTCAATCGTCACGACCTTCTGGTTGGGCTTGAGCGCCTCAGCCGGCAGGGCGCAGCTTCGCACCGGAGCACCGTCGATCAGCACCGTGCACGCGCCGCATTGCGCAATGCCGCAGCCGTACTTGGTACCGGTCAACCCGAGCTGCTCGCGCAGCACCCACAGGAGCGGGGTGCCGGGGTCGGCTTTCAAGTCCAGCGACTTGCCGTTGACGTTGATCTTGGCCATTGAGATTCCTCCTTGTGGAAAATCGAATGCCGCGTACGGAGCGGGTTCGACAACCCGGCCGCACACGGCGTTCACAACATCTTAAGAGCCACGCATGCAAGAGGCAAACTCAAGCATTGGCGCGGCTTCTGGTGCGAAAACAGACGGTTTGCCGCACCAGTCCTTGAGTTTCAATCCAGATACTGAATGGTGACTCGCGGCCGCCCGTCGACGATCTGCGCATGCAGCATCGAATACTCCGGCACTTCCACCCAGGTGGAGGTATCTCGAGTGAGCGGTTCTGATGCCACGATGATCGAATTGGCATGTTCGGCGCCGCCGACCATGCGCCACTCGGGGCCATCCTCGTCGCCGGACTCATCGTTGAGGCCATAGTCGCGGCCCAGCGTGTACCAGAGCGAAAGGAAACTCAGGTTTGCCTCATGGACCTTCGAAGGATGCTCGGTGTTGTAGCAGCCAAAGTCGAAGCAGTAGCGCACGGCGCCGAGTTGCGTGCCGTCGGTCATGAACAGGTTCACCGAGGAGGATAGCGCGATGCCCAGTTCCTTGCGCACGTCCCGAATCGTGTCGAGCGCCTTGGGAATCGCCGAGAGTAATTCGTCACGCGTGGGTTTGCGGAATGGGTCAGGCAGGTTCGAGACGATCAGCGCGTAGATCCACTCGCTGTCCGTGGTGCCCTTGATCTCCTTCAGGAATTCCGGTCGCACATGTGCCGCCAGATGGCGTTTCATTTCTGCCATGCGGTTCAAGTCGCCGTTGTGCGCCATCGCCAGCGGCACGCCAGGGAATTGGAACGGATGCACGTTTTGCAGCGAAATATCGACGGTTGTGCTGTACGCCACGCCACGCACATGCGCCAACACGGCAGAAGCTCTCACCTTCTCGGCGAGGTTCTTCAGGTTGCGATCGAAGATCGGCAGCGAGGGGGAACCGTAGGTGAACGGTTGGTCTGGCGCGTGCGAACCGCCGTCCCAGGCACGCAACCCGAAACCCGCCAGGTTCAACATGTGCAACATCTTCGGCATGTAACTCTGTTTGATCAACGCCGAATCGGGCTGGAACAACAGCGTGTCGAGCAGGACGGGTTGGCCTAAGTAGAGGAGGGCGCGGCACATGGCTTATCGAATCAACGCACCGAGTAGCAACAGGACGGCGAGCATGCCACAGGCGATCACAACGGCACTTATTACAGGTCGATTCAAGCCGAAAGTGAAAGCAAAAAACTCCGCCACTGCTTTTTTCAGATCATGTCTCGGGTCGGCGGATGGGGTGCGTGGTTGCAGCATCGCACCGCAAATCCTGCATTTGGAAACCCGTGAAGGACCCTGTCCAACCGCGCCGCCGACGAAATGCAATCCGCATCCCGCGCATTGCCAGGTTGTTGTGCAGCGTGCGTCCCCAGATTCGATCGTGCTCATCAACGATTTGCTTTCGTCTCTTGTACACTCACCTCATTCTCACGCACCGGAACAACCCGCGCAATCCCGTGACCGACTTTCACGCCAACTCACTCTTCGCCGGTCTCGAGGGCGCGGCGGCCGCCGCCCTCCTGCCGCTAGCCGAGCCGGTGGCGTTCGTGAAGGGCAGCCGCATCGCGCGGCAGAACGAATTGGCGCGCGGTGCGTGGCTGTTGCACACCGGCCGCGCGGAGGTGCGCGTGCGCCTGCCCGCCGGAGGTGAACGCGTCGTGGCCACGCTCGACCCGGGCAGCGCGTTCGGCGAATCCGCGTTGTTCGAGACGGGAACCTGCAATGCCAGCGTGTACGCGGTCGAGAACGTTGACGGATGGCTCCTGCCGGGCGATGCGTTCCGGGCGCTGGTACTGGGCCGTCATCCGGCCGCGATGCGGATTCAGCGCAACATCACCCGGACACTCGTCGAACGGCTGTCGGCGCTGAACGCCGATCTGGCGAAGCAAGCCACACCGGAGGACCGCGTCGCCAAGGAGGCGCCGCCGCCGGAGGATCCGCTGGGCGCGATCCCGCGCGTGAAGCGCGCAGGTTTTGCGTATCGCGAATTCTTGAGGCTGCTGCCGTTCTTCCAGGGATTCACACCAAACGACATCGATGCCGTCACCGTCGGCACCACGGCACTCGAAGTCCCGCGCGGCACCTGGCTTTTCGCCGCCGGGCATCCGGCCAGGGCGTGCTATCTGGTGGTGCGCGGCGCGGTGGAGGCCACGCGCAGCATCGACCCGCGCGAGCGCCGTATCGCGGTATTGCCGCCCGGCACGCTGGCCGGCTATTTGAGCCTGCTTGCCGAAAAACCCACGCACGGCGCGCACGCGCGGACACGCGAGGATTCCCTGTTGCTGGAGTTTCCTGCCGACGTGTTCATGACGCTTTACGGTGGACAGGGCGGTGCCGAAATCAAGTTCCAGCACGCGATTCATCGCGCATTGCTCACGTCGCTGGCGAGGAGTAATTCGCAGATGGCGCGGTTGGTGACGCAGGCGGCGCTGGCGTCAAAGCCAGCGTATTAGCCTATTTGTTGCGCTGCGGGACCTGCAATATTTGTTTTTTGGGCAAATGCAACGCTTCTACTGAACGTTCATGCGACGGGTCTTTGGTGGCAACGGGAACTTTGCCCCAACGCCAGTGTGGTGGAGGCGAAATCCAAGCACCGATGGCGATCAGGCCAATGCTGAAGACCACAATGATCCAGTCTGTCGAAAACCCGAGTCCGAAGTCAATCAAAGCAAGCCCGAAACCATCCAACTCGAACCAAGCGACCAGCAATAGAACGCCGGTCATACCGATCCAATAACCAATCGACTCACGCCGCTCCATCCGGCGCCAGCGATCGATCAGGTTCACGCCACCCCCGCTTGCAGCGCGCGCGTTTCGCTGCATCGAAACGCCTTCATTCGGGCATGCCGCTTGCGGTGTGAATTCCCCGGCTGACCCCCATGGCCTGCTGATCCGCGTGATAACTCGACCTCACCATCGGCGCCGAAGCCGCATGATGAAACCCCATCGCTTCAGCTTCAACGGCAAACATTTCGAATTCAGCGGGGGTCACATAGCGCTTCACGGCCAGGTGATGGCCGGAGGGTTGCAGGTATTGGCCGATGGTGAGCATTTCCACGTCGTGATCGCGCAGGTCGCGCATCGTCTGAAGGATTTCCTCATTGGTTTCACCCAGCCCCACCATCAAGCCGCTCTTGGTCGGCACGTGGGGGTGCGTGGCTTTGAAGTCCTTCAGGAGCTTGAGCGAATGCGCGTAGTCCGAGCCAGGGCGCGCTTCCTTGTAGAGGCGCGGCACGGTTTCCAGGTTGTGGTTCATCACGTCCGGTGGCGCGGCGTTCAGGATGGCGAGTGCGCGGTCGAGCCGGCCGCGAAAATCTGGCGTGAGGATTTCGATTTTCGTCTCGGGGGATCGTGCACGCGTCTCGCGAATGCAGTCCACGAAATGTTGTGCCCCGCCATCGCGCAGGTCATCGCGGTCCACGCTGGTAATGACCACGTACTTCAATTTCAGCGCGGCGATGGTTTCGGCCAGGTGCTTCGGTTCATCGGGGTCCAGCGGCAGCGGGCGGCCATGTCCCACGTCGCAGAACGGGCAGCGGCGGGTGCAGAGGTCGCCCATGATCATGAACGTGGCCGTGCCCTTGCCGAAGCACTCGCCGATGTTGGGGCAGGACGCTTCCTCGCACACGGTGTGCAACTTGGCGTCGCGCAGGATTTGCTTGATTTCGTAGAAGCGCGAGGACGCAGAGCCTGCCTTCACGCGAATCCACTCGGGTTTTTTCAACCGCTCGGAGGCCTCTTGCACCACCACCTTGATGGGGATGCGCGCGGTTTTCGCTTCCGATTTCTGTTTAATGCCGGCGTCAGCCATTTGCTTTGGTTCCGTAGATCGATTCAACTAGGTGCGTGACGAGTTTCTCGCCCGCTTGGTTGCAATTATCGCCGACGCCGAAATCCTTGAGCTGGGTGACGGCCAAGCCCTCGTAACCACAAGGGTTGATGCACGAAAAGGGCGCGAGATCCATGTCCACATTAAGGGAGACGCCGTGATAGGTCGCGTGGTTCGCAATCCTCAATCCGATCGCCGCAATCTTGGCGTCGCGCCCGTGGCGCTCGACGTACACCCCCGGCATACCTTCCCGGCGGAATCCATCGATGGCGTAATCGGCCAGAAGCGCGATCACCGCCGCCTCAATCCGCCGCACCAATTCTTTCACGCCGTATCCCAGCCGCCGCACATCGAGCATCAAATACACCACCGCCTGGCCCGGCCCGTGGTAGGTCACCTGTCCGCCGCGATCGATCCTCACGACCGGGATCTCGCCCGGCGCGATCACATGCTCCGGCTTGCCTGCGAGACCCAGCGTGAACACGGGGGGGTGCGCCAGCAGCCAGAATTCATCCGGCGTTTCCGAAGTGCGCGTGCGATTGGCTTCGCGCATCGCACTCCACGTAGGCTCGTACTCGACGAGGCCCATGCGCCGGATCAAAGGTTCAAACTCCAGCACTGGCGCGGCATCCAGGACAGAAAGGGCCGAGGAGGCGCTCAATTGCTGGAGGTTGCTGTCCGAGGGCGACACGTTTGACACATGCACCTACAGCGCCACCTTCACCATCGGATGGGCGGTGAGTTCGCCGTAAAGGTCGTCGAGCTGCTGCTGCGAGGTCGCGCGGATGGTGGCGGTGACGGACAGATAGTTGCCGTTCCTCGAGGGCCGCATTTCCAGTGTGGCGGCGTCGAAATCAGGCGCGTGCTTCATCACGACGCTGAGCATGGCTTGCGCGAAATCGTCGTGGCGCGCGCCCATCACCTTGACGGGGAAGTCCGTGGGGAATTCCAGCAGGGTGGCGCGCGCAGCGGTAGCGGGGTTAGGGTTGGGGTCGGACATGCAGGGATTTTGGGAGCCTATTCGGCGGCTTTCAAGTGCGAGACCGCCGGCAGGTTCGCCTTGTAGTCATTGAACAGCGCGCGCATTTTCTTGAACACCGGGCCAGGCACCCCGGTGCCGATGGGTTTGCCGTCGAGCATGACAATCGGTGCGACTTCCTTGGTGGAGGACATGATCCAGAGTTCATCGGCGGCGCGGACTTCGCGGCGATGCACCCGGCGCACCTCCAGCGGCATGCCGTTCTTGCGGGCCAGTTCCATCATCAGCTCATAGGTGATCCCGCCCAAGATCAGGTTGTCCATGGGCGGACACAGGATCACACCATTCTTCACTGCTGCAATGTTGGACGCCGAGGATTCGGTGAGGTACCCATCGCGAAACATGACCACTTCGTCTCCGCCAAGCTTGTTGCCTTCATGCTTCAACAGCACCGCGCCCAGCAACGCCGTGGCCTTGATATGGCATCTCAGCCAACGGTTGTCATCGAGCGACACGCAGGACATGCCTTTTTCGTACGTCTTCGCCTTGGGCGTGGGCAACGGGTTCACCATGAGGAACACGGTTTGGGTGAGCCCCGGCGGCGGCGGAAAGTCGCGCTTGGCCACTCCGCGCGTGACCTGAATGTACACGCCCACATTGCCCCCGCCGTTTTTCTCGATCAATGTGGAGATGATGTCCTGCCACTTCTCGAGCGAATACGGGTTGGCGATTTCGAGTTCGTCGAGACTGCGCTGCAACCTCTTCAGATGCTCGACCGCGCGCAGCCCGCGGCCCGCGTAGTACGGAATGACCTCATAGACCCCGTCTCCAAAAATGAATCCTCGATCAAGCGGGGAAATCTTCGCTTCTTCGATGGGCAGGAATTGACCATTCAAGAAAACGGTCGGCAGGCAATAGTCTTGGGCGCTCATGTCGGATTCCAATTCAACGGCGGAATGTCAGTCAAAAATTGGCGGGGCCCGTCGATGTTGGCAGGGTTACTTCAAAAGGAGGCGGATGGCATCCCACCCTCGACCCAAAACACCCGCAAGCGGCACATCCTCTAGCGCGACCACTGGAAGCTCCGCGATCAGCTTGTCATTTTGCGTCAATTTCATGACGCCCGCTTTTTGCCCCTTCAAGAGCGGGGCCATCATCGGCTGCTGGGTGGCCAACGTGGCCTTCAGGTTTGCGAACTTGTCCTTGGGAAGGGTCAGCCACATGTCACGCTCGAATCCAAGCTTTACCGTACCTTGGGAGCCCTTATAGATTTCCAGTGTCGCAACCGGGTCATTCTTTTTGTATAGGCGTTGGGCATCGAAGAATTGGTAACCGTAGTTGAGAAGCTTTTGGCTTTCCTGCATGCGTGCCACGTCTGAATTGGTACCCAGTACCACTGAGATCAATCGACGGGCCTTGTCTGCATCCCCGCGCTTGGCGGTCGCGATCAGGCAATAGCCGGCCGCTTCCGTATGGCCGGTTTTCAATCCGTCCACGGTAGGATCGAGCCACAACAAGCGATTGCGGTTCGGTTGCGTGATCTTGTTCCAGGTGAATTCCTTCTCCCGGTAATACGCCATTTCATTGGGGAAATCGCGGATGAGTGCGTTGGCCAGTTGCGCGAGGTCATCCCCCGTTGAGTAATGCTCCGGATGCGGCAGGCCGGTCGCATTCATGAATTTTGTATTCTTGAGCCCGAGGGCCGCGGCCTCCTTGTTCATCGCCATGGCGAACACATCCTCGCCGCCCGCAACGGCCTCCGCCAGTGCAATGGACGCGTCATTGCCACTTTGGATGATCATGCCGCGAATCAAGTTCTCAACCGTCGGCGCCTGTTTCGGGTCGATGAACATTCGAGAGCCTTCTGCCTTCCAGGCACGTTCCGAGACCACGACGGTCTTGTCGAGAGTGAGCTTCTTTTCCTTGAGCGCCTTGAACACCAGGTACGCTGTCATGAGCTTGGTCAGCGAGGCCGGCTCAAAACGATCGGCTGCCCCCAGGCTGGACAGTGTTTGCCCACTCGAAGCATCAAAGAGCACGTACGAACGCGCCGCGATTGGCGGGGCCGGGATTTCCGCAAAGGACACCTTTGCCGGTTGGGCGACCACAGAAAGAGGGTTGACGAAAAGGATTGAAGCAACAAGACCTGCAGCAAGTTTCATGTATGACCTGTAAGTGGACTACTGTTTCAGAATGGCGGGAGAGAAATCGTGCGAACGTTTGACTTCGGCAGCGATGGCTTCGGCTTCGGCGCGTGTGGCGTAAGGCCCCATCCGCACCCGATACCAGGGTTCGACATGGACCAATTGAATCGGCTCTTTGTTCCAGTCGAGTTCACGGGTCATGCGTATCCGGAAATTTTCTGCGTTATCGCGCGCGGAAAACGCGCCGAGTTGCAGATAGAACCCCATGGGCTCGGGCGTGATGGGCGACACCGAAATGTTTGTCGGCACCGGCATCGGCTGGAGGGTGGCCGCCGCCGGCGTCGGCATGGGCGGGACCGGCATGCCCGGAAACAGTCGCTCAATCACCACCGTGCCACTGCCCTTGCGCGCCAGGTCGAGTTTGGCGGCCGCCGTAAAGGACAGATCAATGATGCGATCTGAGTGAAATGGCCCGCGGTCATTCACCCTGACCACCACGCTCCTCATATTGGCAAGATGGGTCACTCTCACGTACGACGGCAACGGCAGGGTCGGGTGTGCGGCCGTCATTCCGTACATGTCGTACGGCTCTCCAATCGATGTTGGATTGCCATGGAACTTTCGGCCGTACCAGGAGGCCAGACCCTGCTGGCGGAAGGGCTCATTGGACACATTCGGGACATAGGTCTTGCCGAACACGGTGTACGGCCGGTTTGCGCCGCGATGCAAGGGTTCATCGCGCGGGACCGCATCGGGAATGGATTCCAGATTCGCCAGCGGGTTCTCGCCAGGACCATCATCCAGGTAATAACCGCCGGTCTTTGCCGGGGCTGATCCCGACGCCCTCGGGGCGGGCAACTTTTGCGACGTCCCGCATGCGCCCAACACCAGCAAGAGCAGGACCGCCAGCGATCCCCGGACAGTACGAACCATCAGACTCATGTGGAGACCAGTTGTTTGTGGGTCGACACCGACATCAGGACCCCGAATCCGACCAGCATCGAAACCGCCGCAGTTCCGCCATAACTGACCAAGGGCAAGGGCACCCCCACGACTGGCAGGATGCCAGACACCATGCCCATGTTGACAAAGGCATACGTAAAGAAGGTCAGGGTCACGGCACCGGCAATCAATCGAGAGAATGTGGTGGGTGCGTTCACGGCAATCATGAGTCCGCGCCCGATTACGATCAGATACAGCACGATCAACAGCAAATTGCCAATGAGCCCAAACTCCTCGCCGAACACGGCCAGGATGAAATCGGTGGAGCGTTCGGGAATGAAGTCAAGCTTGGTCTGCGTGCCAGACAGCCACCCCTTGCCGAGCACGCCGCCGGAGCCGATGGCGATGGTGGATTGGGTGATGTGGTAGCCGGCGCCGAGCGGATCGGCGGACGGATCAAGGAACGTCAGCACCCGCTGCCGTTGGTATTCCTTGAGATGTGGCCAAATGAACGGCGCAATGCCGGCGACAGCAACCCCTGCGCCCACAATCACTTTCCACGACAGCCCGGCGAGAAAAATCACAAAGAAGCCCGAGGCAAACACCAGGATGGACGTGCCAAGGTCCGGCTGCTTGAATACCAATCCGGTCGGAATTGCCAGGATCAGGATCGCAATGGCGTAGTCCTGCCAGGACAACGACTCCTCGCGCCGGTGGAAGTACCACGCCAGCACCAACGGCATGCCGATCTTCATGATTTCGGAAGGCTGCAAGGTGATGAAGCCCAAATTGAGCCATCGCTTTGCGCCGTTGCGGACTTCTCCCCCCAATGCGACGGCAATGAGCAGCGCAAGGCCAATCAGATAGATCGGAATCGCCAGCCGCATCAATTGCTGCGGCGGAATATTGGCCACCACCCACAAGGCGATCAGCGCGACTCCGAAATTGCGGACTTGACCCAATGCGCGATCAAAGGAGCCGCCCCCAGACGCCGAATAGATCACGACAATCGACAGTGTGGCGATCACCATCAGCGTGACCATCAGCGGTCCGTCCAGACGACGCGTGGCGGTATCGAAAAGCCAATTGGTCCAGTTACGGAGCATAGGTGGCTTTCTTGATGGAGGGATCCGGCAATTTCTTCAAGAGATGATAGTCAAAGGCTACGCGGGCCAGAGGTGCTGCGGCCTGAGCGCCGAAACCACCGTTTTCCACCAACACGACCAATGCGATCGTCGGGGCTTCGGCGGGGGCGTAGGCCACATACCACGCGTGGTCGCGGAGACGCTCCTGGACGCGCCCCTCCACATACTTTTCGCCCTTCAGGCCAAAGAGCTGCGCGGTGCCGGTTTTTCCGGCACTGACGTACCCCGCATTCTGGAATGCTCGCGCGCTTGTCCCTTCCTTCGCCACGCCGACCAGGGAACGTTGGATGACCTCGAGATTCTCAGGTTTGAGCGGCAGCCTTCCATCAATGACGGGCTCTACCGCTTTGGACTGGCCGTTGGTGGCGTCGGTCACCTGCCTGAGCAGGCGCGGTTTGAATGCGATGCCGCCATTTGCAATCGCGGCAATGCCATGCGCGAGCTGCATCGGCGTGAAGGCGTTGTAACCCTGGCCGATCCCTGCAGAGATGCTGTCGCCCAGGTACCATTTCCGGGCTTCCGCATTGGCCTTGGCAAAGCGTCTTTCTTTCCAGGACCGTGAAGGCAGGATTCCCTCGACTTCACCGTCGATATCGATACCGGTCTTTTTGCCAAAGCCCAGGATGCGCAGAAAATCGGCCGTCCTGTCGATGTCGGTTTCGGCCGCCAATTGATAGTAGTAGGTGTCGCAGGACTCCACGATGGACTTGTACATGTCCACAAAACCGTGGCCGCCTTTCTTGTCATCGTTCCAACGATGTGCCACGCCGGGTAGGGAAAAGAACCCGGGGTCAGAGATGCCTTGCGTGGGCGTGCGTTTGCCCGATTCGAGTGCGGCGAGCGCCAAGAACGGCTTCAACGTGGAGCCCGGCGGATAGGCCCCGCGCAAGGCGCGATTCAGCAGCGGCTTGTCGAGCGAATTGTTGAGGGAGTCCCAATTCACCGGGTCGATCCCATCGACAAAAAGATTAGGATCAAATCCGGGCTTGGAAACCAGCGCCAGGACCTCGCCATTGCGCGGATCGATCGCCACCAGCGCGCCCCGCCGTTCGCCGAACGCATCCTCAACGACCTGCTGCAATTTGATGTCGAGCGTCAGTTGCAGGTTGTTGCCGGAGGTCGGTGCAGTGCGCGCCAACGAACGAATCGCCCGGCCGCCGGAATCGACCTCCACCTGGTCGGCGCCGGTCTTGCCGTGCAGATCCGATTCGTAGCTGCCCTCAATGCCGAGTTTGCCAATGTGCTCCGTGCCCTTGTAGTTGGACGATAGCCCGGAAGACTCGATGCGTTTCAGTTCCGCATCATTGATCCGGCCTATGTAACCGACCGCATGGGAAGCGACCTCTCCCAGCGGATAGTTGCGAAACAGACGCGCCTTGATTTCAAACCCCGGGAACCGGAAACGATTGACCGCAAAGCGTGCCACCTCTTCGTCGGTCAGCCGGTTCTTGACGGGAAGCGATTCAAAGTTCTTGGATTCCTCCATCAGGCGCTTCAGGCGGCGCCGGTCTTTCTGCTGGATGTCGATGACCTTGTCGAGCTGGTCGAGGGAAGCTTCGAGGTTCTTCACGCGGCTGGGCGTTACTTCCAGCGTGAACGCCGAATAGTTGGCGGCGAGCACTTCGCCATTGCGATCGGTGATGAGTCCGCGGTTGGGCACGACTGGCACCAGCGAAATGCGATTGGATTCCGCCTGCGTGTGATAGTGGTCGAACCGGATGACCTGCAGCCAAACGAAGCGCCCCACAAGGACGAGGAACGCCACCAGAATGAACGCGCCCGCAAGCAATGCGCGCCGGCGAAAGACGACGACTTCCGCCTCGCGGTTCTTGATGATGGTGCCAGCCAAGTGCAATTACCTCATCAAGGTCACGGCATCCCGATGCCGCAAGCGGGGCTGAATGACGATGAAATGCAAAGGCAGCCATAGCGCGGCTCCCATGACCGGAGCGAGTGCCACGAGAAGACCTGGAAATTCCCGCCCGACGGACAGATTGAGCAGGACATTGATCGCTTGTGCCACCACAAGGATGCCGCCGACATGCAACGCCTGTTCCAGCACGGAAAGTTGGAACAACCGCAGGCGCACAAGCTGGGTCAGATAGACGGCGGCGACGTAGGCCAACGCATGCTGCCCCAATAGCACGCTGTCTGCCACGTCCATGACCAGGCCCAGGGCAAAGGCCCATCCTTGCCCAACGTTGCGCGACTCGTGCATGGCCCAATACAGCAGCACCACCAGGACAAAGTCCGGCTTGACCAATAGGACCCATCCACTCCAGGGCAACAGGTTCAACAGAAGCCCGGCGACAAAAGAACCCAGCAGCAACTTGGCGGGTGCCGGCGGCCGCATCGGCTCCCGCGACGCGGGCGAAAGGTCCATGTGCATCATTTGCGAGCCTCGCCTTTGCTGCCAGGGGCACGTTTACCGGACTTGCCCGCCTTGTTTGCGTCGGACTCTGATTCCGCAACATCTGCTTTCGGATAATCGAGAAGCTCGGCCTGGGTGAACACCTTGACGCGGCGGTGACTCATCACGCTGGCCACCGGAATCGCGACGATGCGTGCAAACGAGGAAGCGGGATTGCGGTCCACCACGCTGACCGTGGCGACCGTCAGTCCCGCCGGATAGGTGCCATCAATCCCTGAGGTCACCAGCACGTCGCCCGCCTGGACGTCGGCCCCCAGGGGAATGAAGGGTACGTCGAGCGTTCCGGTCCGCCCGGCACCCACGGCAAGCGCGCGCAAGCCGTTGCGCACGACAAGCACGGGAACCGAGTGGTCCTTCTCGGTGGTGAGCGTGACCTCGGAGGACATGAGGCCGGTGGCGGTGACTTGGCCAACGACGCCGAATCCATCGATCACGGCAAGTCCAGGGGTGATGCCGTGGCGGCTGCCGCGGTCAATGATGATCTTGCGCGCAAACGGATTGCGCGCATCCCGAATGATTTCGGCCACAACGCCTTCATTGGCGAACCGGTCTTTCTCTCCGCGCATGACCAGCATTTGCGCGTTTTCAGCCTTGAGTTGCTCTGCGCGCCCTCGCAAGGCAGACAGCTCAAGGAGCTCGGCTTTCAGTGCGCGATTCTCATCCAGGAGCTGTTGTTGGTCTGTGAAATAGGCCAGGGCTCGGCTCGCCACTTGGCTTGGCCACGACAAGGCGGACTCAATCGGCGAAATGACGGCCGATACTCCGCCACGTACCCATCCCAATGCCTGGAATCGGTGGTCGGCAATCATGACGCCGATCGACACGATGCCAAAGAACACCACGCGCGCCAGCGGGCTGGGCCCGCGCGTGAAAAAGTTCTCTTGGTATGCGCTCAAGACAAACACTCCAACACCGCACGCTTCAACTTGCGCGCGGCGGCGTGGGGATTACAGCTCGTTGGTAAACACCGACCCAAGTTTGTCCATCTCTTCCAGCGCGCGGCCGGATCCTCGAACCACGCAGGTCAGCGGATCGTCGGCGACGATGACCGGAAGGCCCGTTTCCTCCACCAAGAGACGGTCAAGCTCGCGCAACAGGGCGCCACCGCCGGTCAGGACCATGCCCTTTTCGGCAATGTCAGCGCCAAGTTCGGGCGGCGTTTGCTCAAGCGCGGATTTCACCGCAGACACAATCGAATTGAGTGGGTCGGTCAAGGCTTCGAGGATTTCGTTGGAGGAAATCGTGAACGAGCGGGGGATGCCCTCTGCAAGATTGCGTCCCTTGACTTCCATTTCACGTACTTCGCTGCCTGGAAAGGCCGAGCCAATCTGCTTCTTGATCGTTTCGGCGGTGGATTCGCCGATCAGCATGCCGTAGTTCCGGCGAATGTAATTGATGATCGCCTCGTCAAACTTGTCACCACCCACGCGCACGCTGGCCGAATACACGATGCCTCCCAGCGAGATCACGCCGACTTCGGTCGTGCCGCCCCCGATGTCCACCACCATGGAGCCTGTCGGCTCGGCGATGGGCAGTCCCGCACCGATCGCCGCAGCCATCGGCTCTTCAATCAGAAAAACCTGCGAGGCACCTGCTGCGACGGCAGACTCCTTGATGGCGCGGCGTTCCACCTGCGTGGACCCGCAGGGCACGCAAATGACGATGCGTGGACTGGGCATATACCAACGCGCGTCGTGCACTTTCTTGATGAAAAACTTGAGCATGTGCTCGGTGGTATGAAAGTCGGCGATCACGCCATCCTTCATTGGGCGGATGGCCGTGATATTGCCCGGCGTGCGGCCCAACATCTGTTTGGCAGCCAGACCCACCGCCTGGATGGTCTTGCGCGAATTGGGGCCGGCCTCCTGTCGAATGGCCACGACGGACGGCTCGTCGAGAACGATGCCTTTGCCGCGCAGGTAGATAAGGGTGTTTGCCGTGCCGAGATCGATCGCGAGATCGGAGGAGAAATACTTGGAGAAGAGCGAGAACATGTTGCCTTTCGGTTTCCGGCGCATCGAGAGATGACCGTGGGGCAGTGCTTTTCGTTCACGTGTGTTGCGCGACCCGAAAAATTTGACCCGGAATTGGGGAAAAACTGACGCGAATTCCGAACTCGTTCGACGCGTTTTTCGTCCTGTTTTCCCTATGAAAACAGGGTGTTTCGCGTCAAATGGCCTATAATACCGTATCGATCGCGCAAAAGCAGCGCCGCACAGGGCAAAACCGTGATTTTTCGCACGGCCTGCCACCAGAGTTTCAACGCGCGCCACTGCCTATTCCGTACCAAACCACATGGCCTTCCTTCCCGACGACATTCGCCGCCTGGCAAGGCTCTCACGCATTGCCCTTGAGGCGGACGATGCCGAGCGATTTGCGCGCGAACTTTCCGGAATCTTCGGATTGATCGACCAGTTGCAGGCCGTCAATACCACTGGGGTCGAGCCGCTGGCACATCCGCTGGATGCTGTCATGGAAACGGCCCAACGCTTGCGCGAGGATTTCATCACGGAAACCGATGCGCGCGCCGCCAATATGGCCAATGCACCGCAGGCCGAAGACGGTTTGTTTCTGGTCCCCAAGGTCATCGAGTAGGGCCATGGCGGAATCCATCGGGTCCATCCGCGACCAGCTCCGACGTGGGGAAACATCGGCGGTTGCCCTTGCGGAGGCCGCGTTGGCGCGCGCCGCTGAAGCGACCGCCATCAACGCGTATCTTCATGTGGAGCCCGCGTTGACGT
>JBGAUM010000103.1:0-12056 GCA_044228625.1 Usitatibacteraceae bacterium | reverse complement strand
ATTGCCGCCGTGGTGCTGGCGCACGGCTCGGTGATCAAGGCAATCGGCATGATCCTGCTCGGCCTGCTGCTCGGACTGGTCGGTACCGACGTCAATTCCGGCATGGCACGCTTTTCGTTCGGTATTCCCGAGTTGACCGACGGCATCGGCTTTGTCGCCATCGCCATGGGCGTGTTCGGTTTCGCCGAGATCATCAAGAACCTCGAGCAAGGCGAGGCGCGCGAAGTATTTACCAGCAAGGTGACATCGCTTTGGCCCGGTAAACAGGATGTGAAGGACGCGTGGGGCGCGGTGCTGCGCGGCACGGCGCTTGGCTCCTTGCTGGGCATCCTGCCGGGGGGTGGTGCAGTCTTGGGCTCATTTTCCGCGTATACGCTGGAAAAGAAAATCGCCAAGGATTCCTCCAAGTTCGGCAAAGGCGATATCCGCGGCGTCGCCGCACCGGAGGCCGCCAATAACGCTGCCGCACAGACCTCATTTATTCCATTGCTCACGTTGGGCATTCCGCCCAACCCGGTGATGGCGCTGATGGTCGGCGCCATGATCATTCAGGGGATCCAGCCTGGCCCGCAGGTGATGGCCGAGCGTCCCCAGTTGTTCTGGGGAATGATTGCCTCGATGTGGATCGGCAACCTGATGCTGGTGATCCTGAACCTGCCGCTGATCGGCATGTGGATCAAGCTCCTGAAAGTGCCTTATCGCCTGTTGTACCCGGCGATCCTGGTGTTCTGCTGCATTGGTGTCTACTCGTTGTCCAACAGCCCGTTCGACGTGGTCATGACGGCCCTGTTCGGCTTGATCGGATATGTCTTCGTCAAGCTGGAATGTGAGCCTGCCCCGTTGCTGCTCGGCTTCATCCTGGGGCCGATGATGGAAGAACACCTGCGGCGCGCCATGTTGCTCGGCCGCGGCGACGCCACCCAGTTCTTTACCCGGCCGTTGTCGGCGTCATTGCTGGCGATTTCGCTGGTCCTGCTGATCGTGATCGCGTTGCCGGCAATTCGCAAGAAACGCGAAGAAGCGTTTGTCGAGTAACTGTCGGCCGAGACGCGGCGCATCCACAAGCGCCGCGTTTTCGTAAAATGTCGGTGTGAACGACGCATTGATCCACACCTCACCGGCCATGAGCAAACCCCAACCCCCCAGGCGCCCGGAGCCGCATGAATGCTGCGGCACGGGCTGCATTCCTTGCGTGATGGACATTTACGAGGAAGAACTCTGGGAGTACGAAAAGGCGCTCAAGGCGTGGGAAGCCACGCAGGCTGTCGTCAGCGGGTAAGCCCGTTCAGTCTATTGCGATGCGCGCCGGCAGGTCGCGCAGCGATGCCAATTCAACATCCGGCTCCACGCCAAGTTCTTCCGTCGGCGCGCCGGCGCGGTTGATCCAATACACCGTGAACCCGAACGCCTTCGCACCCGCCGCATCCCAGCCATTGCTGGAGACGAAGCCGATGTTTCCGGCCGGGACACCGAGGCGGTCCACGGCCAGTTGGTAGACCCGCGGGTCGGGCTTGAACACGCCCACCTCCTCCACCGACAGCACCTCGTCAAACGCGCCTCTCAGCGGACTGTTCGCGACGACTGCATGGAGCATGTCCGGCGCCCCGTTGGACAGGATGGCGAGCTTCACCCGGCCGCGCAGGGCTGCCATCGCGTCCAGCGAATCCGGAAAGACGGACAGGGTCCGGTAGGCGTCGTTCAGGCGTTCCAGGGCTTCGGCAGTAAACGGCAATTTCAGGGCGGCACAGGCATATCGCAATGCATCGCGGGTGACCGCATTGAAGTCGGCATGCCGCCGCATGAGACTGCGCTGCCAGGTGTATTCGAGCTGTTTGGTGCGCCACAGCTGGGAAAGCGCCTTGCCCTGGCCGGGGAACAATCGTTCTGCCACCGTCATGACGGAATGCACATCGAACAGCGTGCCGTAGGCATCGAAGGCGAGGGCAGTGAGGGCCATGTTGTCTTTCGTTCGTGGATTCGCAGGGGAGGGTGGCGTTAGAGTATGCGCTGGATTGAAAACCGGTCAAAGACTCCGTCGAATCGTTCAGGACGCGCCATGAAATACACCTTTCCCTATGCCTCGCAACGCATGCCCGTCATGGCGCGCAATGTGGTGGCCTCATCCCAACCTCTCGCAGTGCAGGCAGGCGTCAGCATGCTGCAGCAGGGCGGCAACGCCGTCGACGCAGCACTGGCCACCGCGATCGCGCTCACGGTGGTCGAACCCACCAGCAACGGTATCGGTTCGGATGGATATTCGATCATTTGGGACGGGCGCGAACTGCACGGGCTGAACGCCTCGGGACGCTCCCCGGCAGCCTGGACCGCGGACTACTTCGACAAGAAACACGGCGGCATTCGCACGATTCCGGAGCGCGGCTGGGACAGCGTGACCGTGCCCGGGGCCGTCTCGCAGTGGGTTGCGCTGTCTGAAAAATTTGGCAAGCTGCCTTTCGAGAATCTCTTTGCGCCGGCGATCGCCTACGCGCGCCATGGGCACCATGTGTCGCCGATCACTGCTGAAAGCTGGGCCCGCCAAACGGAAAACCTGCGCGGGCAGCCCGATTTCATGCGCGATTTCGCCAAAATGGGCCGGGCCCCGCGCGCTGGTGAAAAGTGGATTTTTGAAGACCAGGCCAGAACGCTGGAAGATATCGCGGCCACGCGCGGCGAGTCGTTTTACCGGGGAGCCCTGGCGCGAAAGATTGCGGCACACGCGGCCGGGACAGGGGGCTCGATGACGGAAGCCGACCTTGCGGCGCATCGGGCCGAGTGGGTCGGAACGATTCACACAGCGTATCGCGACGTGCGATTGCATGAGATTCCGCCCAACGGGCAGGGGCTCGCGGCGTTGATCGCGCTGGGCATCCTGAAGCACTTTGACCTCTCATCGCACGCGGTCGATTCAGCCGATAGCGTTCACCTGCAGTTGGAGGCCATGAAACTCGCTTTCGCGGATGTGTTCAGATATCTCGCAGACCTGAAGTTCATGACGATGCCGGTGGCCGCACTGCTTGAAGACGATTACCTCGCCACCCGCGCGAAGCTGATCGACATGAATCGCGCCGGGGCGCCGGCGCCGGGCATTCCCAAGCACGGCGGCACGGTGTACCTCACGGCTGCGGATGCGCAGGGCATGATGGTCAGCTTCATCCAGTCCAACTTCATGGGGTTCGGGTCCGGCGTGGTGGTCCCCGGTACCGGCATTTCCCTGCAGAACCGCGGCCATTGCTTCACTCGCGAAAAGGGTCACCCCAACGAAGTGGCGCCGATGAAACGGCCGTTCCAAACCATCATTCCGGCCTTCCTGTCCGGCGCAAGTGGAGACCCATTGATGAGCTTTGGCGTCATGGGCGGCCACATGCAACCGCAGGGCCACCTGCAAATGGTGACGCGCATGATCGACTATGGCCAGAACCCCCAAACCGCCAGTGACGCACCGCGCTGGGTGGTGAACCCGGACGGCTCAATCGGCCTGGAGGAAGGGCTCAGCCGAGTGGTGGGCGAAGAACTCACGCGCCGCGGTCATCGAATCGCGGCGGCGGAGGCGATCAACTTTGCATTCGGGGGCGCGCAACTCATTTGGCGCCAAGGCGACGGCAGCTATGTCGCGGGCAGTGATCACCGCAAGGACGGTGGCGCTGCGGGATTTTGACCGGGTCGAACGCCGGTAAAACCCAAGGCGGACGCGCCGCTTGAGGCGATTTTGCCTGGAGAGCCGCGCCAGTGCTGGGTTTGATTACTTGGCGCGGACGATTTCGAGTGTTGCGGCGACCGGCGCCTCGTACGCGTTGCCGCACGTGCCGCCCTTGCGCATGCCGAGGCTTGAATCGGGCGACAGGCGGATCACATAACGATCGTTCGTGGCCTTGGAAGTGGCAGCTGCGGTATAGGTGGCGAAGCGCACGCGTTTGCCGGCGGCCAGGCCGTCATTGCCGCCGGTGCTGCCCAGGTCGGTCGTCGGCACCGGGGTCACGATGGCCCAGGGGAAGGGCACCTTGGCGTTCGGGTCGTCGAGCTTGGCGTTGTGCTCAATGGCGCGCAATTCGAAATGGCCGGATGTGGTGGCGTTTTCCGGAGTGAACTTGATGGTGCTGCCGCAGTACGCCTCCAGCGAGGTAGAGATGCACAGCGAAAACTTGAACGGCTCTGTGCCCTTGAACTGGACCGGGCCGGGGTTGCCGCAATCGCTGCCCGGGATCAGTTCCGCGGTGACGTCGAGTTTCTTCGCCACGACTTGGGGTGTCGCAACGGAGGGGGCTGCCTGCTTGGGCGGTTCCGTTGCACAAGCAGCCAACAGGAGTGCGATGAGGCCTACCGCTGCGCGCACCATGGATTTCTCAATTTGAAACACGTCGCGCGGCGTCAAGTGGAGATTTTCCCGCCCACAGCGCTTCCTGCACCGCCGTCGGCCCCGGCGAGGAAACTCATGATGCGGCGGGCAATCTGCGGCAGCGGCACCACCGCCTGCGCCGCGCCAATGTCGATGGCTTCCTTGGGCATGCCGAACACGATCGACGTGGCTTCATCCTGGGCGATGGTGAACGCGCCCTTCTGGCGCATGGTGAGCATGCCCTGCGCGCCGTCCTTGCCCATTCCAGTGAGGATCACCCCGACCACGTCGGCGCCGGCGTTTTCGGCCGCCGACTGGAACAACACGTCCACCGAGGGCCGGTGCAGGTTGACTGGCGCGTCCTGCGTGAGCTTCACGCCGTAGCCGCGGGCACCATAGCGTGCAAGCCGGAGATGGTACCCGCCAGGCGCGACGTAGGCATTGCCCGGAAGTGCCGGCTCTTCGTCCTCGGCCTCCTTCACGCTGATCTTGCACAGCCCGTCCAGGCGCTTGGCAAACAGCTTCGTGAACGTCCCCGGCATGTGTTGTGCAATGAGAATCGGCGGGCAATCCTCGGGCATGGCCGCAAGGATGTCCTTCAATGCTTCCGCGCCGCCCGTGGACGCGCCGATGACGATCACCTTGCTCTGGGTGACTGCACTGTTGGAAAGGTTGGGCAACACTTCATCGGCATCGACTGCGCGATTGATGTCGAGCGGCTCGATCTTGTCGCGCGCCGCATAGGCCGCACGGATCTTTTCGACAATGAGCTGCGGATAGTCGTCATCGCCGCCACCGCCTTGCCCGGCGACAGGTTTGCCGACGAAATCCACCGCGCCCATGGCCAGCGCGCGGAATGCGATGTCCGACCCCTCCTGCGTGTGCGAGGACAACATCACCACGGGCATTGGGCGCACGCGCATCAGCCGCTTGAGGAACGAGAGCCCGTTCATGTTGGGCATTTCGATGTCCAGCGTGAGCACGTCCGGGTTCAGCGAGCGGATCATTTCGCGGGCCACGAGGGGGTCCGGGGCGGCGCCGACCACGGTCATGTCGGGCTGCTCGTTGATGATCTCCTTGAGGATGTTGCGGATCAGCGCGGAATCGTCGATGACGAGGACTTTGATTTTCATGGGCGTGCCATCTTGCCTAGCGTGGAACT
This sequence comes from Usitatibacteraceae bacterium, assembly GCA_044228625.1. Classification (GTDB taxonomy): domain Bacteria; phylum Pseudomonadota; class Gammaproteobacteria; order Burkholderiales; family Usitatibacteraceae; genus UKL13-2. Next base: position 6,561 of record JBGAUM010000103.1, on the reverse strand, counting down.
ACTTGAACAATTCGACGTCGCCGCCGATCGGCGCGTCGCGCAGCTTGAGGTTGTATTCGCTTTCACGTTCGACGATCGTTGCGTTGTGCAGTTCGCGGATCTTCTTGACAAAGACTTTGCCGGTCGCCGGGAAATAATAGATTTTACGCGGGTGCACGCCGAGCATGTCCTCCGCGCGAATCGGAATCTTTTCATTGGCGAGGTACTCCAGTACGAAGCTGGCGTTGGATTCGCCGATGTTGTTCATCGTGAAACCCTTCAGCACATTGCCGCCCCCAAAGACCTTGGCTTCCATGCTTTCGCGGCGCGCCCCCATCTTGATCAACTGGTTGATCAGGATTTCCATGGCAAACGTGCCGTAGCGCGCGGACATGGAAACGGGGCTCGTCGGGTCCTTTTCGGTCTTGGGCAGCATGAAGTGATTCATGCCGCCGATGCCCGTGCGGGTATCGCGCAGGCAGGCCGCCACGCAAGACCCCAGCACCGTCACCAGCACCATATCCTTGTCGGTGGCGAAGTATTCGCCCGGATGCAGCTTGGCCGCTTCCTTCTTGAAGTGCTTGTCGAAGTAGCGCTTGGGGGCGCCGACCGGCGCGTCGTCGAAGCTCATGCGGCCAGCTCGTAGACGGTCTTGCCGCGGATATTGAACATGTCGCGTGCGTTGTAGAAGAAGTTTTCGGAGTGCCCGGCAAACAGCAGGCCGTGGGGCTGGAGCAGGGGCGCAAACCGCTCCAGGATGGCACGCTGGGTCTGTTTGTTGAAATAGATCATCACGTTCCTGCAAAAGATCGCGGCCAGCGGCCCCTCGATGTTCCAATTCGCCTCGATCAGGTTGATCTGCCGGAATTCGACCAGCTTCTGCACTTGCGGACGCACCTTGGCGAACCCCATCTGCGCGCCCGACCCTTTGAGGAAGAAGCGCTTGAGCACATCGCGATCCATGTTGTCGATTTTTTCCAGCGGATAAACGCCTTTGGCGGCGGTGGCCAGCACATCGGAATCGAGGTCAGAGGCGATGATCTTCACCGGCGGCCGATCAGACTGATAGGCATCGATGATCGACATCGCCATCGAGTAAGGCTCTTCCCCGGTGGAACATGCCGCGCTCCAGATGGTCAGCGGCTCGTCCTGGGGGAACGTGAGCAGGTGATCCGTCAGCATTGAGAAATGGTGCGGCTCGCGAAAAAAATAGGTCAGGTTGGTCGTGAGCGCGTTGATGAACTTGACCTTTTCCTCGCCCGCGTCGCGTTCAACGAGGTCTAGATACTCCGAAAAATTGGCCACGTGCAGCGCGCGGATCCGCTTGGTCAGGCGGCTGTAGGCCATCGCTTTCTTGCCCTCGTTGAGCGAAATGCCCGCCAAGTCATAAATGAGCCGTTTGAGGCGCGCAAAGTCGGCGTCTGAAAACTCGAAGGCCCGGAACGGCTCGCCGAGCTTGGCGCCTTCCGGCGCATACAGAAAGACCGGCTCCTGTTTCATGCGCCGTCCTCCGAACCATCTCGCGCGGACATGTCGCGCCAGGCGGTCAGGATTTCCTTGGCGTCGCGCCAGAACTGCTGGCTGCGCTCCGTGCCCACCGACATCGACAACTGGTTGGTCACCGACTTGGCGGTGTAGGCCAGTTCCTTGAGGGTCTTGGCCTCGAGCAATTCTGCGCCGAGCAGGTCCACGTCGGTGCTGCCGGTGCCCTCCAGGCGAAGCAGCAGTTGCATCTTGGCAGCCACCACCGGTGGAATGTCGGCCGGCTTTGGCTTGTGGCGCGCCACCGGCGTGGTGGCCGTGGTCTCATTGGGATCGCGCCCCGGGACGTCGCTCCCGGCCACCGAAACAAGGCCCAGTCCGATCAGTTGCTTGATCTGGGATTCGAGCAGGTTGGCGAGGCTGCCCGCGCGACTGAGCAAATCCCCCAGAGACTGCTCGCCATCGATCAAGAACAGGACTGAGCGCAGTTTTGGCGTGATGTCCGAGGTGCGTGCGCGCATCTTGGCGGTGCCCGCCTCCGTGCGGGTGAGGACGCTATCCATGCCGAGGATGCTAGCGGACATGCGCAGCCCCCTTGGTGTGCTCATGGGTGCGGGCATTGGCGTGCGCCAGACTGACGAGGTAGGGTGCATCCAGGATGAACGACACCCGCCCATCCCCCAGAATGGTGGCGCCGCTCACGCCTTTCACCTTCCGGTAGTTCGCTTCCAGGCTCTTCAGGACCACCTGCTGTTGACCGACCAGTTCATCGACGCGCAATGCCGCGCGCTTGCCGTCGTCTTCCAGGACCACCAGCAAGGCAATCGCAGCATCGGGCGCGGGCAAGCCAAACACGCTGGCGAGCGTGGTGACCGGCAGGTATTCGCCGCGCACCATGACCAGTTCGGCGCCGCCGACGGATTTCATGCTCGAAGGGTCCGGCTGGATCGACTGAACGATGCTCGCCAGCGGAAGGATGAAGGTCTCGCCCGAGGTGTTGAGCAGCATGCCATCGAGAATCGCCAGCGTCAGCGGGAGCCGAATCGTCATCGTGGTTCCCGCGTCCTTGCGCGACACAATTTCGATCTTGCCGCCAAGTGCATGCACGTTTTGCCAAACCACGTCCATGCCCACACCGCGCCCCGACACATCGGTCACTTCGGCGGCCGTCGAAAAGCCTGGCGTGAAAATGAGTTGCCAGACCTCAGAATCGTCCCAGTCTTCGCCCCCGTCCAGCCCGGCTTCCTTTGCCTTGGCCAGGATCCTTTCGCGGTTCAGGCCGCCACCATCGTCGGTGACGGCGATCACGATGCTTCCGCCCTGGTGAGAGGCGCGCACCATCAGCCGGCCCTGGCGCGGCTTGCCCTTGATCACGCGCTCGGCGGGCGGCTCGATGCCGTGGTCGATGGCGTTGCGCACGAGGTGGGTCAGCGGATCGGTGATTTTTTCAATGACGCTTTTGTCGAGTTCGGTGTCTTCCCCCGACAACTCCAATTCCACTTCCTTGCCGAGCCGATCCGCCAGGTCGCGCACCAGGCGCGGCAGGCGGCTCATCACAAAACTCATGGGCAGCATCCGGATGGCCAGGACCGCATCCTGCAGATCGCGCGTGTTGCGCTCGAGTTGGGTGAGCGCGGCAGCCAGCGGGGTCTTGCCGTCCGGGTCTAGGCCTTGCGCCGACTGCGCGATCATCGCTTCGGCGATGACCAATTCGCCAACCAGGTTGATCAATTGATCGACCTTTGCCACGTTGACGCGGATGGACGAAGAATCGCCCAGTGTCGCCAGTTGAACATCGGCTTCCGGTGTCACCACCGGCTCGACGACGGCCTCCGGTACCGGCTCGAAAAATCCGAAGCTCCCATCGTCATCATCGGCGAACACCGCGGCTTCCTTCGCCGGCGCTTCTCCGCCCGCACGGCCCGCACGGCGCTCGTTGGCCACAATGTCGATCGAATCAGCCGGCACGATGAACTCGAGACTCTCGCGCAATTCGTCCGGGTTGAGATCCGTGTCCAATCCGAACGCGACCTTGAGCGCGGTCTCGTCCACGGATTCCGAATGAAACGCGTGAAGCTCTCCCAAGCCGCGGAAACTGGATTCCAGTTCACGCAAGGCTTCGTCAGGCTCATACGTGGCGCGATCCACCTCAATGGCGATCGAGAATCGCGGCGGCTTGGCGGCCTCCTCGACTTCTTCGAACGGCTCAGGGACTGCCGTGTCTTCCGCCACCTGCCGGAGGACTTCCAGCATGCTGCGGATCTCTTGCAAGTCGGGCGCTTCGTTGGCTTCAATGGCTGTCAAATGACGCCGCATGACGTCGCGCGCGCGCAGGAATGCATCGACGCGCGGCTTGTTCAGGGGCAGGGTGCCCTTCCGCACGCGGTCGAGGATGGATTCGAATTCGTGGGTGAACTCGGACAACGACTGGTGGCCGAATGCCGCAGCACCACCCTTGATGGAATGGACCGCCCGGAAAATCGCGTTGAGGGCCTCGGCATCCGGGCGGGCGAGGTCGACCGTCATCAGCAGGTTTTCCAACGCTGCCAGATGTTCAGCGGCTTCCTCGTAGAACGCCTTTGCGAACCGGGAGAGATCCAGTGCCATGCGGTCAACCGTGCGCGGCCAGGGCTACTCCCCCAGTACGCGCCGCAGCATCTCCAGGAGCTTTTCCGGATCGAACGGTTTCACCATCCACCCGGTGGCACCGGCCTCGCGGCCTTGTTGCTTGAGCGCCTGGGAAGACTCGGTGGTCAGCATCATGATTGGGATGTTCTTGTAACCCGGCAACGTGCGAAGCGACCGAATCAACCCGAGACCGTCGATTTTGGGCATGTTTTGGTCGGTCAGGACAAGGTCCACCTGGTTGGCCTTGGCCAGCGCCAGGCCTTCCTCGCCGTCGCCGGCTTCGATCACTTTGTAACCGTTGCTCGACAGGACGAAGGCCAGCATTTGCCGGATAGACGGTGAATCATCAACGGTCAGGATGGTTTTCATTCGAAGTCGAAGGAGGTGGAAAGACTAGAAAAGTTCCATGTCGCCAGTGCCAAGATGCGCCTTGCCGACAGGTTTGATGAGGTTGAGGTCGAGATCCGCGAGTTGGTCGTTGGCCTGCTCAACCAGCGCGTAAAGCGTATCGGTATCACCGGGATGCACGTCGCCGTTTTCCATGGCTTTCGACAACTGGTACACCGCTGCCTGCAGCGACGACAGGCGGGCCTGGGCATGCGCAAGCAATTGGTCGGAGATATCCTGGAATTGCAGCGCGGAAAAGGCTTCACGCTTGGAAGGGCTCATGACTTGCTGGGCATCGGTGGCGCGCATCGCCGTGAATGCCGGCATCAAGCGGTCGATGGCGTCCTTGAGGATGGCGCGCGTCTCGCCAATTTCCCGATGGGCCGACTCGATTTGCGCCATCAGGCGCGACGACAGCTCCTGCAACTCGATCAGTGCGGCAAAATTTGAGCCCGAGTCGTTCGCCGAAGTCTTCATGCGGCGGCCTGCTCCACCAGGGCCATTTCGGAGCTTGTCATCAGCCGTTCGATATCCAGAACGATCAGCATGCGGTCCTGGTGCGTGGCGAGCCCGGTCAGGTACTGCGTGTCCAGGGTCGAAAATTCCGGGGCCGGATGGATCTGGCCGGCTTCCAGGGTCACCACTTCGGACACGGCGTCGACCACTGCGCCGATCACCCGCTTGCCGATGTTGAGCACGATGACGACGGTGAATTCGTCGTAGCGCGGTTCGCTCAGTGAGAATTTCACGCGCAAATCCACGATGGGCACGATGGTGCCCCGCAAATTCACCACACCCTTGATGAACGCAGGCGCATTGGCGATGCGGGTCACCGCCTCGAATCGACGGATTTCCTGGACCTTCAGGATGTCGATGGCGTATTCCTCGCCACCGAGGGAGAAGGTCAGGAACTCTTGGGGATGGGAGGACGCGACATTCATGGTGCGTTCGTCGATTCTGAGTCCATTCGATGACGGTTCCGGGGTAGTTTAGCGCCGATTGCGCGATGGCTGACCGTGCAGAAGCCCACTGCCATCAGCGGGAGTCAGAACTCTTCCCATTCGCCACCCCCCGACTCCGCGGGAAGCTGGGGTTGGCCATTGCGGGAATCATTGCCCAGCCGCTGCACGTTGCTGCGCATGGTGCCGGTATCGGCAAGCGCGGCAGTTCGGCGCGAGCGCACCTGGTTCTCCCGCAGCTTGGAATCGTCGAGCTTGAAGCGCGCCACCAGATCCTGCAGCGTTTCGGCCTGTTCGCGCATGGACTCTGCGGCTGCCGCAGCTTGCTCGACCAAGGCCGCATTTTGCTGGGTCACGCCCTCCATTTGCACGATGGCCTTGTTGACCTGCTCAATGCCCTGCGCCTGCTCGTTGGATGCCGTGGAGATTTCGTTGATGATCTCGGTCACCTGCTGAATGCCGACCACAATGTTCTGCATCGAGGTGCCGGCTTCATTGACCAGCTTGGTGCCCTCGGAAACCTGATCGACCGAGTTGCCGATCAATTCCTTGATTTCTTTCGCGGCCGCAGCGCTGCGCTGGGCCAGCGCACGTACCTCGCCGGCGACCACGGCAAACCCGCGCCCTTGTTCTCCCGCACGGGCCGCTTCCACCGCTGCGTTCAAGGCAAGGATGTTGGTCTGGAACGCGATGGAATCAATGGTGCCGATGATTTCGCCGATCTTGCGCGAACTTGAGTTGATGGCCGCCATCTTTTCGACGGCCTTGGTGGCCACGCTGCCCCCCTTGCGGGCCGCATCCGAAGCGGACAAGGCGAGCCCGTTGGCGAGCTTGGTGTTTTCCGCGTTCTGGCGAATGGTCGAGGTGAACTCCTCCATGCTGGACGCGGTTTCTTCCAAAGTCGAGGCCTGCTCTTCCGTGCGCGCCGAAAGGTCCGTGTTGCCGGCGCTGATCTGCCGCGCCGCGTTGGCGATTTCACCGGCGTTGATTGCGACCTGCGCGATGAGGTCGTGCAACTGGCCCACGAACCCGTTCATCGACTTGGAAAGCTGTCCAAACTCGCCCGCCATCACCGGCAGCTTGCGGGTCAGGTCGCCTTCGCCCGTGCGCAGGTCCTCGGTCGCCC
>JBGAUM010000102.1:0-12450 GCA_044228625.1 Usitatibacteraceae bacterium | reverse complement strand
TCGATGGTCGGCGGTGAGACCCTGATCGTCAAGAATGGTACGTATACGGGCACGACCAATTTCATTCGCAACGTACCGTCCGGCACTGCGCAGCTTTACACAAACATCCAGGCAGAGTCCCCTATGCAGGTGCGCATCCAAAGCAACACTGCGCTAACCGTCCCTGACAATCAATTGAACTTGACAGGCAATTACATCAAGGTCGATGGGTTCATTTTTGAGATGTCCGCAACAATCAACCCGGCATTTACCGGCGTAATCACGGGCAATTTCAATACGTTGAGTCGTTCGATATTCAAGCGAAGCGGCGATATTGACTCCACCGGCGGGCTCTTGTCCGTGACGGGCAGCGATACGCTGATTGAGGATGTTGCAGGTACGGGCGCCTGCCGCTATTGCTTCACCCAGGGTGGTGCCACCACGATGACACAAAGGAATGTGTGGAGGCGCGTACTCGGCAGATTTGACTATTCCAATTCCACGCAAACCAAGGCAACGTTTGCGACTGAAGGTTCGGCGACGCCTGGGAACGTCAGGGACCATCTCTACCAAAATGTCATCGCTATTGATGGGCAAAATCCAGGCAACCTGGGTGGCTCGGAAAAAATGGGTGGTTTCTACGTGTCGTCTAACACGTCGAACGTGCAATTTCAGGGAAGCATGGTGTTGAATGAAGGAGCCGGCCCTGCAGGCGCCCTGTTGAGTGAGCTGGGCAGCAATAATCCCGCCAGCAACATGGTAGTTTGGGACGTTCAGAACAGCTTGCCCTCGGCTACAGGGATAGTCGCCGGAAGCGGTGACCGACTGACAGTTGGCGGAATGGTGCAGGGTGCAGCGACAAACTTGCTCACCCCTGCCACCAATTCTCTATTGAAGCCAATGGTGAATCCATCGAACCTGCTTAACAACACGCCGGGGGCGGTGATTACCAAGCGGCTTGGTACTTCCGGCACGCGATGGGGCCAAGCCGGATACGATCAGCCGACGACGACCGACCTCTGGCCTTGGCCGTTCCAGGACATTATTGCGGCGGTATTCCGTGAAAGCAATCCGGTGCCGCCTGGGAATAGCCCGGCGACCAACGACACGAATCGCGGGTTCGCAACAACGGTCGGGAATGCGCTATATGGTGGCCCGAAGAACTTGACGACCTACGTCTGGGAATATTTGGGGAGTCCTTGTCCGCCCACGGTTTGCCTGAGTTACACCGTGACTTCTTCTGCCGGGGCCGGCGGGATGATCAGTCCGGCGTCGACCCAAACGGTATTGCCTGGCGGGCAACTCACGTTTACTGTCACGCCGAATTCCGGGTTCATCCCAAGCGTTGGTGGCACCTGCGGAGGTACATTGGCCGGGAGTACCTATACGACGAACGCGATCACGGCAAACTGCACTGTTGTGGCCAGCTTCAACATGGGGCAGGCCTACTACGTTTCAAATTCAGGCAGTAACGCAAATACCTGCACGGCTGCAAAGTCGTCGGCAACACCAAAGCAGACGATTCAAGGGGCGTTGTCCTGCCTAGCCCCGGGGGACACACTCATCGTGCGCGACGGCACTTACGGGGGTACTGCTAACGCATTTACCAACCTTCCCAATGGTACTAGTGCGAATTACATTACCCTGAGGGCAGAGAACGAAGGAAATGCCATCATCACCGCCGGTTTGGACATGGTCCATACCAAGTCATACATCATCGTCCCGGGATTCCGCTTCCAAGAGGCCAACGTAAAGACAATTCTGGGCAATCACCTGAAGTTCTATCGAAACGAGTTTATGGGCGGATGTGCGTTTGGAAATTGCACCAACACAACGATTGGTACAAATGACTTTAACGACACGGCTGACATCCTGCTCGAGGACAATTGGTGGCATGGATTGGGTGGGAGGTACACTGTATTAACCTACAACGCCAATCGAGTGGTGATTCGCCGTGCAGTGATCCGCCATGATGGTGGGTGGACTGATGATAAGGACGACCCTGAAGCCGGGATCAACTTTTATAATTCGACGAATTGCTCTGCACAAAATGTCATTGTCCTGGACTCAAACTTGTCCAGTTACCACACGTGGCAGTCTGCTTTTTACAATGTGTTCAACAATGCATCGCCAAATTCAAGCGCGAACAACAGCTGGCTCGGCATCATTGCCTTGAACAATACGCCGGCGGGATTTCCCGATGGTGCAGGTCTCCGCTTTGATGGGAACGCACCGCAAACCGGGCACACCGTCCAAAATGCGGTGCTCTGGGATAATCCATGGGGCATCAATGTCGCGTACGCTTCGTCGGTAAGTGTTGCCGTCAACGGTGTCACGATCGGACAATCAACCCGCGGATCGAATGGCTACGGAATTGCGGGCGGCTCTGGTGGGACAAAGTCCTTTACCAACGCCATCATTACCAACATGAACAATACCGATTTCAATGTGTCTGGTGCTTCCATTACCTTCTTTGATACCTTTAATAATGGGTCGGCGGCCGGTGGCACTGGAAAGGTTACATACAACCCACGCACCAACGGATTGTTGGCATTGATGCGAATTGAGACAGGAACGCCATTAAAGACAGCAGGTTCGGGTGGTGGTCAAATTGGCGCGCAGGTCGTCAATCGCATTGGGGCGCCCGGCACGCTTCAAGGCGAAACGGGATGGAATACAGACACGGGTACTGCTCTGTGGCCATTCCCTAACGAGGCCCGCATCAAGAAGGAAATGTGCACTGATGCTGGCGTAACCAGAGGGTTTTGCTCGGCGACATCGTTGACACAGTACATCGGCGGTTATCTCGGCAATCCGAGTCCGTACTAGCCTCGGAATTGCTTCGATGCGTCTTGGGTTCCCGCGGTGCTTGCAAGGCGCCCGAAATTTCTCGTTATTTTTGCTGGTCACTTTTATTGGTATCGAGGTGACCGCGGCAACGTTTTATGTCGATGCCGCCACGGTCAACGACTCTGGCAAGGGGTCGGAACTCTCGCCAAAAAAGTTCATTTCTAGCGGCATTCGACTTTTGTCGCGAAATGGTGGTGACACGTTGATTCTCCGCAATGGGCGGTATGATCATGCGCAGGACGCAATATCTCGGAACACGGTCCTTTTCAATGGAGCGTCGGCGAATCCCAATCTGATCAAAGCAGAAACTGACGGGGGTGTTACGGTGTCAGCAGGCTTGGATCTGCCACTTGCATCGGCCTTTCTGAGCTTTGAAGGAATCAAGTGGGATGGCCCGGCCTCAAAAAGCATTGCAGGGCGCGAGATCAAGTTTTTGCGCTGCGCCTTCAAGAATGGTGCACGTACCGGAAACAGTTCGACATTGGTGATCGGCACCAATGACCAGCAACCCGGCGCGTCAAGGATATTGCTTGAGGACAGTTGGATATACGGGCAAGGCGGAAGATATCGCCTATTGGTCTATAACGCCGAGAAAGTGGTCCTTCGGCGGGTCGTCGTCCGCCACGACGGCGGTTGGGAATATGACGGCCGCAATCCGCAGGGAGGTGTTTCAATTTACAACACGCAAAATGTGGAATTGCAGAACATTCTGTTAATTGACAATGATCTGGAGTTGCCAGGGTGGGAAGCAGCTCTCTACTTGGTGCGCAATCCGGGAAAGGGTACGTTTGACCGCCATGCTGGCACCCGCATCAGGGGAAGCATGATTGTCAACACGCGGCAGCGTGCTGTTGGTGTCGAGGGTTGGGGAAGGGTCGAAGATGCCACCTTTGAAAACTTACTGGTATGGAAAGCTGGACAAGGTCTATCACTCAATAATGAAGCCCACCAAGTAAAGGTTAAGCAGGCCACTTTTGCGCTCATCAATGGCCCCGCATTTGCAATTTGGGGCAAGCGACCCTCTAGTCTGGAAGTTAACCAGACGCTTGTCCATGACGCCTTGGTAGCATTTCAGGTCGATGCAGGGACGATCGAGGGCGCGTTCAACGCGTGTAGCAGGACAAGAAAATGCATTACGCGCCATTCAGTGTCTGTTGAGGCGCTTGCTGCAGGCTTGAAGTATCCACCTCGGGTCGAAAAGGGAAGCCGCCTCCGATCTGCAGCGCGGGCGGGAACGCCCATAGGAGCAACCATCGAAAGTGCCATCGGACGTTCGGGAAGCATGTATGGCGATGACGGCTTTGATTCGTCTGGCGCAGCCCCACTTTGGCCTTGGCCCTTGGAAAACAGGATCAAGAGAGACCTGTGCGAAGGTCAGCAAACGCGCGGATTTTGCGCTGGGAACATGACGATTTCCAGTTATGTTTGGGGGCAATTGGGAAATGGCCCCGGAGGCACATATGCTACCCAATGAGGATCGCAACAAAGTACGACGGTAGTGCGAACAAAGCGCATTAACATTGTTGACGGGAGATAAATTTTTGAGTCCTGGATATGCAGCCAAACGCATCCTGGAGATGGCGATGCCTGAGCGCTATGCCGTGCGTGGTCATCGACGCACGTCAGGAATCGCTTTGACATTTGATGACGGCCCCCACCCTGAAAATACACCAAGAATTCTTGACTGCCTTGACCATTTTGGAATTAAGGCCACGTTTTTTGTGCAAGGTGCAACAGCGAAGGCGCACCCAGGAATTGTGAAGGACGCGGCAAAGAGGGGGCATCGGATCGGCAATCATGGCTACCTGCATCAGAGTGCTCGTGACATCACGGTAACTACTTACGTTGCAGACATCCTCAAATGTCAGTCGCTTTTGGAGGATTTGTTGGGGACCGCAGTGAGCAAGGACTTTCGGCCTCCGTACGGACATGTGACCGCGGGATCACTATGGGCGATGTCAAGGCATGGATTTCGTACTGTTTTCTGGTCAATCGACAGCATGGATTCCTTTGTCGAGACATGCCATGAGGTAGTGGAGTCTGTTGCCAGCGCTTCGCCCGGCGGATCGGAGATCATGCTATTTCACGATGATTATGCACACACGGTACAGGCACTTCCCACAGTACTGGAGAACTTAAAGTTGCGCGGCTGCACCTTTCGCGCTTTGGCCTAAAAGAATAACGGATCGTACATATGTGTGGCATCGCAGGAATACTATCGATCAACGCGGCCGCTCCTGAGAGGGGCGCGGTCATGCGAATGACGGATCGTATGGCCCACAGGGGGCCGGATGGCGCAGGGCATTACCTCAGGGACCAAGTGGCGCTTGGTCACAGGCGATTGAGCATTATTGACCTCGAAGGCGGCGAACAGCCGATGTTCAATGAGGATCACTCGATTGCGGTGGTCTATAACGGTGAAATTTTTAATTTCAAGGAGGTCAAGGCGGAACTCGAGGCGCGCGGACACATTTTCCGCAATCACTGCGATACGGAAGTTATCGTTCACGCATACGAGGAGTACGGTGAGCGTTGTCCAGAACATTTTCGAGGCATGTTCGCTTTTGCGCTTTACGACGCTCCGAACAAGCGACTCTTCTTGGGACGCGATCGACTGGGAATCAAGCCGATCTACTATTGTGTGTCAGGCGGTCGTCTTCTATTTGCTTCAGAAGTGAAACCGATCCTCGGTGAACTCGGAAGCAAGCCTGGGGTTCGGACCGGGCTGATCGATTTTTACATGTCGCTCGGTTACGTTCCTGGTGAGGAGACGCTATTCGACGGGATTAGGCGGCTGCCGCCGGGCCATACGATGACTGTCGAATGCGGTCAGATCCGCACGCGGCAGTTTTGGGATATCTCCGCATTGCCGATGCTCTCGATTGGCGCCCAAGAAGCAGAAGAGCGTCTGGACCAATTGCTCGAGGAGAGTGTGCGTTTGCGGTTGATGAGCGACGTGCCGCGGGGCATTTTGAGTCGTGGAGTGGATTCGGGGTACCATCGTGTCCCTGTACATGAACTGTCGCGGGATCCAGTCAAGACATTCTCGGTAGGGTATGAGGATGATCCAGCCTCAAGCGAACTTGAATTTGCAAGGATTGTTGCGCGGCATTTGAAGACGGAGCACCACGAATTCATTCTGAGATCAGGTGATTTTTTTGAATCACTCGACACACTGCTCAAACATGGAGGAACCAGTTGTTGAAAGTGCAGCAGTCGCGCTCTATCAATTGTCGCGCACGGCGCGCGAGCATGTGACCGTCATCCTTTCAGGAGAAGGCGACGAAATTTTGGCGGGCTACCCGCTGTACAGCCTGATGGGAAAGGTGGATCAAGTCAGGCCAATCGCCAACTTGATTCCCGGGCCGCTTCGTCGCATGCTGGCCAATTCGATTGCAGGTGAGAAGGGCATCAAATACTCCGATTGGGTTGGACTTCCTTTGTCCAAACGCTATCGCGGTATCTCCAATGATGTGACGGATGGCATTAAATCGGCTATGTATCAAACAGGCTTCCGCGAGGGCGGAGACAAGACCGTTGTGACTTATTTCGAAAGATTGTTTCAACGATTGGAGACGGGCACGAATTTGCGCCGGATGACCTATGTTGACCTTAAGACATGGTTACCAGATGATCTTCTGATCAAGGCCGACAAAATGACTATGGCGTGCTCCCTCGAGTTGCGAGTGCCGATGTTGGATCACAAACTGTTGGAGTTTTGCACAGCGTTGCCCGATCAGTTGCGACGCCGTGAAGGTGAAGGAAAGGTATTGCTCAAGAAGTTGATGGAGCGCCATTTGCCGAAGGAAATTATCTATCGGCCAAAAAAAGGCTTTCCCGTTCCAATCTCCGTGTGGTTTCGCGGACCGCTCTACGAACGTGTGCGCGAAATCCTGCTAGACCAAAGGACCTTGCACCGCGGGTATTTCCAGCCGAATTACTTGTCGCGGGTGTTGGAACGGCACCGTAGCGGGTCGGAAGACCTTAGCCGACGTATCTTTTCTCTTCTGACGCTTGAGCTCTGGCATCGAAAGTACGTTGATTGATCATGGGTGAGGCAGTCAACCGGCGGCTCAGAGTGCTGCTGTTTACAAACCTGTTCCCCACGCCAAGTGACCCCACACGTGGCATCTTCACGGCACAACTCGCGCGTGCACTGGCGGATACATGCGACGTGACTGTGGTGTGCCCATTACCGTGGTTTCCGCGACTCGCTTTCCTGGCGCGATTCAAGCGGTGGTATGAATTCGCCACGGTCCCGGAAACTTATGAAGTCGATGGGATGACTGTTCACGCGCCCAAGTATCTGGTTTTCCCGCGTATTTCCGAGCCGCTGCTCGGCGCATTGATGTTTCTCGGGACTTTCTGGTGCGTGAAGCGGCTCCACCGCAAGACTGCTTTTGATGTGATCAATTCCATGTGGCTGTACCCGGATTCCGTTGCGGCAGGCTGGATCGCCAGGCGGCTCGGCATTGCAATGGTGCCTACTGCGCTGGGATGTGACGTCAACAAGATGCTGAAAGAGCCAGGAAAGCGGTCCCAAATCCTCGATATGTTGCATTCTTCAAGGACCATTACCGCTGTGTCTGAGCCGCTCCGGGCTGGAATGGCGTCCAGTGGTGTGGAAGCCGCCCGCATTCTAACCATTCCCAACGGGGTGGATTCAAACCTTTTCCAGGTGAGAGATCCCCGCGCTGCGCGGGATTCCCTGCGGTTGGAGGGAAACAAAAGCACCGTCGTTTACGTTGGGCGCCTTTCGGAAGAGAAAGGTGTGGAGACCCTGGTGCGTGCTGCGGCGATGCTGGCGGGGCGGCGCAAACAGTTGTCCGTTCATTTGATCGGTGACGGTCCGCTGCGGGCAGAATTGAAGGCGTTGGCAGACTCGCTTTGCTTGGCGGATACCGTTCATTTTGAAGGTGCCAAAAGCCATGCTGAAGTCGCTTTGTGGCTCTCGGCATGCGATATTTTTTGCCTGCCGAGTATTCGAGAGGGCTGCCCAAACGTGATCAACGAAGCCCTGGCATCTGGCCGTCCGGTTGTCGCATCCCGTGTTGGCGGCATTCCGGATATGGTCAACGAGCAGGCAGGCATCTTGGTAGAGCCCATGCAGCCAGAGCTTTTGGCGGATGCGCTGGATTCTGCAATGAGTCGCAATTGGGTTCCCGCTCAGGTAGCCGCGTCCATGCAGGGCGCAACGTGGACGGCTGCTGCAAGGCGTTATGCAGCTGCATACCACACAGCGTTGACCTGACTCTCCTGCAATCATTGCCTCTTGCTGCCAAGCGCAACGAATTGGATCTGATCAAGTCAACCGAGATCACATTTCTCTGCGAGAATAGCTTCGAAGCCGCAACCGGATCTTGACGGCAAGTTACCCGAGAACAAATAAGGGCGGTCTTTAACCTGCCCATCCCGCAACTCTCGCATTCGATCAGGCGCAAGATGCTCGATTTTGGACTTCAGAAGTCAGAAAAGCCGTGCACAGTACTTCTATTGGGCGCGCACTGCGATGACTTGGAGATTGGCTGCGGCGGAACAATCCTGCAAATGGCTGCCAAGTGGCCCGATGCAAAGTTCGTTTGGGTGACTTTCAGTTCCGGGGCCGACCGCGAAGCGGAAACGCGCAAGGCTGCATCGAAACTGCTTGCCGGTGCTCGCAATACAATGGTTGACGTGTGTAACTTCAGGGGCAGCTACTTTCCACACGACGCCGAAAAGATCAAGGACCACTTCGAAACCTTGAAACGGCATCAACCTGACCTCGTCTTGACCCATTACCGCCAAGACTTGCATCAGGACCATCGGGTCATCAACGAATTGACGTGGAACACGTTTCGGAATCACGTGATTCTTGAGTACGAAATCCCGAAATTCGACGGTGACCTTGGCATACCCAACACGTTTGTACCAATCAGCAAACGCGAACTGGATCAAAAGGTTGACATCTTGATGGACTGTTTTCCAAGCCAACTTCACCGCAAATGGTTTACCCGCAGTACGTTCGAGGCGCTGGCGCGATTGCGGGGCGTGGAGTGCAACGCTCCAGAGGGGTTTGCCGAGGCGTTCTACGGAAGGAAAATGTGTGTCAACTTCATCTGATAATTCGTCCTAGCGGCAAGAGGTCTTCATGCATTTGATCGATACGGAACTGGCGAAGCGCGAGGCAAACGGACAACCAGTCCGCGTCGCCCTCACCGGAGGTGGCTACATGGCGCGGTGTATCGCGTTGCAATTCGTGACAGCCGTGAAGGGCATGAAGCTCGTTGCGATCTGCAACCGGACAATCGACAAGGCCCGAGATGCGTACGCACTGGGCGGCGTCACGGACGTGAGCTCGATTGATACTGTCGTTGAAATGGAAAAATCTGTCAACGATGGCCGATATGCAATCACCAGCAACCCGGAGTGCATCACCCATGCCGGCAACATTGATGTCATCATTGAGGCGACCGGACATGTCGAGTACGGAACACGGGTTTGCCATGATGCCCTGAAGAATGGGAAGCACGCAGTGTTGATTGGTGCGGAAGTTGATGCGTCCGTCGGCCCAATCCTGAAAACGATCGCAGACTCCACGGGGACGGTGATCACCTATACAGACGGAGATGAGCCTGGGGTGGCGATGAATCTGGTCCGATTCGTGGACAGCATGGGATACAAACCGGTGCTCGTAGGCCAAATGAAGGGCTTTCTCGATCGATATCGCAATCCGGCCACGCAAAAGGAACTGGCCACCAAACTAGGGCAGAACCCGGCCGTGCTGGCTTGTTTCGCCGATGGGTCGAAACTTGCACTGGAAGCCGCCATCATGGGAAACGCCACCGGCTTTGTGCCGCAAGTGCGTGGCATGAAGGGCTATCCGTGCGCGCACGTCAATGACATGCTGAAATCGTTCACGCCGGATGACTTTGCGAATGAAGGACTCGTCGAGTACTCGCTCGGCGCCGCGCCGCATACCGGGGCATTCGTGATTTGCCACAACGATCATCCGGAAAAGCGCAAATTGATGGCATATCTAAAGATGGGCGAGGGGCCGCTGTACATGTTTTACCAACCTTATCACTTGCCGCCATGGCAGATTGCCCACGCCGTGGCGCGTGCTGCGATTTTCAAGGACGCCACCATCACGCCGCGTGGTGCGCCCGTGTGCGACACCGTGAGCTACGCGAAACGCGATTTGAAGGCCGGCGAGCGGCTCGACGGCATGGGTGGATTTGCGTGCTACGGCATGGTCGATCGCTACACAACGTGCCAGCGCGAGAACGCGCTGCCGATTGCGGTTTCCTTGGACTGTGTGCTCAAGCGTGATATCGCCAAGGACCAACCGTTGTCGTATGAAGTTGTCGAGTTACCGAAGGACCGCCTGGTGGATCGCTTGCGCGCCGAGCAAGTGGCACGGTTCGCGGTGCAATAGTCGGAATCGACCCATGCCGCGATCCTTTCTACAATCGAACGCGCTCAACGCCAGGCTGCACGCCCTGATACCCGGCGGCGCGCATACCTATGCCAAAGGAGACGATCAGTATCCCGAGGGCATGGCCCCGGTGATCGAGCGCGGAGAGGGCTGCCGTGTGTGGGACGTGGATGGAAACGAGTTCATCGAATACGGCGCTGGATTGCGCGCAGTGACGCTCGGACATGCGTTTCCGCCAGTGATCGAAGCGGCGCGCCACGAGTTGTCCCGGGGCTCCAACTTCGTGAGACCGGCGCGCATCGAACTCGAGTGCGCGGAAAAGTTTTTGGAATGCTTGCCGTCTGCCGAGATGGTGAAGTTCTGCAAGGATGGGTCAGATGCCACGTCCGGCGCGCTCAAGCTCGCACGTGCATACACCGGGCGTGACAAGGTCGCGGTATGTGCCAATCATCCGTTCTTCTCGGTCGATGACTGGTTTATCGGCAGCACCGCCATGCCCGGAGGCATTCCGAAAACTACGCGCGATCTGACATTGAAGTTCAATTACAACGATTTGGCCAGCCTGGGGAAATTATTCAGCGAGCATCCAGGACAAATCGCCGCCGTGTTTCTGGAGGCCGAGAAAGACACTCCGCCCGTTGAGGGCTTTTTTGCCGGCCTGCGCCAACTTTGCGACCAGCACGGTGCGCTGCTGATCCTCGATGAAATGATCACCGGATTCCGTTGGCATTTGAATGGCGCGCAAGCCAAGCATGGCATCGTCCCGGATCTGTCCACATTTGGCAAAGCACTGGCCAACGGATTCTCGGTGTCCGCACTCGCGGGCAAACGTGAGTTCATGCGGCTGGGTGGCTACGAAAGTGAGCGCGACCGCGTGTTCCTGCTTTCGACCACGCACGGCGCGGAAACCCACGGGCTGGCGGCGGCCATCGCAACGATGAGGGTTTATCAAACCGAGCCTGTGATCGAGACCCTGTGGGCGCGCGGCCAGCGCCTGGCCGATGGGTTGCGCGCGGCCGCCAAGGCGCAGGGCGTGGCTGATCACGTGCCGATCCTGGGGCCGGCGTGCTGCCTGGTTTTCGGCTCGCGCGACGAAAAAGGCCAGCCCTCGCAACCGTTCCGCACCTTGCTCATTCAGGAGTTGGTGCAGCGCGGTGTGCTGGCAACCTCGCTGGTGGTCAACTACAGCCACTCCGAGGCTGACATCGACCGCACCATCGACATCTTCGCCGATGCCTTTGGCGTGTACCGCCGCGCCCTCGACGAGGGCATCGGAAAGTATTTGCGGGGCCGCCCGGTGCAGCCGGCCGTTCGACCGCGCGGCTGATTCATCGCTTCTCAACCGAAACTTCCCATCATGATCCGTCCCGAATTCTGGAAAGGCCGCCGCGTGTTCGTCACTGGACACACCGGTTTCAAAGGCAGCTGGCTGTGCATTTGGCTGCACAAGCTGGGCGCGAAAGTCACCGGCTACGCGCTGCAACCGCCGAGCGATCCTTCGTTGTTCGAACTTGGACGCTGCGCGGAACTGGTCGATCATCATCATGGCGATGTGCGCGACATGGTGAGTCTCAAGGCGGCGATGGACGCGGCCAAACCGGAAATCGTCATTCACATGGCCGCGCAGTCCTTGGTTCGCTATTCCTACGACAACCCAATCGAAACGTTTTCCACCAACGTCATGGGCACGGCCAACGTGCTGGAATGCGCGCGTCACGATCCGGGCATCCGCGCCGTCGTGTGCGTGACCTCCGACAAGTGCTACTACAACGAAGAGTGGGTGTGGGGGTATCGCGAAGATTCGCGCCTCGGCGGCCACGACCCGTACAGCGGCAGCAAGGGTTGCGCGGAGCTGGTGGTGTTTTCGTACCAAAACTCATTCTTCGACAAGGATCGCAACCCCGATCTGGCCGCGGTGGGCAGCGGCCGCGCGGGCAATGTGATCGGCGGCGGCGATTGGGCCTTGGATCGCTTGGTGCCCGACATCATGCGCTCGCTGTTGCGCGGCGAGCCGGCGTTGATTCGCAATCCGCAGGCGACGCGCCCCTGGCAGCATGTGCTGGAGCCGCTGCACGGCTACCTCATGTTGGCCGAACGACTTTTCGAGGATCGCCACCAGTTTGCCAGCGGCTGGAATTTTGGTCCGCCGTCGGAAAGCGAACGCACGGTCGGCTGGATCATCGAACGCCTTTACAAGCGCTGGGATG
>JBGAUM010000101.1:0-12260 GCA_044228625.1 Usitatibacteraceae bacterium | reverse complement strand
CAAACGTTGATTGGCGAGAACTCCTGGACTCAAAGAAGACCCTTGGGCAGCTTATTGGCGTCCTGATGGATAGAACATCTAGTTCCAGCAAGGAAGACCTGGCCTCGTGGCTTCAGACTGTCGTCTCGCAACGAAACGAGGTTGTTCATCACTTCTATGACCAAAGCTTTGCTCCCCTTCGAACTCGAGCACAAGTTGATGAAGCTCTGGCCTACCTACAACTTCGGGAAGGCACTGCGTCAATGTTGTTCGGAGTCATGCGGACCATCGCCTTGGGCACGCTAGCAGATGATGCTGCCTAACCCTTCGCTGCACCCGACGCGCTACATCGGCTTCCTCTCACTTCTCCGGGCAGGTAAACTCGAACGATAGTTACGCACCCTACATTCGCCCCTTCCCCGCCGCCTCGCCCCAAAGCTCCTTCAACCGCGCATCGCGCCCACAGCCACTGCGATAGAACTTGTAGCGCACGGAGTTTTTGAGGTAATAGTCCTGGTGGTAGTCCTCGGCCGGATAGAAGGTGGTGGCCGCGGTGATCTCAGCCACGATGGGGGCTTTCAGCACTTTTGATTTTTCAAGCGCGGCCTTGGAGTCCAATGCCGCCTTTTTCTGCGCATCATTGGCGTAAAAAATCCCCGGCCGGTACTGGCTGCCGCCGTCGCAGAACTGCCGGTCGTTCACGGTCGGGTCGATGTTGTGCCAGAAGACGTCGATGAGCTTTTCGAGTTTCACCTTGGTGGGGTCGAACACCACTTCCACGGCCTCGGTGTGGCCCGTCGTGCCGCTGGAGACTTCCTTGTAGGTCGGGTCCTTCTTGTGCCCGCCGATATAGCCGGAGGTGGTGGAAATCACGCCCGGCAACACGTCAAACGGCTGTTCCATGCACCAGAAGCAACCACCGGCAAAGACGATGCGCTCGATCGTCGGGGGCTTGGGTTGGGCCATCGCCGACGCGGAATTCAGAGTTGCGCAGGCGGCAATCAAAAGAAACAGGCGTTTCAGCATTTGATATCTCCAGGGAGGGGTGGCCATGAGTCGGGCAGCGGCCAAAATCATTGCAGGAAAACCTGCAACATTGAAAGTACGAACGCCCCTGCCCGACGGATGCATCGGCTATCCTGCCACCATTCCGTCCATCGCTCCGGCCACCGTCCATGCGCACGTACCCGTACCGCCTCGTCAATGTCTTCGCCGAATCCGTGTTCGGCGGCAACCCGCTTTGCGTCTTCGAAAATGGCGCCGGCCTTTCGGACGCGGACATGCAGGCCCTGGCCTTGCAATTCAACCTTTCGGAAACCACTTTCATCCTGCCGTCCAATGCGGCCACCGCACGCGTGCGAATCTTCACGCCGACGTTCGAGATGGCTTTCGCCGGGCACCCGACATTGGGTACGGCGCATGTGGTGCGCGAGCTGCTCGGCAGCGGGGATGCGCTCACGCTGGACATGAAGGCTGGGATCATCCCGGTCACCGCAGTCGCGGATCGCTGGACGTTTTCGGCCCATGCACCATCGTACGCGGATGTGGGGCTGGACCGCCAACAGCTGGCGGCCATGCTGGACCTCGAGGTGTCCGATGTTCTGGACGGCGCGCGATGGGTCAATACCGGGTCGGACCAACTGATCATTCCCTTGGCGTCCCCGGATGCGGTTCGCCGGGCTGCGCCGACTGGCGAAAGGCTCGGTGAAGCCAAAAGCAGCCAAGGCCGCTCGATGGCCTATGTGTTCGCGGCCAATGGCGACGGCAAGCTGCTCTCTCGCTTTTTCTTCATGAAGCACACCAGCGTCATCGAGGACCCGGCCACGGGGTCCGCCACGGCCAACCTCGGCGGATGGATGCTGGCGAACGGCAGGAATCCCTGCAGCTTCCTGATCGAACAAGGCGAGCAGACCGGGCGGCCGTGCCACCTGACGCTCGCAGTAACCCACGACGGAAAGATTCAAGTCTCCGGCCAGGTGATCGAGATCGGGCGCGGCGGCATCACCCTTCCCTGACGTGCGTTACTCGGGGCCGCCTTTCAGGAGTTTCCACGCCACCACCAAGGCCCCGGCGCCCAGCGCCAGCATCAGGAGGGTGCCCACGATGAAGGCGCCGGTCTGGTCGGCGAAAGTGACCACGTAGGTGCCGCCGCGCTTGCCGCCCAGGTCGATGATGCCCGTGAACAGTGCCTTGAGGCCCATCCACAGGCCCGCCAAGCCGATGCCGCCCAGCGCAAGGGCACGCAACACGGATTACGCCTTGACCGGCACGTCGCGCACTGAACGGCGCAAGATTTTTCCGACGTTGGTCTTCGGCAAGTCGTCCCAAAACTCGATGATCTTGGGCATCTTGTAGCCCGTGAGGTTGGCCTTGCAGTGCTCCAGCACCTTTTCCTTGGTCAGCGCAGGATCCGACTTCACGATGACCACGCGCACGACCTCACCGGAACGTTCATCCGGCGCGGCCACGGCGCACACCTCGCGCACGCCCGGGCACATGGCCACCACGTCCTCGATTTCATTCGGGTACACATTGAATCCGGACACCAGGATCATGTCTTTCTTGCGATCGACGATCTTGAAAAACCCCTTGTCGTCCATCACGCCCACATCCCCGGACTTGAAGGCGCCATCCTTGGCCATGACCTTTGCGGTCTCATCCGGGCGCTGCCAATAGCCCTGCATCACTTGCGGGCCGGCAATGCAAATCTCGCCCGCTTGCCCTGCCGGCAGGATGTTTTCATCGTCGTCACGGATCGTCAGCACCGTGGAGGGAATCGGCAGGCCGATGCCGTCCACTTTCTCGCTCAGGTTGACCGGCGTGATGCATGCACCGGGAGAGGTCTCGGTCAGGCCGTACCCTTCCATGACCGTGATGCCGGTGACCTTTTTCCATTTGTCCGCCACCGCATGCTGCAAGGCCATTCCGCCGGAAAGCACGAGTTTCACCTTGGAGAAATCGAGCTGGCCGAATTTCGGATGCGTCAGCAAGGCCGCGAACAGCGTGTTCACCCCGGTCATTGCATTCCACGGCCGCGAAGCCAGCACCTCCACAAAACCATCGAAATCGCGCGGATTGGGAATCAGGATGGTCTCCATGCCCTTCCGGCTGAATGTGAGCCCCGAGGACAATGCAAAGATGTGATACAGCGGCAATGGCTGCACCATCACCTCCTTGCCTTTTTCAAACAGATTGCCGGTCCACGCGTCCACCTGCTCCATATTGGCCACGATGTTGCGGTGCGAGAGCATCGCACCTTTCGAAACACCCGTCGTGCCGCCCGTGTACTGGAGAAATGCCAGATCAGCGCCTTTCACCACGGGCCGCTCAAAGGACAGGCCGCTTCCCTCAGACAATGCAGATTTGAACGGCACGGCACCCGGCAAACTGTAGTCAGGGACCATCTTCTTCTTGTGTTTGATCACAAAATTCACGATCAATGACTTTGGAAAACCCAGCAAATCGCCAACACCGGTGGTGATCACATGCTTCACATCGGTCTTTCCGATCACCGCCTCCAGCGTGGCCGCACAGTTCTCCACGACGATGATCGCTTTCGCGCCGGAGTCCTTGAGTTGATGTTCCAGTTCCCGCGGGGTGTATAGCGGATTGCAGTTCACCGCAATCAGGCCTGCTCGCAGAATGCCAAATACTGCAATCGGGTACTGCAGGATATTGGGCATCATGATCGCCACGCGATCGCCCTGCGCCAACTTGAGCGCGGTGCGCAGATAAGCGGCCAAGTGCGTCGCCGCGAGGTCCAAGTCCCCAAACGTCTGTGTCTTGCCCATGCAAGTAAATGCGGGCCGGTCGCGGTAGGTTTTGCAGGCCTCGTCGATCACCGCATTGATGTTGGGATATCGGTCCGGATCAATGTCATGGGGAATGCCGGGCGGATACGACGCAAGCCAAATACGCTCAGATTGGGCGGTCAAAATGCTCTCCTCGAATGAATGTTTTAGCCTGCGGGCCATGGACCGGCGGCACTTTTGCGCCATGTTATCTCAGCTTTCCTGGCAACTTGGCCGAATAGTGTGTTTGCTCTAAAAGGAGGCCGCAGAATCGGCCTCAACTGATGCCCCACCGGGCTGCCCACCCACTATTCGCCGAGGAGAACTCTCATGGCCAGCAAGTTCAAGAAAACCGCAAAGTCCCCGAAGAGCGCCGCATTTGCCGCTTTGGACAAATTGGGCCCTGCCGGCGACATTGCCGCCAAGATCGGTGAATTGGCACAAAACATTGGTGCGCAGCCCAACGCGAAGCAAGTGATGGAATCTGCCCAGCAGATCTGGCTGGCCGGCTTGGGCGCGTTTTCCAAAGCGCAGAATGAAGGCAAAAAAGCATTCGATACCCTGGTAAAACAGGGGGCACAAATTGAAGAAAACACCCGCCACGTCGCAGAAGCCACCATTGAGACGGCAAAGGCGCAGGCGGCCAAGACTTTTGAAGCGGCGACGGGCAAGCTCGACAAGCTGGAGCAAGTGTTTGAGGCCCGAGTGCACGCATCCCTCAATCGCTTGGGCGTGTTGACCGCCAAGGACATTGAAGCGCTGACCGAGCAAGTCGCAGAACTCTCCGGAAACCGTTCGTGCACTGCTGGCGAAAAAGAAAGCGGCGGCTCGTCCTGCCGTCAAGAAAGTCGCGGCAAAGCGCCCGACCGCGAAGAAGCCTGCCGCCCGCCGCAAGACCAGCCGCTAACAAATTTCCGGCTTTGCCAGACGCAAAGCCATCCTCCTCCTCCTCGTCCTGTTTTCAGGACGTTTTGAACCCTGAATCCGCAAGGATTCGGGGTTTTTTTTCTTCCGGGGCCGTCGGGGCCGGGGCCACGGTCAAACCGACGATGTGCGCATGGCCTGCTAAGGCTTGATGGAAGGTGGAGGCGAAATCCACAGATCGATGGCGGGCTCAGATTCCCGCGCCAGGAGAATGGTCTTCCCGGAAGGGCTCACCGCTACATTGGTCCCGGACGCCGTGGGTGCAAATTCAAAGGATTGGGCGGCATCTCCCTTGAACGAATGCCGGAAGAGTCTGGGGGCACCGCGCGAATCCCTCCCCCGAAACCAGACCTCGTCATCCCCCAGCGCCCACTCGAAGCGGTTTTCGTCACCGATGGCGACCGCTTTACGCTCGCACTTCAGCGCCGGAACCTCGCAGACGGTGACCCCGTTCAGTTGGGGCAAGGTGTAGGCCATCCGGTTGCCACGCACATCGAACTGGCTGACCAGCGGGAGCGGCAGGCGAGTCTTCGTTCCCTTGGCGTCCACGATGCTCAAGCGGAAAGAGTGACGTTCGTTTTCGGCGAGCAGCAGGGCGCCGGACGCGTCCCATTCACGCACATCCGCCACGGCAGTGCCCAATGTTGTCAGCACGGTCTCCTTGCCCAGTGTCAGGTCGAAAACGATGCCGACATAAGCCAGTTTCCCGGCGCCACCCTCGATGCGCGTAGCGTAGATTCGCTTCCCATCCTTGGACCAATGCGGACGGATATAGCGCTGACCTTGCGTGAGGGGCAAGCGAAGCGGCGTGCCGCCCGTGTCGGCCACATAGAGATGTTCCAGCCCATCTCGATTGGAGGCAAAAACCACCCGTTTGCCATCTGGCGAATATTCGGCCTGGTTGGTATACCGCGTGGATGGCCACAAAAGACGTGCGTCGTGCCCAAGAGTCCCAATGTTCGATTCCCACAAATCGGCACGATAGGTTGCCGACTCGAATGCGATTGCGCCCGTCGTAGAGACGTCGGGGTACCGGGCACCGATCGCACCAGCCAGCTCTGCACGGCCGGTTTCGACGTCCAGAATATTCAGCGCCCTCGGACCGTGCCAATCCGCCGACACCAAGAGCCGGCCCGTATCCAGCCAGGCCAATCCATAGATTTGCCCTTCAGACGGCCCCACACGCCGCGCAGAGCCTTCATTTGATGGATCCAGTGTCCAGACCTCACGATGCGAGTCTGTCCCGCGCATGAAGGCAATGCGACGCCCCGATGGGTCGTAGCGTGGGGCAGTGTCATGCCCCTCGCCAGGAGATCCGCCGGTGAGCCGACGTGATTCGCGGCTATCCAGCGCCAGCAGGACCAATCCTGCAGGCATGTCTGCAGCTGCGGCTGCGGAATATACCAAGTGCTTGCCATCCGGGGACCAATCAAACACCAGGCGCGGACGCTTGCGGCAATCGACCAGAACATCTTCTGAACCCTTGGCGAGGTCGCGAAGCACAATGCCACAGGGTCCTTCGCCTTTCGATTGCCGAAAATAGGCCAGCCGCTTGGCATCCGGATGGAAAACCGGACCCACGGCGATCGCGTTGCCTGAATCAACGATGACACGGTCGCGCTTCGCCAGGCCTTGAAGCGCCACCTGATGGCTTGCGCCGTCATCGGTTTTGGTTCGAAGTGTGAATGCAATGACCTTCCCGTCCGGGGAGAAGCGCGGAAATTGTTCCTGACCCACATCAGACGTAAATGTCGCGGCCGCGGCCAGGCGCTGCGCGATGGTGGATACCGCGGGGGCGCTTGTTCCGGATATTTCGACA
Source organism: Usitatibacteraceae bacterium (assembly GCA_044228625.1). GTDB lineage: Bacteria > Pseudomonadota > Gammaproteobacteria > Burkholderiales > Usitatibacteraceae > UKL13-2. The sequence goes on along the minus strand of JBGAUM010000101.1, from coordinate 5,747 downwards.
TCACCACGATTCGCATTCCAGATCCAAACGCCGATGCCGATCACCCCCAAGGCCAAAACGCCTGTCAATGTCCCGGCGGGGATCCGCGGGGTTGCGCTTTGCACCGCAGCTCGTTCGGCACTCGGGGCTTGCAAAGCCTCAACGTGCCGGCTGGCGAGGTCCTGAACCGACTCCAAAGTGGCGATTTCTGCCACCAGGCGGTAACCGATCTTGGGCAAGGTTTCGACATACCTCGGTTCGCGCGTGGAGTCGCCCAACACCGTCCGGAGCTCGGCCACGGCGCGTGACAACACCTCGTCGTTGACCATTCGCCGGGGCCAAACGTCGCAGATCAATGCTTCTCGCGACACCGGCTTCCCCGGATCCCGTGCAAGTCGCACCAGCAAATCCATCAGGATCGGGCGGAGCCGGAGAACGCCGCTGGGGCCCACCAGTTCGTTGGACTCCGGACGAACCGTGAATTCACCCACGCGGAAGTGGCGGTGGCGTCCCCCTGATGCATCAACAGTCGCGGTCATGGCGGCGATATTACTGGCGAACACGCTCATTACGCCAAATGAAGACAAATCGGAGAAAAAAAGGAGGATTTTTGCAGGGACAACCCCTTGGGTGATCACCAGACTGCGCCCTTTCCTTTCATCCGGATCGACCATGCGCATCCATCGTCTCAGCCCACTCTTCTCCCGAAAAGCCCTGTTCCAGGTTTTCTCCCTTTTGACCTGTCTATGGCTGCCAATGGCCGCGCCCGCCCAAACCACCTGCGGGCACCGGCTGCTGGTCAGCGGCTATTTCAGCGGCAACGTGCACGTCTATGACGCCTGTACCGGCGCTTTTCTTCGCACCCTGGATACGGCCAATCGCCTGAATGGCGCGCAAGCCATTCGTGTCGGGCCTGACGGGTTGATTTATGTGGTTGCCGAGCTTGGGCGGTCCATCCACAAATACAAGCCGGACACGCTCGAACATGCAGGCGTCTTTGCAACGACACCGCCCATGGGGCCGTTGTCCATCGACTTTGCCGCGGATGGAACCGTGTACGTGGCCGGATACGACAGTAACGACGTCAAGAAATTTGACCGGAACGGCACGCTGCTCGGGGCCGCCTTTCCGGCCGGTGCCTCCGGGATCAGCGGTCCTGAAATTGGCACGAGCTTTGGCCCGGACGGCAATCTGTATGTCCCAGGCTACAACTCGCACAACGTCATTCGATTCGATCCTCGGTCCAACACCACCAGTGTCGCCATCCCGGCCCGCCAGGGAGGCATTTCGCGGCCGCGCGGCCTTTTGCTGTCCAAGGACCGTGAATACTTCTTTCTCGTCACCGAGCAATCCGGCCAAGTGATGAAATGGAGATTCTCCGATGGGTCGCTGACCGAACTCGCGCGGGGTTTTCCAGTTGCAACGATGGCCGCCTATGCGCCAGACGGAAACCTCCTGGTGGCAACCAGTGATTCGGTCGTGAAGATCGACCCTGCGACCGGCGCCCGACTCGGCACCCTCGTTAGCGCAGGTTCCGGCGGCCTGTCCGGGTCGACATTCATCGCCGTCGTACCCATCTCGCTGCCCAGCGTCGATCAGACCCAGATTGGGACGCAGTTTTGGGTCGTCGGCGACGCGCCGCTGAATGGCAGGGTACTCGACCTTCCAAACGTTTACACCGGAACCGGTACGTCGTTTGGCGACGGGCTGAAGTTTTCCGAGCTCTCGATCAAGCGCTGGGGCAGCGCGCGCATCGAATGGCTGTCCTGCACACGCGCGCGGTTCAGCTGGCGATCAACGGGAACCAACACCGCCAATTTCGGCGATGGCGAGTACGAGATCACACGATTTTTTGCCAATGAGAACGACGCGCGCTGCACTGCCACTGGTGTGGACGGCACGGACAAAAGTTGGATTGCAGGCCATTGGTGGGGCGGAGATGCTCGCTCCGGCGAGGGGCTGTTTCTCGATCGGCGCCAAGACGGTACCGTGTTTTTCTCCTGGTTCACGCACCGGCCCGCATCCACTGCGGCACCGGTACCCGACTCGACTCAGATCGGGTCGCAATTCTGGGTGGTCGGCAACAATAAACTGGAAGGCAACATCCTGAACTTGCCCGAAATGTTCACCGGAACGGGAACATCGTTTGGCCCGGGGCTCAAGTTCAGCGAATTGACGGTCAAGCGCTGGGGCACCATCCGCATCGAATTCCTCACCTGCACCACGGCCCGATTCAGTTGGGATTCGACCGGCGCCAACAGCGCTCAATTCGGAACGGGCTCGTACAATGTGCAACGGTTTTTCGACAACGAATCATCCCAGCGTTGCCAACAGCAGGGCATTGCCTCGGCAGACAAAAGCTGGATGAACGGGCATTGGTGGGGGGGAGACGCACGCTCAGGCGAGGGGTGGTTCCTGGATCGCAATGCGGACGGCACCGTCTTCATGGCGTGGTTCACCCACCGCCCGAAATGAGCGCTGGTTATTAAAACAATCCGTTATAACACGGGGTCGCGCGACGCCCATCGCTCATCCGAAAGCGTTTCCAAGCAGCGGCGCCGAGGATCTGATTTCCAACAGGGTTGATCGGATTCAGTCGCGCTGAAGCGTGGTCAACAGCGGTCGACGGTAAAAGTCATTGACTGGAGGGCCTTCTGGGCGGTTTTCGGCTCAGAAGGCCCGTCCATCATAGACTTTTGCTTGGTTACCAACTGAAACTGCTGGGACTTCACTCTTCCTTGAGCACGCGGTCGACAAGCTTGACGTACGCCTTCATGGCATCGTCCTGACTCATTCCCTTGATTTTCGCCCAGGCATCGTACTTGGCACGGCCGACAAAATCGGTAAACCCCGGCTTGTCTCCGGAAACGTCGCCCTCGGTGGATTGCTTGAAATGCGCATAAAGGCGCAGTTTCATTTCATTGCCAGGGTCTTTTTTGGCTTTTGTGACGTCTTTGGTGGCTTTGTCGAACTGTTTCTTGAGATCAGACATGCAAAAACTCCTCCAATAAATGGTGTGCGGCGGGCTTTTTAGCCTTTGCGGGGGTTTTCTTGGGATTGAACACAGGCTAAAGTAACTCTAGCTGATTCGCCTCGGAGTGGAAATGCCCGGGAGCGAAGGGGGTTTTTCGGAGGACGCCGCGCGCACTGAAATGGGGCGCACGACGCAACGACAACAAAATGGACGCTAGAAACGTCCCACGCACCCATCATGATGGCGACCATCCCCAGCCTGCCCAATATCAAAATCGGTAATCGCGAGCGCATGTCCGGCGTCGATACGGCATGGCTCCGCATGGAACATCCGTCCAACCTGATGATGATCGTCGGGGTGATGATGTTTCGCGAAAGGATCGATTACAAGAAACTCGTCAATGCCATCGAGCAACGATTCCTGATCTATCCGCGGTTCAAACAGAAAGCCGTGCAGGACCCGACGGGTGCGTGGTGGGAGGACGACCGGAACTTCGACATCAAGAACCACGTGAAGCGCGCAAAGCTTCCCGGCAAGGCCGGCAAGCGTGAGCTCGAGGATTACGTCAGCCAAATGGCCGGTACGAGCCTCGATTTCACCAAACCGCTCTGGCAATTCCAACTGATCGAAAACTACCAGGGCGGTTCCGCGCTCCTCACGCGCATTCATCATTGTTATGCCGACGGCATTGCACTGATCGGTGTGATGATGTCGATGACCGGCGACACTGCCGAGAAGAGCCTCATCAAACCGGCACTGCGTGACAGGAAAAATCCCGGGCCAGCCGCTTCCGAACTCGATTTCTGGACCAGCGTGACCAAGCCGATGGCGAGCGTTTGGTCTGGAGCCATGAAACTGACACGTGGCATTGTTGAACAGGGCCTGGAAATTGCCAAAGACCCGGCCACGATGCGCGAGTTCGCCACCAAGGGCATGGAACTCGCGGACGAATTGCGCAAGATCGCGATGATGGATCCGGATTCGCAAACCCGCTACAAGGGGTTGCTCACCGGCAAGAAGCGCGTGGCCTGGTGCGAGCCCCTTTCACTTGCCGAAGTGAAGGTCGTGGGCAAAACACTGGGGGGATCGGTCAATGATGTGCTGTTGGCCACTGCGGCCGGTGCATTGCGCGACTACCTGGAAAAGAAAGGCGACTCCACGGAGGGCATCGAAATTCGTGCCGTGGTGCCCGTAAATTTGAGACCGGTCGAAAAGGCCGGCGACCTGGGCAACCAGTTTGGCCTGGTGTTTGTTGAACTGCCCATCGGCGTGGACGATCCGATCGAGCGGATGCGAGTGGTAAGGTCGCGGATGCAGGAACTGAAAGGATCGGCGCAACCCATCGTCGCTTTTGTGCTGTTGTCCGCGCTCGGCATGGGTCCGAAAATCCTTCAGGATCAAATCGGCGCCCTGATTGGCCGCAACGCGACGGCGGTCATGACCAACGTTCCCGGGCCGCAAAAACCCCTGTTCTTTGCGGGTCGCGAGATCGACGAAATCGATTTCTGGGTCCCGCAGTCGGGGGGAATCGGCATGGGCGTGTCGATCCTCACGTACAACGGAAAGGTTCAGTTCGGCCTCATCACCGATGCCGGGCTGGTGCCCGATCCAGACACGATCATCAATCGCTTTGGCGACGAATTCGAGCGCCTGGTCATGCAGACGCTCATGGGGCCGTATGGCCCGGAATTCGAGCCGGAGCTCGAGAAGGCGTTTGGGGGCAGCGCGTCCGAACCCAGTCCGCCAAAACGGCGGTTCAAGCGGGACTAGGCCGGACCGATCCGCGTAATCCATGAACGTCGCGATTGCCGGCGCAACCGGGCTTGTCGGCTCCCGGCTCCTGCAACTGCTCGAGGCGAACTCCGGCGTCTCGCACATCCTTGCCGTGGGTCGCAATGCACCTTCGACGACCTCGGAGAAGGTCGAGTTCGTGCGAAGCACCTTGGGGGCGTCTCCTGAACTCTCACCGATGGACGCCGCGTTCTGCTGCTTGGGAACGACAATCAAGAAAGCCGGATCGCAAGCGGCATTCCGTGAAGTGGATTTGGCGATGGTGGTGAATTTTGCGCGTGCAGCGAATTTGGCCGGCGCAAGGCATTTTGGCGTTGTCTCTGCGTTGGGTGCAAACGCGAAATCTCGCGTGTTTTACAACCGGGTGAAAGGCGAGGCGGAAGAGGCATTGAAATCAATCGGATTTGAATCACTTGTGATTGTGCGCCCCTCCTTTCTCTTGGGAGACCGCCCGGAATCGCGGCCCGGCGAACGCGTGGGAATCGCCATTTCACGCATTCTGGCGCCATTGATGGTCGGGCCCGCGCGCCGCCTGCGCCCCGTGGCCGCAGAGGCCGTGGCGAAAACCCTAATGTCGACCACGCTGCAATCGCGCACCGGCACCAAAGTCATTGAGTCGGAGTCCATTGCCTGAGCCCTACAACAGGCGGCAGACTTCCAATCCTGTTGGCTGTCGCTGCGTTCGACCGGGTTTTTCTTCGAGCACCACGCCATGGGTGGGCTTTCGCCAATTGAGCGATTGAGTTGACCTGGCTATTCGGCGGTCGCGGTACGTTCGATATAATTCGCGGCCACAACACTTTTGTATTCTTTGCAGCCCATGGAAGCCGATCAGCTAAATGCCATTTCCAACGCCTTGACCAATTTGACCGCCCGGACGGTCGAATTGCGGAGGTATCTTTGACTTCGACGCCAAATCCGAGCGTCTTCTTGAAGTCAACCGGCTGACCGAAGACCCCGCCGTCTGGAACGATTCGAAACGCGCCACCGAGCTTGGCAAGGA
>JBGAUM010000100.1:0-12462 GCA_044228625.1 Usitatibacteraceae bacterium | reverse complement strand
AAGCAGTCGCAAAAATGAGCAGCGGTGCCCCAATGACGCCGAGGATCGCCACGACGGCCAGCACCGAGGCCATCAGGCTCGCGACCTTGTCGATCAACAGACGGGTTGCCGTGTCTCCCTGTTGTGTTCGGACCTGGCTCAATACCGGGACAAAAGCCTGGCTGAATGCGCCTTCGGCAAATAGCCGCCTCAGCAGGTTCGGGATGCGCCAGGCGACCTGAAACGCGTCCATTGCAGCGCCCGCGCCGAACAGGTTGAAGCCAATGATTTCCCGCGCCAAGCCGGTCATGCGAGACAAAAAGGTCATCGCAGAAACCGAGGCGGCGGCTTTGAACAGGTTCATGGCGGGAAAAAACCGAACAAAATCAGAGGGTTTGCATTTATTTTGCAGTGCGCTATAATACAAGGCTTCGCCCGAATTTCACGGGCCGCACCCGACGAATTTCAAAGTCTTGCGGACCGCATCGACAAACTAGCAAAGCAAACTGGAAACATCATGGCAAATACCAAACAAGCTGCCAAACGCGCCAAGCAGGCCGTGAAGCGTCGCGCGCACAACATGGCTCAGCGCACCGAATTGCGCACCGCGATCAAGAAGGTCAAGGCTGCCATCGCCACCGGCGACGCTGCCAAGGCCGAAGCGGCATTCAAGGATTCCCAAGGGACGATCGATTCAATCGCCGCCAAAAAGATCGTGCACAAGAACAAGGCATCGCGTTCCAAAAGCCGCTTGATGTCGGCCATCAAGGGCCTTTCCAAGGCTGCCGGCGCGCAAGCCTAAGCATGTCCGATGGTGCGAATCCGTCGCGGATTCGCAGCGTCACCAGGAAACCGTCGCTCGTTCCGCATTGCGCGGACTGCTTTCACAGGAGAGCAGCAAGGCCGGCGGTTTTTTGTTGTCCAAAATCCTTGCGACGCGGTGAGCCGGCGAGCCCAACATCGCATTAGTCCCGCGATAAACTTTCCAATGCATTGCCCGGCACCGGGCAAAACTCGTCTGTCGACGGGAGCATCGGGTCAATGACCACCAATTCATTGTCATTGGCGAAATCGAGCAAGAACCGGTAAGCGCGCGGTTCGATGTCCTTGAGCTTGGGCTCGACCACGACGCAGGTCACGCCGTCCAATCGCATCGGGCGAACATGCGGTGAATAGCGCATTTGGTTGTCTCCCCCGAAACTGGACATGATCCCGCACAGCCGGTCGGCCCAATCACTGGGGCGAAACGCGCGCCCAGCCAACGTCACGCCCTGAATCACAATGCGATGTGGCAGCGGTGTCGGATCGATGCTGGCCATCGGGGGCGAATCAGTCGGTGCAGGTCGGGAGTCAGTCGCCGTTTCGGCGAAAAGTGGCGGCATGTTGCGTTGCAAAAAAACCACGGGTGCTGCAATTCGTTGGGGCGAAGTAGTCAGCGCGAACGGCGCAATTATACCGACCGAGACATTGCCGGCGACGCGCATGTTGCAGTGCACACAGGTTTGCCCTATATTGGAATGCTAGCCTCCAACGGCGTCCCCGCAGCGGGCGCCGTTTTCATTTCGGGTCATGCCATTGGGAGTTCCCACCATGATGTCGTCGCATTTGATGAACACCTACAAACCTCTGCCAGTGGCGTTTTCCCACGGCAATGGTGTTTGGCTGACGACCACGGATGGCCGGCGCATCCTGGATGCTTTGGCAGGGATCGCGGTGTCGGGGTTGGGACACGCCCACCCGAAACTGGTCTCGGCGATCGCGACCCAGGCGGGCAAGCTGATTCACACCTCCAACCTGGTCAACGTGCCGGAGCAGGCTGCCTTGGCAGACAGACTCTGTGCCATTTCGGGCATGGACAATGCGTTCTTCACCAATTCGGGCGCAGAGTCCAATGAGTGCGCCATCAAGATTGCGCGGCTGCATGCCCATCAACGGGGCATTGCCAATCCGCAAATTATCGTCATGGAGCGCGCCTGGCATGGGCGTACCCTGGCCACGCTTGCGGCAACCGGATCGCGCAAGGCACAAGCCGGGTTCGAACCCCTGGTGACGGGGTTCATCCGTGTGCCCTACAACGACATCGAGGCTGTTCGCTCCATTGCCGCGCACCAAAACAGCGTCGTTGCCGTGTTGTCCGAGGTCGTCCAAGGGGAGGGCGGCATTGTGGAAGCACGCGCGGATTACCTGCGGGCGTTGCGCGAGCTGTGTGATCAGCAGGATTGGCTGCTGATGATCGATGAAGTGCAGTCGGGCATCGGCCGAACCGGGAAGTGGTTTGCGCATCAATGGTCTGGCATCGTGCCGGACGTCATGCCGTTGGCGAAAGGCCTGGGTTCCGGTTTTCCCATTGGAGCCTGCCTGGCACGGGGCGTTGCCGCCCAGGTGTTCAAGCCCGGAAACCACGGCACTACTTTTGGCGGGGGCCCGTTGGCATCGGTGGCGGCGATTCGCACGCTGGAAATCATGGAAGAAGAAGGCCTGCTGGCCAATGCGACCCAAATGGGTGCATTGCTCAAGTCCGAACTCAAAGCCCTGCTGGCAACCGCCGCCGGCGTGAAGGAAATTCGCGGACAAGGTCTCATGGTGGGCATTGAACTTGACCGGCCCTGCGGCGACATCCCTTTGATGGCGCTCGAACTTGGACTGTTGACCAATGTGACACAGGACAGCGTTGTTCGGGTGTTGCCGCCCTTGATCGTCAGCGAAGCAGAGACGCGCGAAATGGCGTCGCGATTGGCGCAAGTCGTCAAAGCCTTTCTTTCGCAATCGCACAAAGCTGCAGCCTGACGACATGCGCCACTTTCTCCGTTTCAAGGATTTCACGCGTGAAGAGCACGAGCATTTGTTCGTGCGCGCGAAATTGCTCAAGGACAGGTTCAAGCGTTACATACCCTACCAGCCGCTGACCGACCGCATGCTGGCGATGGTGTTTGAGAAAAGCTCAACGCGAACCCGCGTGAGTTTTGAGGCCGGCATCTACCAGTTGGGCGGGCAGGCCATCCACCTCGATTCGCAATCCACCCAGCTGGGGCGTGCGGAGCCGATCGAAGACACGGCGCGCGTGATCTCGCGCATGGTTGATCTGGTCATGATCCGCACCTTTGAGCAGGAGAAAGTCGATCGTTTCGCAGCCCACTCGCGCGTACCGGTGATCAATGGCCTGACCAACGAGTACCATCCTTGCCAGGTTCTGGCGGATATCTTTACGTTTGTCGAGCAGCGCGGATCGATCACCGGAAAGACGGTGACCTGGGTAGGCGATGCGAACAACATGGCCTACACCTGGCTGGAGGCAGCACAGCTGCTGGACTTCAAGCTGCATGTTGCGGCGCCCAAGGGCTATGAAATGAAGGATCAAGGCGGCGAGAAACTCGACCGCAGTCACTTGGCCGAATTCAAGGATCCTAAAGAGGCCGCGCGCGGCGCGCACCTGATCACGACCGACGTGTGGACGAGCATGGGGTATGAAGCCGAAACCGAAGCGAGAAAGGCGGCCTTCAAGGATTTCATGGTCGATACCGGCCTGATGAAATGTGCTTCCCGCGAAGCTTTGTTCATGCACTGCCTTCCTGCACACCGTGGGGAAGAAGTCTCCGCAGAAGTGATCGACGGCCCGCAATCCGTAGTCTGGGAAGAGGCCGAAAACCGTCTCCACGTTCAGAAGGCTCTGATGGAGTATTTGTTGCTAGGGCGTATCGATGCGTGACCAAGTCTTGCCTGGTGACGACGCCATGCTGGTAATCGCCGGGTTTGGGGTGTCCGCACCGGAATTCTCACGATTCGTCGCCAAGTCGTTGATGTGCGCCATGAGCCTCGCCTATCCTGTGGCCATGTTCAATCGGGAACCTGTTGCGATTCAACCCGGAATTGCAGGGGAACTCCCAACAATCGCATGGAGCAGATGATGAAAAGGCTGGCATTGGCAGTATTGTTTTCCGCGATGGCCATGGTGGCGGTTGCACAAACGGCGCCCGCAAGCGCGAATGTACCCACCGAGCGGCAGAAAACCCATGTGCTGGTTTCTGCGGTGGGCGACCGTTTCACCATGGTGCGTCAACGCGAGCAGGTGGGCTCCAACGTCATCGACAACTTTTACCGCAGCACCTTCAACGTCCCCAACAACCTGCTCAACAACGTGGTGCTGAGGGGCTTGGATCGCGCTGTCGCCGCCGAGGATCCAAACAGCAAGCGCATTTTCATGACACTTGCGCCGGCCGAACTGAACGGAGTATTGCCCCAGGATCGCGAAAAAGTGGCCATTGGAAAATTGGTCAGCGGACTTGAAAACCATCCCGATCGCAAGAACTGGGACAAGATTTATGTCGTGACGCCAAAGTTCCTTCTATCAGAGTACAGCGGCATGGGCCCCAAGCTGCAAGGATTCGGTGTGTACATCCAGCCTTTGAAAGGCGGAAAGATCGACGACATCGAGTCGGGAACGGAAATCGACGCGACCAATAATGCCGAGTCGGACACGCTGGATCCGGAGGGTGATGGCGTGAAATCAAAAGTGTATGTGGCGCCATTTTCCTACCTGTCGCTCTACGTTTTGGATGCGAAAACCATGAATGTGCTGGAGAAGAACACCCGGCACGATTTCCGCAAATTGTTTGACCCGAAATCCACAGCGCTTGATGTTGCCAAGTCAATCGACTTGGCCTTCCTTGGCGAAAACATCGAAAGCCTGGTCGAGCGTTCCGTCATGAAGGCGGTCAAGGATGTGGAAGACAAGGTGCGCATCGAAGTGGGCGACGTGAAACCCGTCGCGAAGCAGGATCAGAAACAGCAAACCAAATAGCCGGCCGGTGGTGCGATGGTGCCCATGGCTGGCTTCCAATCAGGGAGCGGGAAGGCAATGGGCGACATCAAGAAAGTGGTATTGGCATACTCGGGTGGGCTGGATACCTCGGTCATCCTGAAGTGGCTGCAAGACGAATACGGCTGCGAAGTGGTGACTTTTACGGCCGACATCGGGCAGGGCGAGGAAGTGGAGCCGGCGCGCAAGAAGGCGCTGGCGATGGGCATCCAGAAGCAGAACATCTTCATCGAGGATCTGAAGGAAGAGTTCGTGCGCGATTTTGTCTTCCCGATGTTCCGGGCCAACGCCGTATATGAGGGCGAGTATTTGCTCGGTACATCCATCGCGCGACCGCTGATCGCCAAGCGCCTGGTGGAAATCGCGCGGAAAACCAAGGCGGACGCCATCTCGCACGGCGCCACCGGCAAAGGCAACGACCAGGTGCGTTTCGAACTCGGTGCCTACGCGCTGATGCCCAACGTCAAGGTCATCGCGCCGTGGCGCGAATGGGATTTGCTCTCGCGTGAGAAGCTCCTCAAATACGCAGACACGCACGGCATCCCGGTCGACTTCAAGAAACGCAAGGGGGGTGCACCTTATTCGATGGATGCCAACCTGCTGCACATTTCCTATGAGGGTGGCATTCTCGAAGACCCGGCGTACGAGCCAGAGGAGTCGATGTGGCGTATCACCGTGTCGCCGGAAAAGGCGCCCAACAAGCCGGAGTTTGTCGAACTCGGACGAGAAAGGCGACATCGTTTCCATTAATGGCAAGCGCCTTTCCTGGAAAGTGCTCATGAGTCGAACCGCCTGGGCGGAAAACACGGCGTGGGCCGCCTGGATATGGTGGAAAACCGCTTTGTCGGGATGAAGTCGCGCGGCTGCTATGAAACACCTGGCGGCACCATCATGCTGGAGGCGCAGACCGGAGTCCATCACGCTCGATCGCGAAGTGCTGGCGCTGAAGGACGACCTGATGCCGCGCTACGCCCGCATGGTCTACAACGGCTTCTGGTTCTCGCCCGAGCGCGTGTTACTGCAGTCGCTCATCGACCAATCGCAGGCAAGCGTCAACGGCACGGTCAAGGTCAAGCTCTACAAGGGCACGGTCATCGTGGTGTCGCGCGAATCGAAGACCGATTCGCTGTTCGACCAAACGATTTCGACCTTTGATGATGACGGCGGCGCGTACAATCAGGCGGATGCGGCGGGCTTCATCAAGCTGAACGCCTTGCGCATGCGCATTCAGGCCAACAAGTTGGCCAAGAAGGCTTCCAAAAAAGCCAAAGCCGGCAAGTAAGCGGGAGGAGGATTCATGCCTTCATTCGACATCGTCTCCGAAGTCAACAAGGTCGAGTTGAAAAACGCGATCGAGCAGGCCAACAAGGAAATCACCAACCGTTTTGACTTTAAGGGGTCCGACGCGCGGATCGAGCAGAAAGAGCTCGAACTGACACTCTTCGCCGATGACGACTTCAAGTTGAAGCAGGTGATGGACGTGCTGCTGAACAAACTCGCCAAGCGCGGTGTCGATGTGCGGTATCTCGATCAAAAGGACCCGCAAGCGATAGGCGGGGACAAGGTCAAACAGCCGATCACGGTGAAGAATGGCGTCGAGACGGAACTGGCGAAAAAGATACAGAAGCTCATCAAGGAATCGAAAATCAAGGTCACCGCGTCGATCCAGGGTGAATCCCTGCGCGTACAGGGCTCCAAGCGCGACGACCTGCAAGCGGCCATCGCACTCTGCAAATCGAAAATCGACGAAGTCCCGTTGCAGTTCAACAACTTCAGGGACTGATGGGGCAAGGTTAGTTCTCAAGCACTGATGCGGTGTTTGGGCGCGTTCTGCCTCAAACGCCGCACCAGTGCTTGAGTTTGTGGCCAAAACGCTAGGGCGAATCCAGCCGCACTTCCTCTCCGATCACAAAAAACGTTCCGCCGGCCACATAGTGCAGCGTGCGCAAATCGTCATGGCCTTCGAAGTGCCAATGGCCTTCTGAAAAGACCCGCGGGTCTGCCCAGGCGGCGACCGCCTCGCCGATGAACAGGTCATGCGCCTTTTCGTTGTGCGGCTCGGGAATGCGGCGGCATTCGAGCCACGCCACACACCCCGCCACCAGCGGCACGTCGAGGATCGCGCCGGGAAACCGCTGGAGACCGACTGCTGCGAATTTATCTCGATGCGGCACTTCGCGTCCTGACAATTTTCCGACGACGAGTGTCTCGCGTGCGATCCGCCGGGCCGGAACATTGAGCGCAAACACGCCCGAGGCTTCGACCAGCTCTCGGGTCCAGGTGCTTTTGTCGATCACCACCATGACTTTGGCAGGAACGAAGTCGAGACCGGCATTCCACGAGGCGGCCATGACATTGGATTCCCCGCGGTGGGCACTGGTGACGAGCACGGTGGGGCCCGTGTTCAGCAACCGGTACGCCTTGGCGAGTTCGACGGCGCGGGGCGCGGAGGGCTGCGAAGCGTCAAAGGCTGGGTGCACGGTTTTTTCCATGCCGCGCACTCTACCAAACGAAGCTGGCAAACTAGCGGCCTTTCACCCCTTCCCTGATTCCGCAATGAACTCTGCCGCCGCCCCGGCCTACGCCGAACTCGCCCGGACGTGGAAACGTCTGCATCACTTTTCCCACGTGCAATCGATCGTGTGGTGGGATCAGCAGTCGATGATGCCCTCCGGCGGAAACGATGCGCGTGCCGACGCGCTGGCGGAAATGGCGAACCTGGTTCACGGCATTCGGACGGACGTGAAACTAAAGGGTTTGCTCGACGCGGCAGAAAAGGAGAGCCTGGACGACGCGCAGCGCGCCAACCTGCGCGAAGTCCGGCGCGATTGGCGTGCGGCCAATGCGTTGCCTGCATCCCTCGTGGAGGCCAAGGTCAAGGCCGGGTCGCGCTGCGAGCACGGCTGGCGCACCCAACGGCCGGCCAATGACTGGAAGGGGTATCTGGCCAATTTCAGGGATGTGGTGAAAGTTGCGCGCGAGGAGGCGGCATTCCTCTCTGGGGAGACCGGGCTCAAGAAGCACGACGCATTGATGGATGTCTATGAGCCGGGCATGACCGGTGCACGGCTGGACGTGCTGTTTGGCGACTTGCTCACATGGCTGCCGGATTTGGTGCGGCGGGTGCGGGACAGGCAATCACGGCAGACCGTGGTGGCCCCTGTAGGCCCGTTTCCACGCGCGGCGCAGTACGCGGTGGGCCTCGCGGCGATGAAGCTCCTGGGGTTCGATTTCGAGCGTGGCCGCCTCGACGAAAGCGCCCACCCGTTCTGCGGGGGTGTGCCCGAGGACACGCGGCTTACCACGCGCTACCGGGAAGACGACTTCGTCGGCAGCCTCATGGGGGTCATCCATGAAACCGGGCACGGGCGCTACGAGCAGAACCTGCCGCGCGAATTGCTGGGGCAGCCGGTGAGTTGGGCGAGGAGTGCTGGTATCCATGAAAGCCAAAGCTTGTCGTTCGAGATGCAGATCGGCTTGTCGCGTGCCTTTGTCAGCCTGCTGGCACCGCACATCGTGCAGCATTTTGGCGCGCAGCCCGCGTTCGAGAAGGAAAACCTCTATCAACACTTCATTCGCGTCGTGCCGGGGTACATCCGCGTGGAGGCCGATGAATTGACTTACCCGTTGCACGTGATCCTGCGCTACCGCATTGAGCGGGCGTTGATCGAAGGCGACATCGAGGCCGAGGACATTCCCGCGCTGTGGGACAAGACGATGAAGGAGTTCCTCGACATCGACACCACCGGTAATTTCACCAACGGCTGCATGCAGGATGTGCACTGGGGGGAAGGGCTGTTCGGGTATTTTCCGAGCTACACGCTGGGCGCGATGTACGCCGCGCAATGGTTTGGCGCGATTCGCCGCGCGGTCACGGACCTCGACGCTCGCATGGCGGGGGGCGACCTGTCGCCTGCGCTCGACTGGCTCAAGGCAAACGTCTGGAGCCAGGGCAGCCGCTGGACCACCGACGAACTCGTCACGCGCGCCACAGGCAGTGCGCTCGATCCGTCGCACTATCGCCGGCACCTCGAAACCCGTTACCTCGGAGACTAGTCCATGACCCTGGGCATTGGCGGAAAGACGCCGGAGCAAGCGCTGAGCGAACTCAACGACCAAATCGCGGGCGCGATACCGATCGGAGAAACAGAATACCGCGCGCGGATCGCGCTGGCGCAGGCGGCCATGAAGGCGGAGGGCATTGCCGCAGTGTGGGCACATGCGGGCACCAATCTCGCGTACTTCACCGGCACGCACTGGCACCCCTCGGAGCGCATGGTCGGCGCACTGATCCCCGCCGACGGCCCCCTCGAATACATCGCACCGTATTTCGAGCAAGACACCTTGCGCGACTACTGGGTCGTCGAAGGTGCGGTGGAGGTTTGGCACGAACACGAGAGCCCCTATGCGTTGTTTGCACGGCGGCTCCAGGCGCGCGCCATTGCGGGGCGCATCGGTCTGTCCGAGGACACGCCCTTCTTCGTTGTGGATGGCCTGGCGAAAGCGTCACCCAGCACGGCGTTTGTGAACGCCAAGCCGGTGACCGCGCATTGCCGGATGCGGAAGTCGGCCAATGAGATCGCGCTCATGCAACGCGCCAAGACGCTCACGCTGGAAGTCCACCGGGCGGCGGCGAGCATCCTTCGGGAGGGCATCTCGACGACCGAAGTCGAGGCGTTCATCGACCGCGCGCACCGGCAAGTCAGCGGCGGCGGATCGACCTTTTGCATCGTGCTGTTCGGCGCGGCCAGCGCCTTTCCGCACGGCGTGAAGGATCCGCAAATCCTCAAGCCCGGCGACATGGTGCTCATCGACACCGGCTGCAAGGTGCATGACTACCAGTCCGACATCACGCGCAGCTATGTCTTCGGCCCGATCAGCGACTTGCACCGCAAGGTGTGGAAGGCGGAGAAGGACGCGCAGGCGGCCGCGTTTGCCGCCGCGCAATTGGGCACGCCCTGCGGCGAGGTCGATCGCGCCGCGCGGCGTTCACTGGAAGCCAATGGCTTTGGCCCCGAATATCAGTTGCCGGGCCTCCCCCATCGCACCGGCCACGGCATCGGCCTCGACATCCACGAATGGCCGTATTTGGTGGGCAGCGACACCACGCCGCTCGATGTCGGCATGTGTTTTTCCAACGAGCCGATGATCTGCGTACCGGGGGAGTTCGGCATTCGGCTGGAGGATCATTTCTACATGACCGAGCGCGGGCCGACATGGTTTACGACGCCCTCGCACTCGATTGATGATCCGTTTGGGTTGGGAAAGTAAATTGAGCTGCATGCTCGTATCGCCATCGGGAGAGACCGTGAAAAAAGCGAGTTGCATCGCCGCGCTGTTCGCCTTTTCAATCTTGTCAGCACACGCCGCCCCACTTCTGTTGCATTGCGGTCGAATTGTCGATGCACGAAATGCGCAAATGCTGGACGAACACACCCTCACGGTCGAGGGCAACGCCATCGTCAAAGTTGAAAAGGGCTTTACCACGTCTGCCGGGGTCAAGCCCATCGACCTCAAACAGCACACCTGCCTGCCTGGTCTCGTCGATCTGCACACGCATATCACGATGGAAATCGGCTCCGCGTTCAACAATGAGTCGCTGAGGCTGAATCCTGCCGACTACGCCCTGCGCGGCGTGGGCTACGCCGAGAAAACGCTCAACGCGGGCTTCACCTCGGTGCGTGATCTGCTTTCCTTTCAGCAGGCTGCCAAGTCACTGCGCGACGCGATTAACGCCGGACGGATCAAGGGCCCGCGCATTCATGCGGCGGGCGGTATTGCCACACCGGGCGGACATCTGGACTATACGGCCGCAGGATTGCGCACCGATTTGCAAATCAACGCCGGCCCGGAGCGCGGCGTCATCAGCGGTCCGGACGAAGCGATGCGCGTCGTGCGGCAACATTACCGCGACGGATTCGACCTCATCAAAATCGCGGTGACCGGCGGCGTGCTGTCATTGGGGAAAAGCGGCGACGCTCCGCAATTGACCGACGCGGAACTTGCCGCAATTGTTTTCACCGCCAGGGACTACCGCATGCCGGTGGTCGCGCACGCGCACGGCAAGGAAGGCATGCTTCGGGCGATCCGTTGGCGGAAATGAAGAAGCACGGCACCACGCTTGTGGCAACCATCAGCGCCGGTCGCTACACCGCCGAGCAGGCCAAGGTTCCGGGCCGTTATCCGGATGTGGTCAAACTCAAGATCCAGTCCATCAGCCCCATGATCCAGAACGCATTTGCCAAGGCGTACAAGGGCGGCGTGAACATTGCGTTCGGCACCGATTCGGCGGTCTCCCCGCACGGCGAGAATGCGAAGGAATTCGAATACATGGTCGAGGCCGGCATGCCACCGCTGGAAACGATCCGCGCGGCCACATTCACGGCGGCAGGATTGATGGGGATGGACAAGCAACTCGGCACGCTGGAATCCGGCAAGCTCGCCGACATCATCGCCGTGCCGGGCGACCCGTCGAAGGACATTGCGCTGATGAGCAAGGTGTCGTTCGTGATGAAAGACGGTGTCATCGTCAGGCGCCCGTAGCGCCATGCCGTTTCGATCGGGGCGCGTCGTCGCTTGGCTGGCGCTGCTGACCGCAGGCTGTGCGGGCGTTCCCCCCGGGCCTGCGCGTCCGTTTGATCGCGTCACACCGGAAGTGGCGGGGTACTCCGCCGGGAAACTCGCCGCCTTGGGGCCGCTTCTGAAGAGTGCCGGCTCGGACTCCCTGCTGTTGCTTCACGACGGCAAGGTGTTGTTTGAGTGGGGCAACACGGAAAAGAAGCTGCTGGTGCATTCGATGCGCAAGCCTCTGCTTCATGCGGTGCTGGGGGTGTGCCACGCCGAAGGCCGCATCCATCTCGACGCGGCGCTGGGAGCGATGGACATCGATGACGATACGCCGCTCACGGTTCAGGAAAAGTCGGCGACGCTGCGTCAGGTTCTGCAATCGCGCTCGGGGGTGTATCTGCCTTCGGCAGCCGAGAGCGAGGGCATGTCGGCGGCGCGGCCGGCGCGCAGCAGCCATGCGCCGGGAACGCACTTTTACTACAACAATTGGGACTTCAACGTCGCCGGCCACATCTACGAGAAGTTCTGCGGCGAGACGATTTACAACGCCTTCGACCGGCACATTGCGAAACGCCTTGGCTTCTCCAGCCACCGGAATCGCGTCGGCGAGGTGCGCAGCGACGCGGCACCGATTGATCCGTCATGGGACGGTTTCTACAAGTACGAAACCAATCTTTCGCGCCACCCGGCGTATCACTTCCGTTTGACCGCGCACGATCTCGCGCGCTTTGGGCAACTCTATCTGCAACGCGGCATGTGGGAGGGTCAGCAGGTTGTCCCCTCGAGCTGGATCGACCTGTCCACGCAGCCGGTGTCGATCATCGATGAAAAATACGGCCTCGCCTATGGCATGTTGTGGGACGTGCTGGTGCCCGGCAAGCGCGATGAACGCGCCTCGTTCTTCCACACCGGTGCCGGCGTGCACATGCTGGGCGTGTATCCGAAGCACAAGCTCGTTCTGGTGCATCGCGTCGATACCGAGGCAGGCGTGGCGTTTGACGACGGCAACCTCTACCGGATCATCCGCGCGGTGCACGGGGCGAGGACTTCGCATGGCGCGCCGTAGTGCTTGGATCTCCGGCGCCTCCCTTCCCCCGGAT
>JBGAUM010000099.1:0-12797 GCA_044228625.1 Usitatibacteraceae bacterium | reverse complement strand
ACCATCGGATGCTGGCGGCGCAAAGATCAGTGTGGCTTGCGTGTTGCCTGCTGTGGCATTGCTGAGTGTGGGTGAACCTGGCACAACGGCGGCAATGTTGAACGTTGCAGTCACATTCGTGGCCGCGGTCAGCGTGAGCATGCAAGGATTGGCCATCGCGCATCCGCCACCGGTCCACCCGCCAAATGCCGAGCCCATGTTGGGCGTTGCCGTCAGGGTGACCACGGTGCCGTGGTTGAGCGTCTCCGAGCAATCCGCGCCGCAATTGATGCCAACCGGATTCGATGTGACAGTGCCAGTGCCAGCGCCATTCCCGGCAACTGTCAGCAGGTATTGGTTCAATGTGAATGTCGCAGTTACCGTGGTGTCGGCGTTGACGGTGACCTGACAGGTGCCCGTCCCGGCGCAGCCTCCGCCGCTCCAGCCGGTGAACGTCGAACCGGTGGAAGGCGTCGCCGTCAGGGTGACCATGGTGCCGGGAGTCACGGATTCGGTGCAGTCAGCGCCGCAGTTGATACCCGTGCCGGTGACGGTGCCGCTGCCCGTTCCGCTTTTCGCAGAAATCGTCAGTGTTACCGGAGCAAGGGGTGGCAACGTCACATCGTCAATCCATGCGGCATCGGAGCCGGAGGATATCGTGTAGTCCTTTTCATACGACCATCGCAACGTATGTGTGCCCGCTGCGATGGGCACGGTGACAAGCGTCCACGCCGTGATGTTGCCCGACTGCCCGCCGTTTCCATATCCGGCGCAGTTCAGCCCGAGCTCCGCGCGGGGAGTCGACATGTTGTCAACGTAAAAGCGCAAACAGTCCCAGTCCTGCTCGCTCGAGACGTTGTAATAGAACGAGACATTTCCGGCCTGGAAATTGCCCGTTGTTTCAATTTGCGCCCGCGAGAACACGCCTTGCGTGCCAGTATCGGCAATGTCGTCCGATTTCAGGCTGCAGACGCCGGATCGCATGCGATCGTTCGCGACGAGCCAGCCCTTGTTTGCGCCGGCCGGGGTTGTCCACCCGGCGGGAATTGCGCAATTGGCCGGAAAGGTCTCCGGCGCAATGATGTTGACGGTCGCCGTGCCGGGGAATCCTATGAAAGAGCCTGTGGCGCCCGACGGATTGGTGAGCGTGACCGTGAAGGAGCGCCCCACCGAACTCAAACCATCGTTGATGAGGTTGACCTGAAAAGTTTTGTCAGCGGTGTCGCCTGCGGCCCAATTGAGGGTGCCCGTGACAGACTGGTAATCCGTCCCGGCAATCCCGGTTCCATTCGATGCCGCATAGTCCACGCTGATGGCGCCGCCCGACCCTCCGACTCGTCTCACAGTCACGGTCACCGGCGTTCCACCTTCAACCCCTGAATAGGTTACTGTCGAGAACTGGAGTGCGCCGGTAGGCGTGGCGACCAGCGTGGACTTCACGCCCTGGAGCAGCAAGCGCACATTGTTCATCGACAATGCGTTGTCGTTGGTGCCGGCAACCCCGCAAGGTTGGAGCACGCCACCTCCACCCCCCGGGGCACACATGACATTCGGGTTGGAGAATTTCATGGTCACCGGATTGAAGTAACTCATGATGGTGCCGACGTTGTTCACGTTGTTGGTGTCCGTGCAATCCGGCTGCGCGCTGCAGCCTCCACTGGCCGATGGCAGGTTGGGATTGCATGTCAGCGTTCCACTCACACAATAGTAATGGCCAAACGAATACGAATAGGCCCCACCCGTGAGGCTACCGCTCGGTACACCGCCCGCCTGGAACGCGGCGGTCGCACGGTCATGTTTGTTACCCATGTTGTGTCCCACCTCATGGGCGAAAAGGCTGTCACATCCCACAATGCAGCCATTGGTGATCGAGTACATGTAATTTGAGCTGGCCGAGGTGGAGGAAGTGGCTACCCACGCCAACCCGCAGCCGCCAAAATCGGAGCCATCCCGCATGAACGACACCAGGTCTGCGCCCACTGCGGGGAGCCATCCCGCATGAACGACACCAGGTCTGCGCCCACTGCGGCACGCCTGGCCTCCACGCCTGAAAATACACCCCCCCCGCCACCGCTGACGGGGGTAATGGCATCCAAAGCGGTCCCTTGGTCACTGCAATTCCCGTCGGCGTAATTCACTTGCATCGCGGTCACCATGCGCATGGTGATGGCGACTTCGCTATCGGCGTACGCGGTATTTGCTGCGGTCACCAGGTTATACAAGCGAGTGACCAAATTGCTGCCCAAGTGAGTTGCAACTGCCGGCGTGTACACAAACATCAAATCCACGGTGGCCTGCGGGGTTGGGGTTGCAAAGTTCTGACCCGACTCACTGGTTCCGGCGGCGAGCACCATGGCACGTTGCGCGGCCTGTTTCCCTTCCGGGTGCACCGCGTGATCGTGGATGTCCGGATTCTCCCGGAAATCGACGCCCAGATCGATGGGCGGGATGAGCTTGCGTTCCTCGACCATATCGACCAATAGGTCACCGCCGATTCCTGGAATGATCCGATAGTCACGGTCCAGGCCTCGGATGGAACCAAATGTCCCGTCCGGACCGCTGGTGACAATCACGCGGTAGTTGTGTCCATGGCCTTTCAAGTACCCGACAGTTGAGCGGATGCCTCCCCCGTGGTCCTCAATGCGGTCGAACACCACATCATGCTTTTCGCCATTGGGAAGTTCGAGACCCATCTCGTCGCCCCGTACGAGCGACTTCATGCGGACCTTGTCCAGGGCGATCCGCATGGGCTCGCTTTTGACCTCGAATCGGGTGAGCGCCTTGGGTGCAGGCTCGGCCTTTACCGCGAAGAGCGCAGGGTTGGCAGCCGAGACGCAGGTCGGGAGGACAAGGCCGCTGAAAGTGGCTGCGGCCAGGAACCATCGAGACATCTGACTTTTCACGCACATAGAACCCTCGATACTGCACAGAAACGGTCATTCTATCGGTCGCAGAAATCGGTGGTGTTGAGAAGTTCACATTCAGCGAAAAAACGAGCATGGGCTTTTGCATGGGGCGCGGACAAAACCCCAATACTGGCGCGGCGTTTGAAGGGAAACGCCCTCAAATGCCGCACATTTCCTAGGGTTTGGCGTGTGGATGCGTCAACTTCGCGCCCCGCATAATGTACGGGTGAACGACCTTTTCCCTTCCGAACCGCCCCTTGCACGCGAGCTTGCGCCCCTGGCCGAGCGCCTGCGCCCGCGCACGCTCGACGATGTCATCGGGCAAGAGCACCTGACCGGCCCCGGCATGCCCTTGCGCATCGCGTTCGAATCCGGCACTCCGCACTCGATGATCCTCTGGGGACCGCCGGGGGTGGGCAAGACCACCATCGCGCGGCTGATGGCCGATGCCTTTGACGCGGACTTCATCGCACTTTCAGCCGTGCTGTCCGGCGTGAAGGAAATCCGTGAGGCGATCGAGAAAGCCACGGTCAATCGCGCCCACTTGAACCGCCGCACCATCCTGTTTGTGGATGAAGTGCATCGGTTCAACAAGAGCCAACAAGATGCCTTCCTGCCCCATGTGGAATCAGGCCTGGTGACCTTCATTGGCGCCACCACCGAGAACCCTTCGTTCGAACTCAACAACGCGTTGCTTTCGCGTGCCACGGTGCACGTGTTGAAGGCGCTGGATCAAGGTGCGCTGGAGGCGCTGTTCGGGAAGGCCTTGGCGGAAGAGCATTTGGCGGACCGAATGAGCTCGGAGGACCGGGCCAACATCGCACAACGAATGGCGGCGTTGGCCGATGGGGATGGGCGCAGGCTCATCAATTTGGTGGAGCAGCTGGGCACGGTGGCGCGACAAGCCAAGGTGGAGGCCATCGACTGCGCGTTTGTGGACCGCGTGCTCACGAGGGCAGGCCGCCGCTTCGACAAGGCGGGTGACGATTTCTACGACCAAATCTCGGCCTTGCACAAGTCCGTGCGCGGTTCGGACCCGGATGCATCCCTATATTGGTTTTGCCGCATGCTCGATGGCGGTGCAGACCCGCGCTACCTCGCCCGGCGCATGATCCGCATGGCGGTCGAAGACATCGGCCTCGCGGACCCGCGCGCCATGGACATCACCGTGAGCGCGGCAGAGATCTACGAACGGCTGGGTTCGCCCGAAGGCGAATTGGCGCTGGCCGAGGCGGTGATTTACCTCGCCGTGGCGGCCAAGTCGAACGCGGTCTACAAGGCGTATGGCGAGGCGAGGGCGTTCATCGCGGAGGACGGCTCGCGACCCGTGCCCATGAAAATCCGCAATGCACCGACCAAGCTCATGAAGGACCTGGGCATGGGCAAGGACTACCGCTACGCCCACGATGAGGCGGAGGGTTACGCGGCGGGAGAAACGTATCTGCCCGATGGCATGCAGCGTCAGGAGTGGTATCGGCCCACGGACCGCGGGCTGGAGGCGAAAATCCGCGAGAAACTTGCACACCTTCGTGCACTTGATGGAAAATCGAAGCCATGAAGGTCACGAAATTCCCACGCTTCGCCTCTTCCTCCTCGCGTTCCCGTCTGGGATAGCGCGCCTGACATCCCCTTCGTGCGTCATTCCAAGGGCTTGCCCTGAGGAATCTCATCCCGTCGCTGTGAGCAGATGAGATCCTTCGTGCGGGGTGCTCAGGATGACAATGAATAATCGGCAGTACGAATCACTAAAGGCAATCGCATGCTAGACATTCAACAACTTCGCAAAGACCTGAACAGCGTCGTCGCTGGCTTGGGCCGCCGAGGCGTGGCGTTTGACGTCAATGCGTTTCAAAGGCTTGAGGAGTCGCGCCGTGCCGTACAAACCTCCACGGAAGAATTGCAAGCCAAGCGCAATGCGCTTTCCAAGCAAATCGGTGTCTTGAAAGGCAAGGGCGAGGACGTTTCCGCCGTGATGGCTGAAGTGGGTGGATTGGGAGAGGCGCTCAAGGCCAACGAAGAGAAACTGGCCGCCGTGCAGGAACTCCTCAATACCTTCATCCGCACCATCCCCAACATCCCGCGTGCCGAAGTGCCAGAAGGCAAGGATGCCGAAGGCAACGTGAAGGTGCGCGAGTGGGGCACGCCGCGCACGTTTGATTTCGCGGTGAAAGACCATGTCGACGTCGGCGCCGGGTTGGGTGGGCTCGATTTCGATACCGCCGCCAAGCTGTCGGGTGCGCGCTTTTCGGTGTTGAAGGGCGGGCTGGCACGCCTGCATCGCGCCATCGCCCAGTTCATGCTCAACACGCACACCACCGAGCACGGCTACACCGAAGTCTATGTGCCGTACATGGTGAGCGGCGCGTCCGCCGATGGCGTGTCGAGTTTGGCGAAGTTCAAGGATGACCTGTTCAAGATTGAAGGTCGCGATCTTTATTTGATTCCCACCGCTGAATATCCGGTGACCAACTTCGTGGCCAATTCGATTCTCAAGGCCGAAGAGCTGCCGCTGAAATTCGCCTGCCACAGCCCGTGTTTCCGATCGGAAGCAGGGAGCTACGGCAAAGACACGCGCGGCATGATCCGACAGCACCAGTTCGACAAGGTCGAGATCGTGCAAATCGTGCATCCGGAGAAATCCGCCGAGGCCCATGAGGAACTCACGGCCAACGCCGAAACGATCCTCAAGCGCCTGGAACTCCCGTATCGCACCATGCTGCTTTGCACTGGTGACATGGGCTTTTCGTCGGCCAAGACCTACGATCTGGAAGTGTGGCTGCCCGCGCAGAATGCCTACCGCGAGATTTCCAGCTGCTCGAATTTCGAGGCGTTCCAGGCGCGGCGCATGATGGCGCGCTTCAAGAACGCGCAGGGAAAGACGGAAATGCTGCACACCATCAATGGCTCGGGCCTCGCCGTGGGGCGCACGCTCGTGGCCATCCTCGAGAATTACCAGAATGCCGACGGCAGCGTCACGGTTCCCGGCGTGCTGGTGTCCTACATGGGCGGGACCACCCTGCTCACACCGGCTTGAGGATGGCAGCCCCCGGCATGACCCAACTGATCCTCATTCGGCACGGGGAAACGGAATGGAATCGTGCCGGGCGCATTCAGGGGCACCTTGACAGCCCGCTAACGCAGGATGGCATTGCGCAGGCTATGGCGTGTGGGGCGCGATTGAAGGGCGAAACGATCGCGGCGTTCTATTGCAGTGATATGGGACGCGCCCTGCACACTGCGCGCTTGATCGGCCAGCCGCTCGGCTTGCAGGCCAGCCCGATGGACACGCTGCGCGAGCGGGCCTTCGGCCAGGGCGAAGGTTTAACGTATGCGGAGATGGATGTCCGATTCCCCGACGCGTTTTCACGGGAACGCGCGGTGGATGAGCACTTTGCAGTGCCCGGGGGGGAATCCAAGCGGCAATTCCATGATCGTGTGGTTGCGGCGCTGATGGAATTGGCTGGCAAGCACGCGGGCCAAACCGTGCTGGTCGTCACCCATGGCGGTGTCCTTGGGGTCGTATACCGGTGGATCCGTGAAGAACCGGTCGCCAGCGCACACAAGGTGTCCATCCCCAACGTCGCGATCAATCGGCTGGCCTTGGAAAACGAGTCATGGCGAATCGTGATGTGGGGCGACGTGACCCATTTGCCCATTGAGACCCATGAATTGGTGTAGCCAAGGTCCAAGCCGAGTGTGCCCAATATGAAAGTCATGATCTGGCGCGGCGCTTAGGCCATTATGGGCCTGAACGCCGCGTCAATGCTGGACTTTTGGTCCCATGAAGTCTCAACTCTGCCGTCTATAATCGACGCACCTCTTGAACCCCCGCTTTCATGCGCATCTTTGCCCTGGAAACTTCGACGGAGCGCTTGTCGCTGGCCCTGTTTGCGGACGGCGCGCGGCGGGTGCGCGATATCGATGCCGGTCAGCAGCATTCAGACTTGGCGCTGCCGTTGATTCGCGAGCTGTTCGCGGAAGCAAACCTTTCCATTCAGGACCTGGATGCCATCGCTTATGGGCAGGGGCCTGGCTCTTTCACAGGTGTGCGCATTGCATGTGGGGTGGCCCAAGGCATGTCGTACGGCGCAGGATTGGGAATGATTCCGGTGGAAACCCAAATGGCTTTGGCCGAACCCTGCGAAAGCGATCGAGTCATCGTCGCCCTGGATGCCCGGATGGGCGAGATTTACTTGGCAGCTTACGAGCGGGACGATGCGCAACCCACAGGATGGTTGCCACGCATCTCGCCGATGTTGACGAAGCCCGATTCGCTACCGGCCATTTCCGGGAATACCTGGTTTCTTACCGGAAGTGCATTGCGTCAACCGGTGCTGACCGAGGCGCTCATGCGTCAATACGGTGGATGCGTGGCGACCTCGGATCCCGGCAGCCTGCCCAAAGCCGCAGCTGTTGCGATCATTGCCGCGAAAATACTTCAGCGCAGCGGAAAGGATGCTCTGTTGCATCCAAGGGATGCGGCGCCACTTTACCTTCGGGATCGCGTGGCGCTGACCACGGAAGAACGGGCTGCTGCGAAGGCGGCGGCATGAGTGCATTGCCCATCAACCCGCTCGCGGCGTTGCGCTGGCTTCCCATGCGTGACGAAGATTTGGCGGACGTCGCGACCATAGAGTCAACGGTCTATGCGTTTCCCTGGACCTTGGGGAATTTCCGGGATTCGCTTGCGGCGGGCTACCAATGTACGACCGCATGGATCGGGCGCGAACTCGTCGCCTACGCGGTTGTCATGCAGGCACTGGACGAAGCTCACCTGTTGAATATTGCCGTGGCAGCCCCTTGGCAACGACAAGGGGTGGGGCGCGAATACATGCGGCATCTGATCGCCGGCGCAAAGGCCGATCGCCTGGAGATGCTCTTCCTCGAAGTGCGGCCATCCAATGTCGTGGGCCGCCATCTTTATGAAACCCTGGGTTTCCGCCAATTGGGCTTGCGGCGCGATTACTACCCAGCCGCCACCGGGCGGGAAGATGCTCTGTTCATGGGCTTGAACTTGGCGGATGCGCCATGAAGATTCCAGCGGACATCGACACCTTGCGAGAACTTGAATTGCTTTCGGCAATGCCGCCGGATTGGCTGGCGGCGGTCGCAGCCAGTGACGGGGCCGATCCGGTCATCGAATCCACCCCCGTCAAAAGGCCGGCGTTGTCACCGCGCGCGCCTTTGCTTCAGCCGCCGCCATCCCCGCCTCCCAAGGTGCCTCTTGAGGTTCCGGCTGGCGATCCCGCGCGTGCGGCGCGCATTGCCGAGTTGGATTGGGAGTCCCTCATCAGCGAAATCGGTGGGTGCAAGGCTTGTCGCCTGTGTGAAAAGCGCAAACAGGCGGTTCCAGGAGTGGGGGCGCGGGATGCGCCCTGGTTGTTCGTCGGGGAGGGGCCAGGCGCCGATGAAGATGAGCAGGGAGAGCCTTTCGTGGGACAGGCGGGGAAACTGCTGGATGCCATGCTTGCGGCCACCGGACTCCAACGTGGCCGAGAGGTCCACATTGCCAACGTGGTGAAGTGCCGCCCGCCGGGCAACCGCACCCCAAACCCCGATGAGGCGGAGGCTTGCGCGCCGTTCCTCGACCGGCAAATTGCCTTGATCCAACCCAGAATCATTGTCGCTCTTGGCAAGACTGCGGTGACGCGCCTGACGGGCCGGGACACCAGCATGGCCTCGCTGCGACAACAACGATTTGAATACCAAGGCATTCCCGTGGTGGCGACCTACCACCCAGCCTACCTGCTGAGGAATTTGCCTGACAAGCTCAAAGCATGGGAAGACCTGACCTATGCCCGCCGGTTGCTCGCGGGGCAAAACTGATCAACCCCCAGGCGTTCGTACCCGACTGCAGGCGGTTCGTCGCAAGGGCCGGTCGAAACCCTTGGAATCGCTAGAATGCCCCCATATTCGAGTCGCGGCACGTTTTGACCGCATCACTGTTTGAGGAACCAAAATGAAGAAATGGATGCTGATGCTGGGTTTGATGGCCACTTTGACCCTGACGGGCTGTGGCTATAACGATTTTCAGACCAAGGACGAGGCAGTCAAAAAGTCTTGGGCGGAAGTGCTGAACCAATACCAGCGCCGCTCCGACCTGATTCCCAACCTTGTGGCCACTGTGCAGGGCTACGCCCAACAAGAAAAGGACGTGCTTCTTGGGGTGACCGAGGCCCGCTCGCGGGTAGGCTCCATGAAGGTGGATGAATCCGTTCTGAACAATCCACAGGCCATGCAGAATTTCCAAAAGGCTCAAGGTGAGTTGTCCAGCGCGTTGTCGCGACTTCTGGTGGTGGCGGAAAACTATCCGCAATTGAAATCGGATGCGAATTTCCGGGAGCTTCAGTCCCAGCTGGAAGGCACGGAGAACCGCATCACGGTGGCCCGCAAGCGTTACACCGAGGCTATCGAAAGCTACAACATCCTGACCCGTCAGTTCCCGACGAATCTGACCGCCATGTTGTTCAGCTACTCGGTCAAGCCGCAATTCACGGTGGAAAACGAAAAAGCCATCTCGACGGCTCCCAAGGTGGATTTCGGCACCAAGCCCGCGCCTGCGCCAGCCACGAAGTAATTTCCGCGCCGGATCCCATCACCTGACATGAGCCCAAAACTTGCCATCCCGGCCCTGGCCGGGATTCAGGCTTTCACGCGCACGGCGTTCGCGCTGGTGCTGGTGTTCGGGCTGCTTTTGGCAAGTGCAGGCCATGCGGCCGAGGGCGACCCGATTCCCGTTCCGCCTTTGAAGCATCGCGTGACGGACCAAACCGGGTCCTTGTCGTCGGCAGACGAGTCGCGCATCGAAGGCAAGCTGCGGGCGTTTGAATCGGCGAAGGGCGCGCAAATTGCCGTGTTGGTTGTGCCTACGACAAAACCGGAAGCCATTTTCGATTTTTCCCTGCGTGTGGCTGAGGCGTGGAAGCTTGGCCGCAAAGGGGTCGATGACGGCGTGTTATTCGTGGTCGCCAAGAATGACCGCAAGATGCAGATCCTGGTCGGGCCCGGGTTGCAGGGGAGCCTGACCGACGCCATGAGCAAACGCATCATTGGTGAGATTGTTGCGCCGCGCTTTCGCGCCGGCGACTTTGCGGGGGGTATCGAGCAGGGCGTCGACAAGATCGTGGGACTTTTGCAAGGGGAGGCGCTGCCACCGCCGCCTCAGAAAAAGCGCGTCAGCGCCAAATCGTCCAGCCTGGAAGGTTTTCTTGTGTTGGGGGTGCTGGCGGCGCTCGTTGTGGGACCTTTGCTCAAGATGATCCTGGGCCGTTTTCTGGGCGCCACAGCCACGGCCGGCGTCACCGGTGCCGCCGCGTGGTTCCTCATCGGCGGATTGCTGTTCCCCATTGTCATCGGTGAAATTGTATTTTTCGTGGTGCTTCTCATGGGAAGCCTGTCGAATCGCGGGGGCGGGTGGCACGGCGGTTGGTCGACAGGGGGAAGCTCCGGCGGCGACTGGAGCGGTGGATCATCGTCTGACAGTTTTAGCGGGGGCGGTGGCAGCTTTGACGGCGGCGGCGCTTCGGGGGATTGGTGATGGAATTCATCAAGCGCTTCATGCGTCATGTGTGGATGTCGCCCATCCAGCGGAATCGCATGTTCCCCCAGTCCACGCTCGATGAAATTGAGCGTGCAATTGCGGAAGGCGAAAAACTGCACAGCGGCGAGATTCGATTTGTCGTGGAGGCAGAACTGACCGCGGGTCAACTTTGGGCGGACATTTCGTCTCGCCAGCGAGCGATTGAGGTCTTTGGCAATCTTCGGATTTGGGACACGGAAGAAAACAATGGCGTGCTGCTTTACGTGCTGCTCGCCGATCGGCGGGTCGAAATCATTGCCGATCGCGGAATTGATCGCGTGGTCGGACCGGAGCGTTGGCGGGCCATTTGCAAGGAAATTGAGCTCCGATACCGCCGGGGTGAGTTCTTGGAAGGCACACGCATCGGCCTTGAAAAGATCGCTGCCGAATTAACCCATGCGTTTCCACCGAAGGCGGAAAACCCCAACGAGCTGCCGAACAAGGCAGTTGTGATGTAGGGTTTGTCTCGAGACCAACTAGAGAAACCACCGGCGGCGCTGCACGCGGGCCACAATTGACTCGACGTCCGCGCCGGTGCTAGAGTTTGGCGGTCTGGCCCCTATGGCCTGACACCATTCCGATGCGAGATGGCACTACGATACCGCTGACGCAATCTCCCCAAGAGTTTTTGGCGGTTGTTCGCCGGTATGCGGAGTCGTACCGCGCGCATGACACCCGCCTGCTGCTGTTTTTTGCGTTGGCTGTTTCGGCCGCATTGGAGGCTGTCGCCGCAGGATATTGGTTTCGCGGGACCAACGTATTTCACAGCGTCACGGAATTGGGGACTTTTTCGCAAGTTTGGCTGACCTTTACGGTCTTGGCCGGAATGTCACTTGCCCTCTATATCTTGGCAACCAGCAAACGCTTTCATCGCAATACGGTGCCCAGATGTCCGCGCTGCGCCGCCTCGATTCGCAATCTTGACGATTTTCTGATGGCGATGACTTTTCCGGCGGCGATGTCTTCGCCGACCGCGCTGCAGTGCGATATTTGCGACCACCGGATTACCGAGATTTGTCCCGGGTCCTTCCGAACCAATTAGGCGGGTTACCCCGGCGCAATCGCCGCTTCGATTTCTGCAAACGAACGTGCAGCGCCGCTGGCGACGATGGCCACACCCAGTTGCCGCTCTATTTGAGTGAGTGAAAAGACCCCGACGACTTGATTGCGGTCATCCGGACTCCTTTCCATCACCAAGGTGTGCTGGCGGCCAGATTCCTTGAGGCTTGCAGCAACGTCTCCTACTCGTGCGCGGCTTGCCTCCGACCATTCGATGGCCTCGAGTTTTTCCAATGGCGTCATGATGTCGGAAACCAGGATATCCGAGTGACGAACACGGCGTTCCTGGATGAATCGCAACGGGCGGTCACCCAGGACATCGTTTGCCGTGATGATTCCCGCCAAGGCGCGCTCCCCGTTGAGCACGAACAACATGCGCACGCCGCGCTGAATCATGTAGGCGTGTGCGGCATCCATCGATTGTTGTTGATCAATCGTGGCCGGGATGTTGTACCGAAGATCAGTCATCACGTCGAACGCTGGGGAATCTGGCTTGACCGATTTCGGGGGTGCCGGCCGTGCCACGAACACGGTTCCGCGAAGGCTTACGTTCGGAATGGGTCGGTAGTCACGCATGGGTCATCTCTCCCCGCAATTGAGCTGGTGCCAAGCACAAAGCCTAACGTTGAGGGCTTAGCGACGATTGATGCTACGCCAAAACGTCGGCACCTGCCACGCGGCAAGCCGGAAATGGTCTAGCGGAGAATCAATGCGACGGACAATCCGACCGCCAGTACGGCGAGCAGCACGATCAGGGCAATCGGCACCAAAGCGCTCATGGATTGAGTCGGCGGCGACGCATGATTCACGGGAACGCCGAGCGTGCGCCGCGCACGATCGTACTGTTCAAGTTGATCAATATGCGCAAAGCGCACACTGCGTTGGCCCTGGGTATCCGCCGGGCCCGGCCGGGGTTGCGGTCCGGTCGCATTCGCGCCTGGCGCCAGATGCTTGAAGGCCCGCAGCTTGCGGGTGTCGGTAATGTATTTCTCAAACTCCGCCGTCTGGTTGGTCATGGCAGCCAACTTCAGCGTGGCGTCAAACGAGTCAAAATTCTTGGCAAGCTTGAGTGGCGCCGCCTCTTCAACTTTCTGTCCCTCTTTTTGATAGCGGCCGGCGGTCAGTGACTCGCGCTTGGGTGGCGACGCAGACGGCGGCGCAGTTTTCGCCAGCGGTTGGCCGCCGCGCTCGCCGAGGGAGCGCTTCACAAAATCGAGGTCGCTCGCGAATTCAGCCATGCTTTGATACCGCTCGTCCGGCATTTTCGCCAGTGC
>JBGAUM010000098.1:0-12819 GCA_044228625.1 Usitatibacteraceae bacterium | reverse complement strand
CAACTTGACCTGCAGAGATGTGTGAGCCGCCCGCTACGGCAACCACGCCGCCAAATCAAACGCCCAAGATGCCTTGAAGAAAATTTCGTTCTGCCGGCGGCTGTATTGCGATCCCGGGTCTTTGCTGCGCGACGAATTTGCGCCCACATAGAAGTTGGTGCCCAACCGCTCGATGTGTCCGAACACGACGGAGATCGTTTCTGATTTTTCGTCAGCCGAGTAGCCCGGCGCAAAATAACCCAGGTTGCGCTTGACGCCGTTGTACTGGCCGATGACGCGCAAGGTGTCCTTGGCATTGAAGTGATAGACCGATGTGACCTGGACCGCCCGTTCACGAATGACGCGATCGGCCCCGTTGGTCAGGATGTCTTCCTTGCCCATCATGGATTCGTCGATGCGGGGCTCAAACTCCCAACGATCAGACAGGCGGAACAGTGCGTTGCCCCCAATGTAATAACCCTTCCGAACCCGGTTATTGGCCAGGTCCGCGCGGTCACCAATGGCCGCTTCGACGTAATAGCGCGCCAGGAACCCGCCCGGAGCGGAATCGATGAAGGCAAAGAACTGGTCGCGTTTCAATGGCTCACCGTCGGCACGGAATCGGGTCTGTGGATTCGTGCGCACCTCAAATCCGAATGTGGTTCCGCGTGCGGCCGAAAAGCGCATGCCTGGCACCAACTGCTGGTAAAGCAATTGCCCCCCGTTTCCCGTCTTGCGACCGGTATTGAGGAATACCGTAATGTCGCTGAAGGGGCCCACGTTCTGAAACTTGCGATTGATCTCCTGATACCAATTCAAGTAATCCGCCTGGCTGAAAAAGCCGTTGTCGTTGCGGAATCCCTTTCCAACGTGTTCGATGCCTCCGAAAAAACCCCATGCGGAATCGACGTAGTTATAGTCAAACAGTGCCGCCTGATCGCGATCCGGAACACCGGGCCGCAGATTGCGTGGATCCTGGGTATCGCTGGTCATCACCTGGCCCCGCACGCGGATCTCGCCGGTGGGGCGCCACGTGAAGTCGGCACCTGCAACGCGATTGTGTGCCGCCGGCAGCCCGGGGGCCGATTCGTAAGTTCGGTCGTTGAACAATCCACCCACGCTCACGCTGCCGTTTTGCGAACGGAAACGCAGGATCGTGGCTTGCGATTTCGTCTCTTGGACGGCCACATCCGTGCCCAAGGCTTTGGGAAGAAGGATCAATCCCTTGCCATCGTCGCGCGCCGTCAACAAGACCATGTCATGGCCCTCATTCCTGCGTGTCAGGCGCGCCCCCCAGGCGGGATCGGTGATTGACCGCGTATAAATCGAGTTCCCCCATGGCGCCGAAAGAATGTCCGCCCCCTCCAGGAAGAACGGACGCTTTTCGGGGAAAAACAACGCAAACTGCGCGTTGGCCGCCAGTTGGGGCGTGTCAAGTTCGACTTGGGAAAAGTCCGGATTGATCGTGGCATCGAACACCAAATCAGGGCGCGGACGATATTTGATGTCAGCGCCTACGACGACATCACTTTCCCGCGGCGCGTCGACGCCGTTGGTGCGATCCGAAGTGCGGCGCACCGTCAACTGGGGTGTCAGCGTGAGTTCGCGTCCGTGCGGCAAGCCCGTCATGCCGGTGAGAGTCTCCGCATAGCACATGAAGCAATTGGCGTCCTTCGGCAAACGGCCGTTGGCAAAGCTGTACTGCTCGTCGCGCGGAACGCGCCGAAACAGCAGAATCGACCAGTTTTCCGAAGGCGGGTCGGCGTATCGAAGCGTCGAAAACGGAATGCGGAATTCAGCGCTCCATCCATCCGCAGACCGATGCGTGGCCACATCGAAGAGGAAATCCGGCGAGTAATCCTCGTTGCCGGTGTCTTCATTGAACAGGCCGTCTCCAATGGCGCCTGCCGCATTGACGCGAAAGATTTGGGCAAACTTGCGCGTACCGACCGGGTCGATGTGCACCGCAAAGAAGTCCTGTGAGCCATATACCTGGTCACGACGGGCCAGCGGCGCCTCGATCTTGGAGGGGTCTGGATCAAACGCCATCAGGCCCACAAAGAGCGCGTCCTTGCCATAGACGATCCGCGCTTCCGTACGATACTTTGCGGGGGCTTCTCTTGGCCGGTACTCATGGAACTCGCGAATCACCGGTGCGCGTTCCCAGGCGGCATCATCCAGCCTGCCATCGACTTTGATGGATTCGCCCTGTTCCATTTTGTAGGCTCGGACGGGCGGCAAACGCCGGTCTTCGATGCCTTGCGCCAGTGCTGACCCAAGGGCAAACAAACTGGCACCTATGGCCATCAATCGCCATGCAACGTTGGCGGCACTGCGAATTTGACTGTTTTTCATGGGCGTGGAGTATCCCCTGCTTGGCGGCGATCCCCACCCCTAAAAGGATGAATTGCGGAAATCAGGGCGTGGAACGCGTCACATCTGCTGAGCACGGGAACTTTCACCCTTCATACTCGGAACCCGTTTTTCGGCCGGGGGAAGACGATGAACAAGCAAGGGATTGGGATGGTGGCGTTGACATGTTTGGTGGCGTGCGTGGCGGCGCCTCTCAGCACGTGCGCCTCGCCGGCTTCGCTGACAGAACGGCTTGAGGGCATCCGCAAGGAGCAAAGCTTGCCGGGGATCGCCGCCATGGTCGTGAAGGACGGCGAAGTCGTGGCCGAAGGCGCAGCCGGGGTGCGTCGTCTGGGACAGCCCGCGTTGGTGACCTTGGACAACCGCTTTGCCATCGGTTCCATCACCAAGCGCATGACCGGTCTCATGATTGCAAGACTGGTCGACGCGGGGAAATTGAAGTTCGAATCGACATTGAGTGAGTTGCTGCCCGATATGCCAATGCGCGACGAATACAAAAAGGTCACGATTCAGCAACTTCTCGACTTCACGGGCGGCATTCCGGCGTATGAACGCATCGGCCCCAAGCTGACCCCTCAGTTGTTTGATCTTGACGGAACGCCTGATGAGCGGCGTGCGAAATTCGTGAAATTCCTGCTTCAGGAAGCACCCAGCGGTCCGGCGGGAAAAGAGGCGCGCTACTCAAACGCGAGTTACGCGCTATTGGCATTTATCGCGGCAACGGTGACGAAAAAACAGTACACAGCGCTGATGGAAGAACTGGTGTTCCAGCCGCTCGATCTCCAGTCCGCCGGCTGGGGCCGCCCATGGCATCCATCGCGTCCCAACGAGCCCTGGCTGCATCTTGCCGGGCCAGAGGGGTATGTTGCCGAACCGGATCGCGAACGCCCTCCCGAGCAGATCTTTATCGGGGCGGGCGGCGCACACATGTCGCTACGAGATCTGGCGCGTTTTGCCCAATACGAGCTTGATGCGCGGCGCGGAAAAGACGCGCTGCTCAAACCGGAAACCTCCAAGCGTTGGCATCCGGATTCCGCTGCCGGCGACCGGCCGGACGTACGAGCCGGCGGCACCCCGGCACTCTCGGCCTGCTACGCGCTCTGGAAAGCGAAAAACCAATTGATGGTCATGGCGGTGAATGGAGGTTCGCCAGAGGATCAGGCGTGCAAGGCGGCGTTGCGGGTTGCCGAAAGCACCAGCACGAAATAAACCTTGCATCGAGGCATCGCACGAACGCGACATCGAGCGTGCTAAGGGTGCTCCCGCGCCATGCTCGACACTTCCGGACGAACATCGATTGTGATTCGCGCAAGCCACGGGCTCGTCAATGGACGCATGCCTAATCAATCCCCGTATACGTCATGAAGTTTTCCGGTGACACGCGCAGCGCAGCGCCGGTCGGGCAGGAGCGCACACAGGCCGGACCTCCCTTTTGGTCCTTGCACATGTCGCATTTGACCGCTTTCTTTGGCGCGGTCTTGTCGTAGGTCTTGGCAATCGGACCCGGTTCGCGCCCCAGGCCAAACAACAACCAGGAAACCAGCGACGAACCGCTCTTCTTGTCGGCCACGGGCGCCATCTGGATCACCCCGTAAGGACAATTTTTCTGGCAGTTGCCGCAGCCGATGCACGTGTCGGCGATGAACACCTCGCCGCCCGAAGACCGGTGGATGGCATCCGGCGGGCAATCTTTCATGCAGTGCGGATGCTCGCAGTGCCTGCAGGAGGTCGGCACGTGGATCTGTGCATAGGTCGGACCTGCTTCGCGATTCAGCCGCGACGTGCCACCATGGGTTTCCGCGCAGGCTTTTTCACAGTTGTTGCATCGCACGCAGATCGACTCGTCGATCAACAACACGTCCGTCGCTTCACCCAGGCCCTGCTTCATCAGGAATGAAATGATCGACCCGGACTCGCCAGATTCCATGGCCTGATTGCTTTTCATGCGTTCCATCGAACGCTGGTCCAGCGACGCGCGTACGGTGGAGTGCGATGACATGACTTCGTTGAAGCGCGTGGCCTCCAGCATGATCACTTCTGTCGGCACGGCGGCGCGCACGGTTGCAGATCGCGGCGCATCGCTCATCAACGCCATTTCGCCCACGTAATTGCCCGCGGCCACGTAGGAGAGGACGATTTCCTTGCCGGCGATCTGGCGCGAGACCATCACGGAGCCGCGTCGAATCATGTACAAGCCATCGGCCGCATCGCCTTCCTTGAACAGGTAATCGTTGGTGGCGTACTTCTTGATCGTGGCGGTTCCCACCAGGTAATCGACTTCCGATTCGCGGATGGTGGCCGAGAGGTATTGCCGGACGGCGCGGCGGATCATGACCTCGTCGAGTTTCTTTCTCACCGAGTCGACCGAGGCCAGCAACTTGAGCATCGCACGGCGCGGCGTTTCGACCAGCAACGTGCGTTTCTCGGCGCGCACCGTCGCAGTCCGCCGGCGGCCGGAAATCAACCCCATCTCGCCGAAAAAGTCGCCTTTTTCCAACTTGAACGCAATCGCCGCGCCGGTGCTGGTCGTCGCTTCAACCGTGACCGCACCTTCGACGATCGAATAGAACGAGTTCGTGTAGTCGTTCTTGTTGAACACGATCTCGCCTTCTTGCGGCCGGTGGATTTCTGATTCCAGCAAGAGTTCACGCAATTGCAGAAGCGTGAGTCCGGAAAGCAAAGGAACGCTGTTCTGGATATGCAACACCGCTTCATTGACCGAGGTAATCTTGACGTTCTTGAATTTGGCCTTCAGTACCGGCTCGTCTGCGGGCTCGACAGGATTACCCAGGATGTATTCGACGGCCTCATACCCCTGATTCATGGCCTGTTTGATCAGCGGATAGCCCCCCAACGCGCCGACGATGTAGATACCCGGCACATTGGATTCATATTGCGGGGACAGCACCGGCACAGCCTTCGGGTCATCGTTCGGGAACGTGATGCCAAAACTTTCCACCAGCTTCCTGGGCGGGGTTGCGCCCAATCGCCCGATGATGCGGTGACATGCGATTGCCTCGGCGCCGTTCGGCGTCTTGGCATTGAAGATCAAGGGCGGATCCCCGGCGTCGTTGGTGACCACGCTCTCGACCTTGGTGCCGTAGCGGCACTCGATCTTGCCCTCCGAAATCGCCGCCAGCACCAGGTCCAAGTTGCCCTGCTTGCATCGCGCAAATTCATCGTTGCGGTTCACCAGGATCACGCGGTTTTGCTTGGCCAATCCCAATGCGTTCTCAATGGCCGCGTCGCCAGCACCGACGACGATGATCGTTTCATCGGAAAACTCCTCCGGGTCATCGAGCTGGTATTGCACGCCAGGCAGGTCCTCGCCCGCCACGCCGAGCTTGCGAATATTGCCTTGCAAGCCGATGGAGAGGATCACTGCCTCGGCCGTGACAGTCTGCTTGTTGGAGGTCGTGATCGTGAAGTTGCCCTTGGCCCCGGTGATACTGGACACTTGGTGGCCGTACTTGATGTTGACCTTGTATTTCTGGAGCTCGCTGTCCCACGCGCCAAGGATCGTTTCGCGCGAACCCGCGCCAAAACTCATCGGCGAACGCAGCGGCAACACGCCGGGCTCGGCCATGACGTGCTTGCCCTTTTGGTACTTGTAAATCGTGTCGGCGGCGTGTTGCTCCGCCTCCAGCAGCACATGAGAAACCTTCAGTTCGGCTGCGTGTGCCGCCGCAGAGAGTCCGGACGGCCCGGAACCGATGACGGCGATCTTGTAGTGTTCACTCATGGTCTGCTCCGCCTGGACATGCCAGTGACTCCACGGGATATCTTCAACCTGGGCAGCGGGTGCACCGCACTACCCTACTTTCCTGCCCAACTGCGCAATTCCTTCATCTGCGCGACAAACTGCGCCGGCTGGTATTTTTCATCGTTG
Organism: Usitatibacteraceae bacterium; assembly: GCA_044228625.1. GTDB lineage: Bacteria > Pseudomonadota > Gammaproteobacteria > Burkholderiales > Usitatibacteraceae > UKL13-2. The sequence continues at coordinate 6,578 of JBGAUM010000098.1, read as the reverse complement.
GCCAACAACTGGTTCATTTTTTTCATCGCGGCGTTGAACTGCGCGGCATTGCCCAAGGCCCCTTGCTTGGTCAGAAACGCCCCCACGCTTTGCAACGCCATCGATGCCTGCTCGGCCGCTGCGAAGTCACTGTAGTGGCCTTCGAGGCCGTCGTCGATCAGTGACGCCATGACACGTTTGACGATGGCCGCATTGAATTCGGTGCGCGCAAAGATCGGCGCCGCATCGAGCGCAAGTTTTTTCAATTCCATCGCCGCCCCCTTGGGGTCACCTTCCCCGGCCACGGCACGGTTCAGCTTTTGCACCTGTTCGCGAACTTTTTCTCCCAGTTTGGGATCGATGGTGGCGGTCAGCGCGCGCAGCATGAGCATGTTGGAGTCATTGAGTCGCACGAGGCCGGGAGACACGCTGGCGCCGAACACGTTCTTCGGCTTCCAGCGCAATTCGCTCATCGGGTGATGGCAGGCGTGGCAATCAAACAGCACAAGCTCCGGGAACAGTCCGTCGCGTCCGCGTTTGTCATCCACCATGATGTCCATGGTTTCCGCCACCGCCAAGGCCTGGCCGGTCGCCCAGACCTGCACGCCATCCCAGACTTTCTTGCGCTCGGAATAATCCTTGTCGACCACAAAGTGCTTGGGCGCGATTTCCGTAAACGTATCCAGCTCAAAGCTCATGCGGGGGTGGCCGGCCCCCATGATGCGATGCGTGACCAGCCGGTCCTTGTTGCCGAAGTGGCACGACAGGCAAAGCTTGGCACGCGACACCGCATCGTTCAGCGGATAAAGGCCATTGTCGACGTTGCTCTGGTGATGGACGACCGGATCACTGACCGGATTGACATGCGAGGTGATCCATTTTTCAGCGGGCCCGTGGCACGACTCGCAGGTGATGCCATCGGCAAACACGAAACGTTCACCGCGGCGCGATTCCGGAATGTTGTGGGCATGACAGTCAAGGCAAATCTTGGCGTTGTGCGCACCCTCTTTCAGACCGAGATTGCTGGCGATGCGCTTGGATCGATCATTGAACAACACTTTGTAGGCACGGGTGTGCTTGTCGGTCCGGGTGTAGGTGACGTACTCGTTTTGCAGGACCGGAGAATCCTTCCAAAGCTTGATGGCGCCGTGGCAAAGGCTGGAGGCGCAGGTCACGGCTCCCAGGGTTTGGTTCGGCGAATGATAGGGAAGGGTCTGCGCCGAAACGGTCCACGCCACGGCCCAGAAGGCAACACCGATGGCACCCCGAACCAGCTTGTGGAAAAAGAGTCGCATCACTTTCCTCCTGCCTTCGCCGCGCGAAATGACGCACGATCAATTTCGTCCTTCACGGTCCACAACGAACCATCCGGATTGAGATAGAAACGGCGCTGCTCGTCCTTGTTGAACGGTCTCGATCCAATGCGGCCGAAAATGGCGATTTGCCCGCCCGTTTCATCCACTCCGCGGTCGCGATCCAGGCCCTTGGCCAGTGCGATGGCGGGAGATTGGGTTTGCTTCCACGCAATCAGTTTCGGATTCGGCTCCGGCGAGAACCCGTAAAACTTGGGCTGCAGGTCTGGCGACGTGAGCTGCACCACCTTCAGCCCGTTCTTGCCGTCGGCCACATAGGCAAACAGGGAGGCATTCGTGGTGCCGACAATGACATCCGTGGCGTCGTTGAGCTTGCCGTCGGCGTTGAAGCGCCTGAACTCGAACGGCGCATGGGGCTTTTCAATATCGATGATGGACAAACCATCCTTCCCCGCCGCCACATAGGCGTACGTGCGCGCAAGGTAAATGCCGCGTGCATCATCGAGCTTGACCTTTGCGGTACCGACCCGTGTCGCTTTTTCTGCCGATGTCACGTCAATGACCTCCAATCCCTCCTTGGTCGTGACAAACAAATAGCGGAACTGCAGCGCCGATGCACGTGGATCCTGCATTGGAATGCGCGCCGCAACGACCGGTTTCAATGGATCGTTGAGATTCAGGATCACCAGTCCGGCGTCCGTGGTGACATAGGCGTAATACCCGCCAAGGGTGATGTGCCGCGCGCCTTTCAGGATGCCGCCATCGTTCCACGTCACCGCACGTTTCAGGAAATTGTTACGCGGCTCGCCATCCGCAAAGGTATTGACATCGACCACGATCAGGCCTTCGACGCTGTCCACAATGAACGCGTAGTTGTAGATCGGGTGGAACGGTTGCTCCTCGTTGGTGATGCGCATGAGGTCACCCTTGTTACGCTCCGGCGCGATCGCCTGATTGGTGGGGAGCGTCATGCAGGTGGCATTGGTGGAAGGCACATGGGCGTCATGCCCCAACGGCGAAAAAGGCGCCGTGATGATCCGCTGCGAGACGCCCTTGTTGCCGATATTCGCCACGTCGTAGACCCGGAAGCCGCCAGGCCCTTCGGCCACGAACAGGTACTCACCGCGCAACATGATGCAACGGGCGGGCCCCTTGGTGGTGTGGTGATGCGTCTCCACCAACTCCTGGTTGCGCTTTTGATGATCGCCAAACCAGTCGGGATAGGCGTACTGGTGAAGGTAGCTTCCAATCACGGCCTGGGGCTCGTCCCACTCCGTGACCTGCACGGCCTGTACATGCCCTTGCGCGCCCAGGTAAGCATTGAATCCCACGAAGTTCACGAAGTTGGTGCCATGCAACATGAGCTGCGCCATGATCGCGTTGTTGTCGTTTTTCTGGCTGACGTGACAATCACTGCACGTCTTGGTCTCTGTCTTGCGTTCGGTATGGGGATAATGCGGCGCAAAGGCTTGCGAGGAATACCCTGAAGCGGCAATCGGCGGCTGCTGCACGTAAATGCGCTCGCGATTGGAGTTCGTGGACGACAGGATCAGCGCGGAACTAGAGCGGATCGGCGCGATGCGCGAGCCCTTCACCGGGCCATGCTTGCCCAACTGGAACATCTCGTCGCGCGCCACCTGCGGGTTGTAGGTCGCATAGTTGCGCGTCTCGCCCCCTTCGTAATGATGCCGTTCGGTCTTCCAGTTGGCCTGAATCGGCAAATGACAGCCAGCGCAACTGGTCGTCCACGACAAGTGACAGGTGAAACACGTCATCTTGTCGTTCGAATGGGCGAAACCGTCCTTGGGCGCCTCCGGACCCCAAGCCCCCGCACGCCCATCAGCGCCCGCGTGCATCAACTTGGCGCGCGCGGCCTTTTCGTTGTATTTCGGGTGGCCCGGCGTGACCGTATCCTTGGTCAGCGACATTTCCCACTCGAGGTCCTTGTTGAGCGCGGAACGCTGGTAGAGCTTGCCATCGATCCACTCAAAGCGTTTTCGGCCGTCCTGGGTGCGCAACAGCTTCAAGTCGCGGCCGCCCGGCTTCGCAGCCGGTCCGGACGTGAACAATGTCGGGTATTTGTCCGCGGTGCCATGGCAATCGACGCAATCGATCTCCACCGCTGCGGCGACTTCGCCATAAATGTGGCCGTTGTTGTGCGCGTCTTGTGAAAAGTGGCAATCGACGCAGTGCATGCCGAGGTCGAGGTGGATCGAAGCCAGATGCACGGCTTTCTGGAATTTCTCCGGGTCGTTGTCGGACACGGCCTTGCCGTCCTTGTCGAGCAGGGTGCCCTTGCGATCGCGCTTGAAAATGTAGCGGAAATTCCAGCCGTGGCCATGGTAGTCGGCAAACTGTGTGTCCTTGAGCTTGGGATTGAGCTCGGACACTTTCTTCAAGAACTCCGGATCGCTCCACAAGCCGCGAATGGAGGCTTCCTCGGGATTGCGGTCAAGAATCTTGCGCGCCTCGGCGGCGGTTGGATATTTCTGCGACTTTGGCCACATCGACGGTGCGTCCGCCTCATAGTCCCACATGGTCGCACCGTAGAAACTGTTCACGAAGACATTCGGCTGATGCATGTGGCACACCATGCATTGCGAAGACGGGATCGCGCGGGTGAATTCGTGCTTGAGCGGATGACCGGATTCCGACTTGCTGATAGTGGGATCCAACGTCTGCGTCTTGCCCTCGTGCCCGAACTTCGCATAGGGCCCCGAACGCTTCGGCTCACGGTCGTTGGCATACACCGTGTGGCAGGCCGTGCATCCCGAAGAGCGGTAATCCCCCGGCTGTTCGTTGGTGCCCAGAAACCAGAGGTGCGGGTCATTCAGGCGGGTCTTGGTGATATTGATGACCGGCACCGCGATGCGTTGCCCGGTTCCCGGCCCGCGGTTGGATTGCTTGATGTCCGGCCGCCCCGGTTCGTCGAGCTTTTGCAGCGCGCCAGTACTGTTGGGCAAACCGACTTCCGGAAACTGGGAGTTGATCACACGCCCGCCGCGCTCGAAAACACGGAACACATCCGCAGGGGGAATGGTTTCCCACGCGGGCAACGGCGCCAGCGACGGCAAGATGCCCATCCTGGTCATCTCTGGGGTCGGAACCACCGGATTCTTGATCAGGGCCCCCACGCCGTTCTCGTCGTAGGCCTCGCCGAGGATATATCGTTTAAACGGCAGAATGCCGTTGTTGTAAGCGGCACCGCCCCACAGCATGGACGACGTCGCCATCATGCTGCGCTCGACCGCCTGGATGATCTCCAGGTGGCATGCACCACACGCCGCGCGCGCAACGCGCAAATCACCCGGATTGATGAAGCGGATGTATTCCTTGGCTTCCTTGTTGAGCAGGGTGTAGGACCCCTCCGGATTGGCCGATGACGGCCAGTTCCACGCCTTTGGGTTGCGCGGATTCACGTGGGCACGGTTCATGGCCATCGCGTACGCTTCGCGGCCATTGTCCTTGTAATTCGTGTTGGGAGGGCGTGTCACGGTCACGTCACCACCATGGCAATCCGTGCACCCGAGTACGACGCCCGGGTTCTGGTGCATCGTGTGCCGGTCTGTCGCGGTGTGGCAGGAGACACAGCCTTTGGATTTGCGATCGGCATCCATGACCGACTGTCGCTCTGGGGCTGGCGGGGACGCGGTGTACTTGATGTCGAGCGGCTTGGCCCCTGACGCCGCCATCGCCAACCCTGGCGCGGCGACAATGCCCATCGCGAAGATGGCAGCCATCAAACTCAAGGGCCGGCGCGGCTTCTGGCACGGATTTGCCCGGAAATCGCCGCCAGTCAATGGGTTGGGCGCCCGTGACGCATCAGGATTATTGCGTTCGTTTGTGATCATCAGCGTTCTAACAGTCACCATTCGCGATTAGTACGTCAGCAACAGATTCACCAACACCGAATATTGCGGCCCGCGCTTGTCCTCGTCATAGAGTTGCTTCAGGCCCTTGCCAGGCACCAGTGCCGCTGCCGAAGCATTGAGCACAATGTTCTGGGACATGAACGGACGATATTGCGCGCCGATGGAAATATCGACTCCCAGATCTTTGGATGGCGGCGCCTGATTGCGCAACACGCCGAGGCTCGAGGTGTTGACGAAATTGAGCTTTGAGACATTGCCCAACACCCGCAATTGCGGCGTCAGGTCGGCATCTGCGCCAAAGCCGGCCAATATCAGACCGGGATTCACAAAATTGGATTGCCCCTGATCCTTGGATGAGCGCAACGACGGCAACACGCCATTGCGCTGTGACAATGCCACGCCGCCCCCGCCGATCAGCGGAACGGCCTGACGGATGAAGAAACTCGTATCGGCTCCGGCGAACTGCGGGTTTTCAAAAATTGCGTCGAAGCCTGTGGCTTTGCCGTCAAAGGGGTTGGAGTCGCCGCTGGCAATAAGCGCGTTGCCGCGCACACGCAGCCAGGAAAAATCGCGTGAGACCTCTGCCGCCGCAAACGCGGCGCGGATGTCCTGCTTCCGCTGCGCCAGCGGGTGACGCTCGTCGCGGCCAAAGGCTGCGTACACGGACGAGGTCACGTTCCAGATCCCGAAGTGCCCGTCGCCATTGAGGCCGAGGTACGCCACATCGTAATTTCGCGGCCGGCCGTCCCCCAGCACCGCCGGTCGCACCAGGAAACCATTGTTGTCGAAAAAATTGGTTTCTTTCTCGCGGTTCAGGTTCAGGATCACGGTTCCCTGGGTCGTATGGCCGATCGTCGGAAAATCCTGCCGGTAGGCATTCGCCACCAGTACAAAGTCACGGCGCAGCGCGCGACCCAGATCGTTCAGGCCACTGTTGGTATCCTTCTCCATGCGCATGAACGCGCCGAGGTTGTATTGCCACTGGTTGTTGTCGCGGATGCCAAAGAGGCGGAACCCGAACGGCACGTCCTGGAAGATGAAGCCGCGAAAGTCCGACTGGAACGGCTGAATGCCGACGCGATAAGAGTCGAAATCGTAACGATCAGACACGTTGCGAAGGTGCACGTCGACAAACGCTTCCTGGATCCCCACATGATTGTCGGTGCGCGTCTTTCCTTCCGCAGGATTGATGCGAAGGCCACGCACCTCCTCGATGCGCGCATGGTTGACCTGGAATGCGGGCACCAGCCGGAATTCATAGTCCGGCGGCTTGAAGGTCGTGTTGCCCTTGATGACGCCGATCGAGAGGATCGCCGTTTCGACGAAAACGTTTTGCTTGCTGCGCCCAAACAGATCGACCGCCCCGGGGCGATCGCTGGATTGCAGGCCCACCGGTGTGGGCAGCCGGCGGCTT
>JBGAUM010000097.1:0-12960 GCA_044228625.1 Usitatibacteraceae bacterium | reverse complement strand
AGCCGCGATTGGTTTTGCATAAGGGGCCTCCGCAATGGACGAAATCAATGCCCTGATGCATGGTTTTTCAGTCGCGCTCACGCCCTACAACCTCGGGCTGATGATGGTGGGCGTGATCCTAGGGGTTCTCATCGGCGTGCTACCGGGACTGGGTGGCGCCAATGGAGTAGCAATCCTCCTGCCGCTGACGTTTTCGATGAACCCGACCTCGGCGATCATTATGCTGTCCTGCATCTATTGGGGCGCACTATTTGGCGGGGCCATCACCTCGATCCTGTTCAACATTCCCGGAGAGCCTTGGTCAGTAGCGACTACTTTTGATGGCTATCCCATGGCGCAGCAGGGACGTGCAGGTGAAGCGCTGACGGCGGCATTCACATCGTCGTTCGTGGGCGCTTTTGTTGCAGTGCTGATGATTACTTTCCTGGCGCCACTGGTCGCGAAATTCGCATTGCAATTCGGCCCGAAGGAGTATTTTTCGGTCTACCTGCTGACCTTTTGCAGCTTCGTCGGCATGTCCAAAGGGGCGCCATTCAAGACCATCGCCGCCATGATGCTTGGGTTCGCTTTGGCGGCAGTCGGACTGGACACCGTGACGGGCCAACTGCGATTGACGTTCGGGTTTACCGAGTTCTTGAAAGGATTCGATTTTCTAATTGCGGTGATTGGGCTTTTTGGTATCGGCGAGATCTTACTGACCATTGAGGAGGGATTGTTCTTCAAGGGGGCGGACGGCAAGATCAAGATGAAAGTGGTCCTTGAAACCTGGAAGAAGCTCCCTCAGTACTGGAAGACATCGTTGCGTTCATCGGCCATTGGCTGTTGGATGGGCATTACGCCCGGCGGCGCAACCCCGGCGTCCTTCATGGGGTATGGCGTTGCCAAACGCATGTCCCCCAACGGCGCCAACTTCGGAAAGGGCGAACTGGAGGGCGTTGTGGCACCGGAAACCGCCGCGCATGCAGCGGGGACTTCAGCACTGCTTCCCATGTTGACGCTGGGCATCCCGGGATCGCCGACCGCGGCTGTGTTGCTGGGTGGCCTGCTGATTTGGGGATTGCAACCCGGCCCGCTATTGTTCCAGGAAAAGCCGGATTTTGTCTGGGGCCTCATTGCGTCCATGTACTTGGGAAATATTGCAGGATTGATCGTTGTTTTGACGACAGTGCCGTTGTTCGCCGCCATCCTGCGCATCCCGTTTTCCATCGTGGCACCGGTGATTCTGGTGATCTGTGCTATCGGCGCCTACACAGTGCACGGCTCGATGTTTGACGTCTACCTGATGGTGTTCTTCGGCCTCATTGGTTACGTCTTCAAGAAGCTCGACTACCCATTGGCTCCATTGGTACTTGCGCTGGTATTGGGTGACCGGGCGGAAGACAGCTTCCGCCAAGCCATGTTGGGCGGGGGCGGGAATATGGGAACGTTCTTCTCGAACGGCCTGGTAGGCACCATCACGACTCTGGCCCTGATGATGCTCTTCTGGGGGCCGCTCAATTCTCTCTACGCAAAGCTACGCGGTAAGTGAGCCCGCCGGCGGCGGCGTGCCTTTGAATTTGCCTTTCTGCTTCAAGCGCGAAAGCGTTTCTGCTGAGAGGTTCAGGTGCGCTGCCAATTCCTTCATGGGAACCCGCCCGTAGAGATCGGGATACTTGCGCAGGAAACGCTGCACGCGCCCGGCAGCGTCCAGCAGATGCAGCGTGATGGTGTGCGCCATGACCTCAGACATCAGGTGCATGACTTCATATTCAAAATCGTCCCGCGCCATCGGATGGCGATCCAGAAATTCCACCCACGCTTCCATCGGCAGGTGCGCCACGCGTGTCTTGACGACCGCACGGATCGAGTAGGGTGCCGGCGTGCGCAATCGCCAAGCCGCATAACTCGTATCCATGTCGTCTTCCTTGGAAAAGCGAAGGATCATCTCCTTCCCCTCGGGATTGGCGACCACGCGCTTGAGCACGCCGTCCAGAATGAAGTACTGCGACATTTCGTGCTCACCCTGACGCAACAGCAGGTCACCTTTCTTGTGATCGCTGATGCTCAAGAAGCGTTCAAGGTCGGAGAAGGCGCGTGGTTTCAGGGTGCGAAGAACAATGTTTCGGGCCAACTGCTTGCGGATGACTTCGCGCTGGGGATGGCTGACGAGCAAGCTCATGAGCGTCCTTCAAAAACGGTGTTGACGGGAATCAAGGCGGGTGACAAATCGCGTTTCATATCATGCTGCAAATCGAACAATTGCCGAATGGAACCGCGCGAAATTTGCAATCTTGACCGGCATCAAGCATACCGCACTTGGCTGCCTTTTGATGGCCGCTTGCGGGATTACCCGAAACCCACCTGCGCCAGGAGGCGTCCATGGGCGTCAATGAACAAGCCGCAGTAGCGCCCGCTGCTGCGGCGGCCAAATCTGAAGCCGAAACGATTGACGGATTTACATTGGTCATCGAGGCCATGAAGCTAAACGGCCTCGACACCATCTATTGCTTGCCGGGCATTCCGATCACGGATCTTACGCGGCGCGCGCAAGCGGCAGGGATGCGCGTCATTGCGTTCAGACACGAACAGAATGCCGGCTATGCGGCATCGATCGTCGGCTTTCTGACGAAGAAGCCCGGCATCTGCCTCACGGTGTCCGCGCCGGGCTTTCTCAATGGCTTGAACGCGCTGGCGCATGCCACCGTCAATTGCTTTCCAATGATTCTGATCAGCGGATCTTCCGAGCGGGAGATCGTCGATCTTCAGCAAGGCGATTACGAAGAGATGGATCAGCTGGCGGTCGCCAAGCCGGTGGCAAAGGCGGCTTACCGCGTCCTGCATGCGGAAGATATTGGGGTGGGAATGGCGCGTGCCGTTCGTGCAGCGGTGTCGGGCCGGCCGGGCGGGGTTTACCTGGATTTGCCGGCAAAGTTGTTTGCGCAGTCCATCGATGCGGCGACCGGAAGACAGTCGCTGATTGAGGTCGTCGATGCAGCCCCCAAACAGATTCCCGCAGACGATGCTGTTGATCGCGCCCTCAATTTGCTGAGGTCCGCGAAGAAGCCCCTCATCCTGTTGGGCAAGGGTGCGGCCTATGCCCAGTGCGATGCCAAGATTCGCGAGTTGGTGGAAACCACCGGCATTCCCTATCTGCCGATGTCGATGGCCAAGGGATTGCTGCCGGATACTCACGCGCAATGCGCGTCAGCTGCCCGCTCTTTTGTGTTGCCGGAGGCCGATGTCGTGCTGTTGGTCGGCGCGCGGCTCAATTGGCTCCTAGCGCACGGCAAAGGCAAGACTTGGGGAGGAAAATCCCCGAAATCCTGGGGTGCACAGAAATTCATTCAAATCGATATTTCGCCCCTAGAGGCCGACAGCAACGTGAAAATCGATGCGCCACTTGTCGGCGATATCGAGTCTTGTGTGGCGGCGTTGCTCCAGGGTATCCGCACGCAATGGAGCAAACCGCCCTCTGAATGGCTGTCCGCCGTCGCGGACAAGAAAAACAAAAACATTGCCAAGATGGCCGAGACCTTGGCCAAGGATCCGGTTCCGATGAATTTTCACAGCGCGCTGAACGTGGTGCGCGACATCGTGAAAGCCAATCCGGATGCCATGTTGGTCAACGAAGGCGCCAACGCTCTCGACTTCACGCGTTCGATCGTGGACATGTACGAGCCGCGCAAACGCATTGACGTGGGCACATGGGGCATCATGGGCATCGGCATGGGTTACTGCGTTGCTGCTGCAGTTTCCACGGGCAAGCAAGTCATCGCCATTGAAGGGGACAGCGCGTTTGGATTCTCCGGCATGGAGGTCGAAACCATTTGCCGTTATGACCTTCCGGTGTGCATCGTCATCATGAACAACAACGGTGTTTACAAAGGCACCGATGTCGATCCTACCGGCCGCGACCCGGCACCCACCGTGTTTGTGAAAGGCGCGCGCTACGACAAGATCATGGAAGCATTTGCGGCATTGGTGTACAAGCCACCACTCCCGCCGAATTGCGTGCGGCCATGGAGGGCGCCATTCGTTCGAAGAAGCCCACGCTCATCAATGCGGTCATCGATGAAACTGCGGGGACGGAAAGCGGCAGAATCACCAGTCTGAATCCTTCGGCAGCAAAAAAAGCATAGTTCCGAGCCACCCCCAAAAGCCCCCCAAAAATGGAAGCACTCAAAGGTATCCGCATTCTTGACATGACCCACGTGCAGGCGGGTCCCACCTGTTCTCAACTGCTGGCCTGGATGGGCGCGGATGTCATCAAGTTCGAGCCTCCGCAAGGCGATGCCACGCGCGGACAGTTGCGCGACGTTCCTGGCGCAGACTCGCTGTATTTCACGATGCTCAATTGCAACAAGCGCTCGATCACCGTGAACATGAAGTCGGTTGAAGGCAAATCGGTGTTTGTTGATCTGCTCAAGAAGTGCGACATCATGATGGAAAACTTTGGGCCCGGCGTGTTGGAGCGCCTGGGCTTCACGTGGGAGAAGATCCACGAAATCAATCCACGCATTATTGTGGGCAGCATCAAGGGGTTTGGGTCATCCGGCCCCTACGCCGATTTCAAGGCGTATGAAAACGTGGCGCAAGCCATGGGGGGTGCCATGAGCACGACGGGTGTCCCCAATGGGCCGCCGTTCGTGACAGGCGCGCAGATCGGTGACTCCGGCACCGGCCTGCACCTGGCGATTGGCCTGCTCGCCGCGCTCAACCAGGTGCACCGCACAGGGGTCGGGCAGTATGTGGAAGTGGCCATGATGGATGGTGTGATGAACCTTTGCCGGGTGAAATTTCGCGATCACCAGCGTCTCACACGCGGGTCATTGCCGGAATATTCGGTGCCAACCTACCAGGGCATGGGCGAGACTCCGCGCGCGGGGAATGATTCCGGAGGAGGGCAACTCGGCAATGCCATTCATTGCAAGCCGCACGGCGCAAACGATTGGCTGTATGTGGTTGTTCAAGAAGCGGTTTGGGAGGCGCTTGCCAACCGCATTGGTCCCGAAGTCGGCGTGCCGGATCTGGTCAAGGATCCGCAAGTGGCGACCATTGGCGAACGGCGCAAGAACCAGCAACTTGTCTGGACACTGCTTAACAAGTTTGCCGAGAAATACACCAAGCGAGAACTGATGGCGATCCTGAATCCGCTTGACGTGCCTTGCGGACCCATCATGTCCACGGAGGACCTGGCCAATGACGAACACGTCAGGGGCCGCGACATGTATGTGGAGATCGATCATCCTCAGCGCGGCAAATGGTTCAACGTCGGCATGCCGATCAAGCTCTCCGCATCGCCCGCCAAAATCGAGCGGTCGCCTTTGTTGGGCGAACACACTGACGATGTTCTGACCAATGTCTTGGGCTATGACAGTGCCAAGGTGGAATCCCTCAAGTCGGCAGGTGCATTTTCTGCACCCCCCAAGAAATAACAGGCTTCAGCAATCGCAAGTCAAAACCCCAGGCTTGGCAAGGGTTTTCAGCCAGAAATGGCTGGAGATCCGCACCAGTGCCTGAGGTTGGAAATGGAACGGAGAACTTCATGAGAGTCGCCATCATCGGCCAGCAGGACTTTGGCAAATCCGTGCTCGAATCGTTTCTCGCGCGGGGAGACGAGGTTGCCGGCGTGTTTTGCGCACCGGAAAAAGAAGGCGGCAAGCCGGATCCGCTTCGTGTGGCGGCACAAGAGAAGGGGCTGCGGATGTTTCAGCTGCCTTCTCTCAAAGGGCCTGAAGCCGTTTCCGCCATGAAAGAACTCAATGTCGATATCGGCATCATGGCGTTTGTGTTGCAATTTGCCCCGCAGGATTTTGTGAATGTGCCCAGGCACGGCACCATTCAGTACCATCCCTCGCTGCTGCCAAAGTATCGCGGCCCGTCATCCATCAATTGGCCGATCATCAAGGGGGAGACCGAGACCGGTCTGACGATATTCCGGCCGACAGATGGGCTCGACGAAGGCGCGGTCATCCTTCAGAAGAAGACGCCGGTGTCTGAGAACGACACCTTGGGCACGGTTTATTTTGATCGCCTTTTTCCGATGGGCATCGCCGCAATGCTGGAAGCGGCAGATCTCGTCGTCGCAGGAAAGCATTCTGAAATTGTCCAGGATGAGGCGGCGGCCAGCTACGAGGGATGGTGCCGTGCTGCGGAAGCAAAAATCAATTTCAATAACCATGTGGACTATGTTCACAACCTGATTCGCGGCTGTGATCCTGCGCCCGGCGCATGGACGACGCTGAACGGGAAAAAGGTGCAGCTCTTCGGGAGCAAAAAGCACTTGGTGCGTACGTTTGGCGCGGTCAAAGGAAAGCCAGGGGAGATTACTTCCATCGGCGACACCATGTTCATCACCGCGCAAGGCGGGCAGATCGAGGTAGCAAAGGTAAAGCACGAGGACGGCAAGAAGGTATCGCCCGGCGAATTTGCGTCCGCGTTCGGCGCTGCCCCTGGTACCTTGTTCGGGAGTTGATCGCCGGGTTGCGGCGCCAGCCGCCGTTCATCAGGTCCTTCTCGCACCTGATCGGGGGAGCCGGTCAGGTGAACGAATCTTGCTAGAATCCCCGCCATCCGGTGAAACGCGCCCCAGCGCGCCAAGGGGAAAGAATGAAAAAGGCAGGTTTTTGGACGCAAGACTGGTTCTTTGGACTGGTGATTACCTTGGTAGTGTTGGCGCTAGCCTATGGGAAAGAGGCCTTCGAGGGCCTTGAAACCAAGGCTTACGACTGGGGCGTGGTGGCCACCAGCAAGCCTGCATCCGACAAAGTCGCGGTGATTGCCATCGACGACCAATCGATTGCCAATATCGGCCGGTGGCCATGGCCGCGCGACATCCATGCGCAAATGATCGACAAACTGGCAGGCGCGAAGGCGTCGGTCATTGGAAGCACAGTTTTCTTCTTTGAGCCGCAAATTGACCCTGGCCTGCAGTACATCAACAAGCTGATTGAGGTTTATGGGAAAGGCCAACCCGCCGAGGCGCCTGCGGCGGAACCTGCTCCGGCCAAGCCGGGCGCGGCCAAAGTGGCGCCAGTTGTGACGCAAGCAAGCCCGGTGTTGGCTGAAATGGGCGCCGTGCTTGCCGAAGCCGAGCAGGCACTGAATACGGATCGGCGTTTGGGCGAAAGCATCAAGAAGGCGGGCAATGTCATTGTTCCCAGCCTGTTTGAAGCCGATTTCAATCCACCTGCGGGTCGGCCGGACAAGCCGTTGCCGGATTACGTGGACAAGTATGTGGTGACCAGTGTCGCGAATGCAGGGGGCGAAATTGTTTACAGCCAGCCTGAAGCCGCCTTTCCGATTCCCGAAGTGGGTAGCGTGGCAGCGGGAATTGGTCACCTAGCCGGCAAGCCGGATATTGATGGCGGAGCACGTCGCGACATCACGGTCATTGACTATGCCGGAAAAACCTATCCGTCCCTGCCGATGATGATCGCGGCACGGCACTTGAACCTTGGCTCCAAGGACATTCGCGTCAACCTGGGCGAGTCAGTGTCGCTCGGCAACCTGCAGGTGGCGACAGACCATCGCGGGATGATGCTGCCGTACTTCTACAAATATGTGAACGACCGGCCGCAAATTCCGCAGGACTCGTTCTTTGATGTCATTACCGGAAAAATCCCGGCCGAGAAATACAAAGGAAAGATTGTTTTGATTGGCGCGACCGCAGCTGGTGTCGGGTCGCAACAAGTGACCCCGATCGGTAATCTCGCGCCGGTGGAAAAGATGGCGCATTCCGTGTCTTCGATCCTCCAGCAGCAGTTCTTCCGCACGCCGGCTTGGACGCTTTGGGTGTCCTTGTTGGTGACACTGCTGATCGCTGCATACCTGATCGCGTTATTGCCGCGCCTGCGCGCGGGACCGGCGGCGCTGTTGTCGCTGGGTATTTTGGTCATTCTTCTTGCCACGCACTTCGGCTTGATGATGGGGCCGGGCATCTGGATGAAATTGATGTTGCCGGCCTCGTTGCTGGTGATTGGTCACTTGTTGCTGACTACCAAGCGCTTTCTGGTCACCGAACGCGGCAAAGAGCAGGCGGATCTGGCGGGTGCCGAATCGAACCGCATGCTGGGCTTGGCGTTCCAGCAACAGGGCCAGCTCGACATGGCATTCGACAAGTTCCGCAAGTGCCCAGTGGATGAGCAGGTGCTCGAGAATATTTACTCACTGGCGCTGGATTTCGAACGTCGCCGCCAGTTCAACAAGGCAGAGTCCGCATTTGGCTATATCCACCAGCATGATCCCAAGTTCAAGGATGTGGCTGACCGGATGAATCGCGCCAAGGCCATGTCGGAGACGATTATTCTTGGCGGGTCCTCGGCGGCGCGTTCTTCGGCCGCCACGATGGTGCTGTCCGGGACCGGCGAGAAACCAAAGCTCGGCCGCTACACGGTGGAAAAGGAACTCGGCAAGGGTGCCATGGGCGTGGTGTACCTGGGCAAGGATCCGAAGATCGGGCGCGAAGTCGCGATCAAGACCATGGCACTCGCCGCGGAATTCGAAGGCGACGAGTTGCAAGAGGCCAAGGATCGTTTCTTCCGCGAAGCGGAATCCGCAGGCAAGCTCGACCATCCGAATATCGTGAAGATCTACGATGCGGGTGAAGAGCACGACTTGGCATTTATCGCCATGGAGTTTCTGAAAGGCAAGGACTTGGTCGGCTTCTCCAAGCAGCCGAACCTGTTGCCGTTCGATGAAATGTGTGACCTGATGATCAAGGTCGGCCAGGCGCTCCACCATGCACACGAACAGGGCGTCTACCACCGTGACATCAAGCCGGCCAACATCATGTATGACAGGGACGCCAAGGTGCCCAAGGTTGCTGACTTCGGTATTGCGCGCGTGACGGATTCATCGAAAACGAAGACCGGCATGGTGCTGGGAACGCCGTCCTTCATGTCGCCCGAGCAATTGGCCGGCAAGAAGATCGATGGCCGGTCGGACTTGTTCTCGTTGGGGGTCACGTTCTACCAGCTGGCGTCGGGACGCCTGCCTTTCGAGGGTGAATCGATGACGCAATTGATGTTTGCAATTGCCAATGAACAGCCACCGAACATTCTTGAGTACAACCCTGCATTGCCGTCGTGGGTGCCGGAATTCATTGAACAGGCGTTGGCCAAGGATCTGACGCAACGATTCCAGGATGGCAACGAATTCGCCATGGCGATCAAGACTTATCGATCGATGCCCGGTTGACCGATAGCAAGTAGATGAAAAAGCGCGCCAATCGGCGCGCTTTTTCATTTGAGGTACGGAATCAAGCAAGGGACAGGTCGTAAAATGTTGCATCGCAGCAACGCATGGTGACCCTTGACCCTACCCGCGCCAACGACTGAACGTCAGCCGCTTCATTCAAGAGAGATTCAAGTTCAGGGCTATAAGCGCGCTGACGGGCTCTATGATATCGAAGCGCATCTCATCGACCGCAAAGCCATCGACTTTCGTTTGGCCAGCGGGCTTCGACCTGCGGGCGAGCCTGTTCACGACATGTGGCTTCGAATCACTGTGAATGCAGCACTCGAAATCGTTGACGCATCGGCGTCCACAGATGCCATGCCCTATGTCGGTGACTGCGATCAAATCACGCCGGCGTATCGACAACTGACCGGCATGTCAATTCGCCCGGGGTTCACCGCACTTGTCCGGCAGCGGTTCAGCGGGACATCGGGCTGCACCCATTTGACGGACTTGATCGGAATTGCAGCGACCACGGCGTTCCAGACGCTCGCGGGCCAGTCTGCGGCGGACCCGGATCGGAAGCCTCATCAGTTGGATCGCTGTCATGCGTTGAAGACCAACGCTCCAGCCGTGTCCAAGTATTACCCGCGCTGGTTTCGCAAGTCCGGCCCTGAGGCAGGCGAGGCAGGATAAAATCCCCGGTTGAGGCCGAGTTGCCAGCGGCATCCTTCTACGCGGCGTAAAGACCGCTCCCACCTTTCGATACGGTTCCCCTCCATGAACGTTCACGAATATCAAGGCAAGGAAATCTTGCGCAAGTATGGCGTCGCCACACCTCGTGGGATTGCCTGTTTTTCGGTTGATGAAGCCGTCAAGGCTGCTGAAACCTTGGGTGGCAAGGTCTGGGTCGTCAAAGCCCAGATTCATGCGGGTGGCCGCGGCAAGGGTGGTGGTGTCAAGGTTGCCAAGTCCATCGATGAGGTACGCGACTATGCGAGCAAGATCCTCGGCATGACGCTGGTGACGCACCAGACCGGCCCTGAAGGCCGCGTGGTCAAGCGCCTGCTCATCGAAGAGGGCGCGGACATCAAGAAGGAACTCTATGTGGGCATGGTGGTGGATCGCGCGACCCAGCGCGTAACCTTGATGGCGTCAAGTGAAGGTGGCATGAACATCGAGGAAGTGGCTGAACACACGCCTGAGAAGATTCACAAGGTCGCCATTGATCCCGTTGCGGGATTGTCCACCGCCGAAGCCGAAGACGTGGCGCGCAAGATCGGCATCCCTGAAATCGCTGTCGGCCAGGGTGCGCAATTCATGCAGGCTTTGTACAAGGCTTTCGATGAAATCGACTGCTCGCTGGCCGAGATCAACCCGTTGATTTACACCGGTGACAACAAGGTGGTGGCGCTCGACGCAAAACTGAACTTCGACTCCAACGCGCTCTACCGCCACCCGGAAATCGTCGCCATGCGCGACCTGGACGAAGAAGACCCGGCAGAAATCGAAGCGTCCAAGTTCGACCTCACCTACATCTCGCTCGACGGCAACATCGGTTGCCTCGTGAACGGTGCCGGACTGGCGATGGCGACCATGGACGTCATCAAGCTCTACGGCGGCGCGCCCGCGAATTTCCTCGACGTGGGTGGCGGCGCCACGACAGAGAAGGTGACCGAAGCGTTCAAGATCATGCTGAAGAACCCGAATCTCAAGGCGATCTTGGTCAACATCTTCGGCGGCATCATGAAATGCGACGTGATCGCCAACGGCGTCATCGCCGCAGCGCGCGAAGTCAAACTCTCCGTGCCGCTGGTGGTGCGCATGAAGGGCACCAACGAAGATCTGGGCAAGCAGATCCTCAAGGACTCTGGGTTGCCGATCATCTCGGCGGACAACATGGCGGAAGCGGCGGAAAAAGTGGTTGCTGCTGCAAAGGGACAATAAACATGAGCATCCTCATCAACAAAAACACCCGCGTTCTCACCCAGGGCATCACCGGCAAGACCGGCATGTTCCACACCAAGATGGGCAAGGAATACGCCAATGGCGCGAATTGCTACGTGGCGGGCGTGACGCCGAAGAAGGGCGGGCAGAGTTACGAAGGCATCCCGATCTTCGATACCGTCAAGGAAGCCAAGGAGAAGACCGGCGCCAATGTCTCGGTGATCTATGTGCCCCCGCCGTTTGCTGCAGCCGCCATCGACGAAGCCGTGGACGCGGAGCTGGACCTGGTGATTTGCATCACCGAAGGCATTCCGGTGAAGGACATGATCCGCACCCGCAAGAAAATGGAAGGCAAGAAGACGATCCTGGTCGGCCCCAATTGTCCGGGCGTCATCACGCCGGATGAAATCAAGATCGGCATCATGCCGGGCCACATCCACAAGAAGGGCCGTATCGGCGTGGTGTCGCGTTCCGGTACCTTGACGTATGAAGCCGTCGGCCAATTGATGGAGTTGGGTCTCGGTCAATCGAGCTGCGTCGGCATCGGTGGCGATCCGGTCAATGGCCTGAAACACGTCGACGTGATGAAGATGTTCAACGACGATCCGGAAACCGACGCGGTCATCATGGTCGGCGAAATTGGCGGTGACGCGGAAGAAACCTGCGCGCGCTGGGTCAAGGCCAACATGAAGAAACCGGTGGTCGGCTTCATCGCCGGTGTCACCGCGCCCCCGGGAAAGCGCATGGGCCATGCCGGCGCCATCATCTCTGGTGGCAAAGGCACCGCGCAGGAAAAGCTCGCGGTCATGGAGGAGTGTGGCATCAAAGTCACGAAGAACCCGGCCGACATGGGACGGTTGTTGAAGTCGGTGCTTTGATGCGTGCCTGATGCCCTGGCGGACATGGACCGCTCGCCGTTGCACTCATTGCGGTTGTTGCGCCTGGCGGCGCTGCTCTTCGCGGGCAGCGCCGTTGTTGCTTTTGCGCAGGACAAGCCCTCGCCATCGCCCCCCAAGAAACCGTCGCGCATCGCACTGGTGATCGGAAACTCCGCTTACAAGAGCGTGCCGTTGCCCAATCCGGTCAATGACGCACAGGACATGGCCGCGTTGCTGAAGAGTGCCGGTTTCGAGGTGGTGCAGCGCGAAAACGCAAGCCTCAAGGATATGCACCTGGCCTTGCGCGAATTTGGCGACAAGCTCAAGCGCGAATCGCTGGGCTTGTTCTATTTCGCCGGCCATGGCGTGCAGGTGCGCGGCAGGAATTACCTGGTACCGGTCGATGCCGACATCCAACGCGAAGACGAAGTGGCGTTTTCCGCGCTGGATCTGCAGGCGGTCCTCGAGAAGATGGACTCCGCGCGCAATCACACCAACCTCATCATTCTCGACGCTTGCCGCGACAATCCCTTCAGCACGAAGGTGAAATTGGCCAACGCCGGCTTGGCGCAGATCGACGCGCTGCCGGGCACCTTGGTTGCGTTTGCAACAGCCCCGGGGTCTACTGCCGCCGATGGCGCGGGTCGCAACGGGCTGTACACCCGGCATCTGTTGGCCAACCTTGCAAAACCCGGTGTGCAAATTGAGGACGCCATGAAGCAGGTGCGCGCAGGGGTGCGCGCCGATTCGCGCGGCCATCAAACGCCGTGGGAAAGCACCTCCCTGGAGACCGAGTTGATCCTCACCGCGGCGCCCCCTGCGCCAAAGCCTGCGGTGGTGGCGGCCGCACCGGTGGCGGCGTCCAGGCCTCGATCGATGGCCATCGGCGCGCCACCGACATTCGCGGTGGGCGATTGGTGGGAGTGGCGCACAACCAACGAATTGACCGGCGAGGTGCGCCAATACCGGCGCAGCATTG
>JBGAUM010000096.1:0-14790 GCA_044228625.1 Usitatibacteraceae bacterium | reverse complement strand
AATGCAAACGCGATGGTACCCGTCAGACATGGTGCACAAACCGATCCGTCCGGCAAACGGAAAAACACCCAATGCAAGCCTGGGAGCACCACGGCAAACGCAATGCTTGCGCGCAAAACCGCAGGCCAGAAACGACGCTTGACGTCATCTTGGTAGAGACCCATGCTGCCCGTCAGCAGCACCATCGCCACGACAATTGCAAGCGCGCCTGGAATAGAACTCCATAGCGCATTGGCGCCGCCGGGATACAGCAGCATGTAGCCGAAGAGAATCGCAAGGAACAAACCGACTGCGTCAATTCCGACCCACATGAGATTGCCCAACGGAAACGCCCTGCTGAACATCCGGCCCATCAAACTCTCCCGCTTATGCTCTTGTTGTCCCCGGCTTTGCCGGTGGTATTCGATCGTGCGCCGAAACATCTTTTTTTGGTCCAGTTCTCTCGCGAAATTCCAGCGAAAAAAACCGTGTTTCGTATGAAGAAGGACGATACCCGTCAGCCCTCACAATTGATGTGAAGCAGTTCACAATTTTGCAAAATTACACAAATTTCGTACGTTCTGAAAACGCACGCATCAACAAAATCAAGCAGTTATCCAAGCGCCTTGTATCTGCGGTGCTGTCAAACCACTAGGGTTTTGTCTGCAAGTTTCAACTGATTTCCACGAGGTTCTGATGACCGGCGGAATGGCATTTCAGGGTTCAGTTGGGTTGCTGCAAGAAGTCGATTGGTAGGCACGATTGGACTCGAACCAACGACCCCCACCATGTCAAGGTGGTGCTCTAACCAGCTGAGCTACGTGCCTAGCGCGAAGCTGGCATTTTAACAGATCGACTGACTTTTCCCAACTGCAATCGTTCCTTATCCGCTTCCCCGCCGGCGAACACTTTCCACGCCTTTGACGCCAGCCAAAACCCGGAGCGCGCGATCCAATTGGGAGATCTGCCGCACGTCCAACGTGAATCTCATGGATGCAACATTTCCACGGGACATGGAATTGACGGCGACCACATTGAATCTTTCATGGGCGAGGGCTTCACTTACGTCCCGCAGCAACCCCTGCCGATCTGCAGCCAATAACTCGATTTCGACATGAAAGTGCTGGTCACCGGTCTCGCCCCACGCGGCGGGCATCAAGCGCTCCCGTTGCTCATTCGTCAGCGCGAGGATGTTGCGACAATCCAGACGGTGTACGGTGACACCTCGCGCCTTGGTGACGAAACCTGCGATTGGATCGCCCGGCAACGGCTTGCAGCACTTTGCAACCATGGTGGCTATGTTATTCACGCCCAAAACCAAGACGCCGCCAGAGGTACTCGCGCCATCCCGCTTTGGGGCAAGCGCAAGTGGGGTCAATGTCTCTTCGTTTGCCCCTTCCTGGTCGCGATTGCGCAGGGCCACTTCAATCATGTGGGGCGATATCTCACCCCGACCGATGGCGGCCAAGCACTCGTCCAATTCACGATGCCCAAGCCAGGAAACGACCTTTTCGAGCGACACCGCGCTCGCGCCTGCGCGCGCAAGCTCGCGATCGAGTGCCTGCCGGCCATGTGCCACATCCACTTCAAAATACTCTTGTCTGAACCATGCCCGGACTTTTGCCTGGGCCCGAGAACTGGCAAGAAATCCAAGTTGGGGGTTGATCCAGTCTCGGGATGGCCCTCCTTGCTTGGCCGCCAAAATCTCCACCCGATTGGTGTTCTGCAAAGGCGTGTTCAACGGCACGATATGGCCGTCAACCTTGGCACCACGGCACCGGTGGCCCAAGTCGGTATGCACGTGATAGGCAAAATCCACCGGGGTGGATCCCGCCGGCAAGTCGACAACCTTGTCTTGCGGCGTCAGGACGTAAATGGTGTCGTTGAACAACGCCTTGCGCACCTCGGTTGAAAACTCTCCGGACGCGATCAATTCACTTTTCCACTCCAGAACCTGCCGCAGCCATGCAATCTTTTCTTCATGGCGCTTTTCGGACTGCGTGCGCGCGCCTTTTGTGGATTCCTTGTAGCGCCAATGCGCAGCAACACCATGTTCGGAGGCTTGGTGCATGGCATGGGTGCGGATCTGGACTTCCAATGTCTTGCCTTCGGGACCGATGACAGCCGTATGAAGCGACTGGTAGTCATTCGTTTTCGGCTGCGCAATGTAGTCGTCAAATTCGCCGCTGATGGGAGTCCAACGATCGTGGACAACGCCCAAAACCTTGTAACAATCAGGGACCGAATCCACCAAAACCCTGAGCGCGCGAACGTCGTAGAGCTTCTCAAAAGGAAGATTCTTGGACTGCATCTTGCGATGGATCGACCACAGATGTTTGGGCCGGCCCATCACCTCGGAAACCACGCCAACCGCCTGCAGTGCCATTCGGAGGTCTTCGACCACGTTGGAGATCCACGCCTCGCGCTCGCTGCGCTTGCCATCCAAATACCCCGCGATTCGCCTGTACAGGTCGGGCTCCAGGAATCGAAAAGCAAAATCCTCGAGCTCCCACTTGATCTGGAATACGCCCAACCGGTTGGCCAGTGGCGCATAAAGATCCCGCGTCAGCGCAGCCGCCGCCCGACGATCCGCGTCGGCGGCACGGGTCAGTCCGCGCAAATGCACCACACGGGCCGCGAGCAAAATCAGAACCACCCTGACATCATCCGCCAATGCCAACAACATCTTGCGCATGACTTCGATATTCGTCCCGGAATCTGCCTGGGCATGGACTTTGTCCACCCGGGAAGCCCGGTGCACGCCTTGCACGATGGCCAAGGTTTCCAGACCGAAGGCTTCTCCTATCGGCTTCCAGTCGTGATGCCCGGCATCCAGTGTTTCTGCAATCAGTCCGGCGGCAAGCGTCTCGTCCTCCGCATCAATTTCCCAGAGCAGCCTTGCCACAGACTTTGCGCGATCCCAGTGGGTCGCGCTTCCGGTCGCCGCGCAAGTCGCTTCGGAGAACGTCCAGGCGCGCACCACATTGGGGCGCTCGCGAATAGCACCTTCAAAGGCCGACACTTTTAGTGGTTCGTCAAAGACACTCATCCTGATATTTTAAAGTGCAGGTGTCCGCTTTAGAGGAAAGCGGTTAACATCTTTGCATCAGTCAACGGTCCGCGCATGACTCTCAAACCCTTTTATAACGAAATGACCGGCGCGGGCGGCGAAGTGCGTTCGCACTATGCGCAATTTCACGACTGGCTCACGCGCACGCCGCCGGAAAAGATTGCGCAAAACCGGCAGGCCGCCGACCTGATGTTTCACCGTGTGGGTATTACCTTTGCCGTGTATGGAGAATCGAG
The DNA here is from genome assembly GCA_044228625.1 of Usitatibacteraceae bacterium. Lineage (GTDB taxonomy): Bacteria > Pseudomonadota > Gammaproteobacteria > Burkholderiales > Usitatibacteraceae > UKL13-2. The sequence goes on along the minus strand of JBGAUM010000096.1, from coordinate 11,505 downwards.
CGGCACGGAACGCCTGATCCCTTTCGATATCGTGCCCAACATCATCGCGGGTCAGACGTGGGACATGCTATCGCGCGGCCTTTCCCAGAGAATTCGCGCCCTGAATGCATTTCTTCAGGATGTGTATCACAACCAGGAAATCCTGAAAGCCGGCATCTTGCCCCGCGAAAAAGTATTGGGAAACAGCCAATTCCGCAAAGAGATGGTTGGCGTGGACGTGCCCGGCGGCATTTACGCCCACGTCGCAGGCATAGACCTTGTCAAAGACGGAGACGGCAAGTACTACGTCCTGGAAGACAACTTGCGCACGCCTTCGGGGGTCTCGTATTTGCTGGAAAACCGCAAGATGATGATGCGTTTGTTTCCCGAGCTTTTCGCCGCGCAACGCGTCCGTCCGGTCGACCACTATCCTGACATGCTCTTGGAGACCCTGCGGAACGCCGCCCCGTTTGGCGTTGACCAGCCAACCATCGTGTTGCTGACGCCAGGGCACTTCAATTCCGCCTATTTTGAGCACGCGTTCCTTGCGCAACAGATGGGCGTGGAACTCGTGGAAGGCGCCGACCTGTTTGTCCAGGACAACACCGTCTTCATGCGTACGACGCAAGGACCCCAGCGGGTCGATGTGATCTATCGGCGGATCGACGATGATTTTCTCGACCCCCTTGCATTCCGCGAGGACTCCATGCTCGGCGTCCCGGGGTTGATGAAGGCGTACCGTGCAGGCCGCGTGACTCTCGCGAATGCAGTAGGCACGGGTGTAGCGGACGACAAATCCATCTATCCGTTTGTTCCAGCGATCATCCGTTTCTATTTGAACGAAGAACCGTTGATTGCCAACGTGCACACCTACATGCTTGAGAACAAGGATGATCTGGCGTATGTGCTCGAGCACATGCAAGATCTGGTCATCAAGGAAGCACAAGGCTCCGGCGGCTATGGCATGCTGGTGGGACCTACCTCCACAAAGGAGGAGCGCGAACGCTTTCGGCAGCGCGTGTTGGATGCGCCAGAACGCTATATCGCGCAACCAACTCTTTCGCTCTCTGCTTGTCCCACCTTTACGCCTGCAGGTTTAGCACCTCGTCACATCGACCTGCGTCCCTACGTCCTGACTGGAAAGACGGTGAATTTTGTGCCCGGTGGTCTCACGCGCGTGGCGTTGCGCGAAGGTTCGCTGGTGGTCAATTCCTCGCAGGGCGGTGGGGTCAAGGACACCTGGGTGGTGGATTGATGCTTTCAAGAACCGCGTCCCTCCTTTATTGGATGTCTCGCTATGTGGAGCGCGCAGAAAATACCGCGCGCATCCTCGACGTGGCCTATCGCATGTCGCTGCTTACCAAGGACCCGGATTTGCAGGACCAGGAATGGTTTGCGCCTCTCAACATTACCGGAACGCTTTTCCCCTTTAGCGGCCGGCACTCGCTGGTTTGTGCCAAGGAAGTCCTGCATTTCATGGCGCTCGATGCGGACAATCCATCGTCGATATACAACTGTGCACGCATGGCCCGTGAGAATGCGCGGACCGTCCGCGGCACCATCACCAGCGAAATGTGGGAAGTCCTCAATGCCACTTGGCTGGAAATGCAGAACATGGACGAAGATCGCATGTACGCAAAAGGGATTTCGTCCTTTTTCGAGTGGGTCAAAGAACGCTCCCACCTTTTCCGAGGGGTCACCTTCGGCACCATGCGCCGGGATGACGCCTTTCAGTTTTCAAGGCTGGGCACTTACATGGAGCGCTCGGATAACACAGCGCGAATCCTAGATGTGAAATACCACGTACTCCTGCCCAGCGTCACGGACGTCGGTGGCGCGGTCGACTATTACCAATGGTCCGCCGTGTTGCGCTCGGTATCGGCGTTCGAGTCATACCGGAAGGTCTATCGCGATACGGTGACACCTCTCAAGATCGCCGAACTTTTGATCCTTCGTGACGACATTCCACGGTCGCTCCGATTTTGCATGCGCGACGTGGCGGGGATTCTGCGCATGGTGGAGAACAAGATTTCCGGCGAAGCCACGCGCCAGGCTGGGGAAATCCCATGCGTCGCTCCAGTTTGGCCGGATCAGCGACATCTTTGAATTCGGGCTGCATGAATATCTCACGCGATTCCTGCTTTCCACGGACCGTTTGGGTGCCGAAATCAATTCCAATTTCTTTGCGCCGCAACTGAAAGCGGCTGACTGAACATGACCTACTGTGTAGCCTTGAAACTCGATTCCGATGATCTTTTGCATCCGACTCGCGGACGAATGCCGGCGTGGACCGCATTGCCACGTTTTGCAAGATGCGCGTATTTGAGAAAGCTGAAGACCGCGTGATTGTGGTGTTGTCTTCTGGAAATCTCGCCATGACCCAGGGTGTGACGCACATCCTTGACCGGCACAAAGACATCACCGACGGCTCACCCACCATCTGGAACGCCAAATCCATGTTCGATGTGGCGCGGCACACCGGCAATGCATTGCGTGAAATGCAGCAGCTCGACGGGCAAATGCTGATGCAAAGTGGCATCGACGCGAGTTCCAACCTCATCGTTGGAGGCCAAATTCGGGGAGAGGAAGCGCGACTGTTCCATCTCTATCCGCAGGGCAATTTCATCGAGGCGTCGGACGAAACACCCTATTTTCAGTTGGGCGAAGCAAAGTACGGCAAGCCCATCCTGGATCGCGTCTTGACGCCGTCCACACCGCAGAAGGAAGCCGCAAAGTGCGTCCTGATTTCGTTTGACTCCACCATGAAATCAAATATTTCCGTCGGACCGCCCATCGACATGCTCTGGTATCCGCGCGATTCGCTGCGGGTGGGCATCCAGCAGCGCATCCGCGAAGGTGATCCGTATTTTTCGATGTTGCGCCAGCGCTGGGGTGGGGGATTGCGCCGCGTGTTTGGGGAGTTGCCCGATCCAGATTGGCTGGAATAATTCCAGCAAATTGCGGCAAAACTCCAATACTGGCAAGGTACTTGAGCCGTTTTTGCGTCAAACGCCTCGCCAATCAATGACTTTGCACCAGCCGATCGATCTCCAAGACGATTAACGAACTTCCTGCAGCAGATCCCCATCCATGACCATTCGCGTCGCCCTTCACCACCGCACGCACTACCGCTTTGACCGGCCGGTGAACCTGTCGCCGCATGAAGTGCGATTGCGGCCGGCGGCGCATTGCCGCACCCCCATCGATAGCTACTCGTTGTTGGTATTGCCGAAAAGGCACTTCATCAATTGGCAGCAGGATCCCTACGGAAATTGGCTGGCTCGTCTGGTGTTTCCCGAAAAGTCGACCGAGCTCTCGATTAACGTGGACTTGGTGGCAGAGATGACGGTCATCAATCCGTTCGATTTTTTCGTCGAAAAACGGGCCGAGAATTTTCCGTTCGAGTATTCAGACGACAACCGCCGGGAACTGGCGGCATATCTTGAACTGCTGCCGGTTGAAACGAGATTTTCCGAGTGGCTGGCCAGCGCACGCCGTGATTTGGCTTCGAAACCGATCCATACCATTGATTTCCTGGTGGCCCTCAATCAGCGTGTCCAGCGAGATGTTCAGTACCTGATCCGAATGGAACCCGGCGTCCAAACGCCGGAAGTGACGTTGGTGCGCGGACAAGGATCCTGCCGTGACTCCGGGTGGTTGCTGGTGCAAGCGCTTCGCCATTTCGGCATTGCGGCACGCTTTGCGTCAGGCTACTTGATCCAGCTCGTCACGGACCAGAAATCCCTGGATGGCCCCAGCGGCACCGACAAGGACTTCACCGATTTGCACGCGTGGGCCGAAGCCTACCTCCCGGGGGCAGGATGGGTCGGCCTTGACCCGACCTCCGGATTGCTTGCGGGCGAAGGGCACATTCCCCTGGCTTGTACGGCGATCCCGTCATCTGCCGCACCCGTCTCAGGATTCACGGATGTCTGCGAATCGTCGCTCGATTTCTCGATGACCGTGACGAGAATCCACGAAGACCCGCGGGTCACCAAACCCTACAGCGACACCCAATGGCGGGAGATCAACGATCTTGGTGCGCAACTGGACGGGGAACTGGCGAAGGGAGATGTCCGCCTGACCATGGGTGGCGAGCCCACGTTCGTTTCCGTGGATGACATGGAGGGCGCGGAATGGAATTTCACGGCATTGTCGCCGGAAAAATTTGAGCTGGCCACCACCCTCATCCAACGCCTTGCCCCCAAGTTTGCGCCGGGCGGTTTGATTCATTTTGGTCAGGGCAAGTGGTACCCTGGCGAACCCCTTCCGCGTTGGGCATTGACGTGCCTTTGGCGGCGCGATGGCGTCCCGCTCTGGAATCAACCCGAGCTGATTGCGTTTGCTGCGAAATCAAAGGTATCCGAGGCAAAGTTGTTTGCGCAGTCATTGGCCGAGAATCTGGGCTTGCCGGCGGGATACGTGCAGCCGGCATTCGAAAGCGTCTGGCAAAGCATCAAGGATGAGTCTGCCTTCCCAATCAACATTGATCCGCTGGACCCCGATTTGAAATTGCCGGGTGCGCGCGGCAAATTGCGCGAGCAGTTGGCAGGAAAGATTGGTGAAGCCACCGGGTTCGTATTGCCCTTGAAGCCGATCGGCGCAGGCGGCAAGAAGTCCAAGTCGATCCATTGGCAATCCAGCCTTTGGCCGATGCCCACGAAACACATCTTTCTTGTGCCCGGGGATTCGCCGATGGGATTCCGGCTGCCCCTCGGCAGCCTGCCTTGGGTCGCACCGAAGGATGCCGACGTTCTGGTTGAGCGTGATCCGTTCGACACGCCCACCGCACTGCCGGCTCGCAAAAAAGAGGTTTCGAGACGCGGCACAGGCGCAGAACCGAAAAAGCCGAGCCTCGAGAAAGGCCAGTCAGCTCCTGAAATCATCCGAACCGCACTGTGCGTGGAGGTGCGGGAAGGCATCCTCCATGTATTCCTTCCGCCCGTCGAGCTGGGGGCAGAGTTTGTCGAGTTGGTCGGGGCCATCGAATCGACCGCAATATCCCTCCGCCAGCCACTTCGAATTGAAGGTTACCCCGCCCCTGCAGATTCTGGGATCGACCGGTTCGCCGTAACGCCCGACCCTGGCGTCATCGAAGTCAACATTCATCCATCGAAAACCTGGGGCGAATTGGTCGCCAAAACCCAGACCCTTTACGAGGAAGCGCGCGCCTTTCGCGCCTCGGTACCGAGAAGTTCATGCTGGACGGCAAGCATACGGGGACCGGCGGCGGAAACCATGTCACGGTTGGTGGAATTTCGCCGGCCGAAAGCCGCTCCTTCGCCGCCCGGATTTGCTGCGATCCCTCATTACGTATTGGCAAAACCACCCGGCACTTTCGTATTTGTTTTCCGGAACCTTTATCGGTCCGACGTCGCAAAGCCCGCGCGTTGACGAAGCCCGGAGTGACACGTTGTACGAGCTGGAGATCGCGTTTGAGCAGATGGACACGTTGATTGAGTCGGGCGAGGAAACGCCGAAGCCATGGCTGGTCGATCGCTTGCTACGCAACTTCCTCGTGGACTTGACCGGCAACACGCATCGCGCCGAGTTTTCGATTGACAAGCTGTATTCGCCCGACGGCCCGACCGGGCGATTGGGGCTGCTTGAATTCCGCGCGTTCGAAATGCCCCCTCATGCACAGATGTCTGCCACCCAGATGCTCCTGTTGCGCGCCTTGATTGCGCGATTCTGGAAGACTCCCTGGCGGCACAAGCTGATCCGCTGGGGTACCGAACTCCATGATCGATTCATGCTGCCGTACTTCGTGGCGCAGGACATGCGTGCAGTCTGCGAAGAGCTGCAAGCGGCCGGCTATGCGGTCAAGTTCGAATGGTTTGCGCCATTTCTTGAGTTTCGTTTCCCGCGATTCGGTTCCGTCGCCCATCAAGGCGTCGAAATTGAAATACGCCAAGCCATTGAGCCCTGGCACGTGCTGGGCGAGGAAATGTCCGGCAGCGGCACCGCGCGCTACGTCGATTCGTCCGTTGAACGCGTGCAAGTCAAGGCGACGGGCATGACCGAACACCGCCATTTCATCACTTGCAACGGCCGGGTCGTCCCGATGACACCAACAGGCGCACAAGGCGAATACGTGGCTGGAGTGCGGTATCGTGCCTGGGCGCCCCCTTCCGCATTGCATCCCACCATTGGTGTCCATTCTCCCCTTGTGTTCGACCTCGTGGACACGTGGGCAGGCCGATCTGTCGGCGGGTGTACCTATCATGTCGTACATCCAGGCGGACGGAGCTACGACGCTTTTCCGGTCAATGCCTTTGAAGCCGAAGCGCGCCGCGTGGCGCGCTTCCAGAAGAGCGGACACACACCGGGCCCCATGGAGATCAAGACTGAGGGCCGAAATCCCGCCTTTCCCTTTACGCTCGATTTGCGGCGCGCACCCGATTACGATTCGGCTCACCACATGCCCCTTCGCTGGGCGAGCGATCAGTAGGGATCAAGCATCCGACGCAACGCGGAGTCAAGCCGTCCACAGGCGTGTGATCCGTCCCTGCGACTACAATGAGCGTGGCGGCCACGCTGGAATCGATCACTGCGACAGACGCGCGATCAATGCGGTTTGATCAAAGAAGTAGTGGCAAATCTCCGTCTCTGCCTCCAGCAGAACGGGAACCTTGTCACCCCACTTCGTTTCAAGTTCGGGATGTGCGTCGACATCAATGATCTCGACTTCGAATCCCGACGAAAAACGGCCCTGGAATTCCTCCAGGGCCGCGATCAGGTCATCGCACAGGTGACAATAGCTGCGCGAAAGAACAGTGAGTTTCCGCAAGGCACTTACTTCGATTCGATGCGCAAGGTGAGATAGCGCTTCTGCTCGCCCCGCTGCACCAGAAGCGCCATGGCCTTTTTCGCGTCTTGCTTGGATACCAGATCCTCGAATTGCAGTGCGGATTTCACATCCACCGAGTTCACTGCGAGGATGACATCGCCCTCGCGAATCCCTGCAGCGGCAGCCACGCCGCCCGTTTCGGCTACGATCACGCCGTTGTCGACCTTCTTTTCCTTCCGGTCGTCGGCGTCCATGTCGTTGACGACGAGGCCGATGCGGTTGGGCTTGGCTTCTTTCTTGGTGTCCTTCTTTTCTGCGGTCTTGGTGGCCTTCTTTTCATCCGGCGCCGCACCGACGGTTGCCGGTAGCTCGATCACCTTGCCCTTGCGCCAAACCGTCAAATTGATCTTGGTCCCCGGGGCCATATTGGCGATGGTGCGCACCACATCACTGTTGGTGTCCATGACCTTGCCGTTGATCTTCTGGATGACGTCCTCGGACTTCAATCCGGCTTTGTCGGCCGGGCCATCTTTTTCCACGCTGCTGATGATGGCACCCTTCTCATTGGGCAATCCCAGCGCTTCGGCAAGATCCTTGCTGACCGGCCCGATGAGCATCGCCAACCGGCCGCGATTGATCTTGCCGGACTTGATCAATTGATTGGCCGTGCTCATGGCAATGTTGATTGGAATGGCAAAGGAAATTCCCAAGTAACCGCCCGTCCCGGTAAAGATTTGGGAATTGACGCCGACGACCTCGCCTTTCATGTTGAACAGCGGTCCACCCGAATTTCCGGGGTTCACCGCGGCATCGGTCTGGATGAACGGAGTCAGGGCTTCGCGGTTTTCACGCTGCTTGGCGCTCACGATGCCAGCGGTGACGGTGCTTTCAAAACCAAATGGGGAGCCGATGGCCAGCACCCATTCGCCAACGCGCAATTTGTCGGAATCTCCAATCGGTGCCTTGGGCAAGCCTGTTGCATCCACCTTCAGTACTGCAATGTCGGTACGGTCGTCGCTACCGATGAGCTTGGCCTTGAATTCACGCTTGTCCTGCAAGGTGACGGTGATTTCCTCGGCGCCATTGACCACGTGATGGTTGGTAATGACATAACCATCCGTGGACATGATGAACCCGGATCCTTGGCCCAGGTCCCGCAACGGGGGTTCCTGCGGATTGCGGGGCGCATTGCGGCGGGGATTGGGCTGCTGGCGCGGCTGCTGGTCAGGGAAGAATCGGCGGAAAAATTCCGGGATGTCGTCTTCATCCAATTGCAACTGCTGACGCGCAGAAGGGCGGCCCCGCGTGCTCACGTTGACGACGGTTGGTCCCTGCTTTTCAACCAGATCCGCAAAGTCGGGCAACTCCTTGGCGCCCGCTTCGGCAGAAACACCACCCATGGACAAGAAAAGCGCAATCAGCGCGCTCGCCAGAAAAACGGATTGGTTACGAATTGACATACTTTCTCCATTTACAAAAAACCGCGCCGGGTCGTCGCCCGGCGCTCTGTTGACAATCGGCTGCCGCGTCAGCGCCGGCGAATACCTTCCGCAAACGCTTGAACGGCCGCCGCAGGCACTTCGCCCATCACCGTGACATGGCTATCGGCCACGGCGCGGGTGGTAAACGATGTTGGCCCGTCCTCAGACACCACCGTCACCCCCTGAATGGGCTGCCCAGTGCCGGATTCCACAAATACCGACACATTGAGGACGCCATCGGAAAAAACAAGATGGGAGACAGGCGCAGGACGGCCCACGAGGTTTCTCGACATTTCCATGACTTTCCGGAAACCGGCTGGAATGTTCCCAAACTGGAACATTGCTTCGACATTCTGTGCCGCACGGGCCGTCTGATCGCGAACCCATCCGTTCAATTGCTCGTAGCGGGACTTGATCGGCTGGCGCGCAATATTTCCCGACACATCCACCTGCGTAAACATGAACTGCTCGATCAACTGGTTGCGGTCGTTGAACATCTGGGCCCGCAACAGCAAGCCTGTCCCCAATTCCGAGCAAAGCTTGTGCATGTAGCGCATGGCATCCTTGGGCTCCAGGATCACCCACTGGCACTCCAAGCCGGCAATACGTTCCACCTGGCCCAGCTTGGCGCGGTAATTTTCAGATATGGTCTTGGCATTCGCGGTGATCAGTCCCGGAAAAAACCGGCCACTCATGCGCCGGTCCACCCGGATGGTCTTCGTGTCCGGCTGGTAACAGAACATCTCATCGTTCTTGCGAATGATTTCTGCGCGCGGACCATCAAGCGACTCGATTTTCTCGTGTTCCACGCCATTCTTGTCCACGATATGCGTCACGCGTGACGTGCTGACCCGCTCCGGCGTCTGGTGGACATAAACCCCCGTAAACGGCAATTCGCGTGCCGACTTGGCAATGCGATCCACCCAGTCCATGGCAGGCTCCGTCTTGGCGGGCCCGAAAAAGGTGGAAAGGTGCGCGGGAGCCGGTTGGGGAACCGCCTGCCCTTGCGCAGGTTGTTGCGCCAATGCCGCCCCTGAAAGGGCCGAGGTTACAGCGATAGCCAAAACACGCGAACGTATTGAAACCGGAATACTCATTGATGCCATGTCCGAAAGACCCTGACGATCCGAGGCACCTGACTACCGATCGCCAGCAGCGCGCGGTTGCACGAGCGTCGCCTGCTGAAGCGCCGCCGGATTGGAAAATTGCCGGTGCATCACCAGATAGTCGTTTACGCGCTGGCCTTCACGGCCAGACTTGGTTTTGCCGGTGACGTTTTCCACCAACACCGCAGGCGGCGCCTTTTGCACCAACTCCACCGGTGCCACGTTGGTCCCGGATTGCATCCGCAAGGCGATCACCGCCACGGCAGACACGGTGACAATGGAGGCTGCAGCAGCCAACGCAATGCGGGTCCGTCGCTCGGAAACCATTCGCGCCATGGCATTCGGCGCCAACACTGTCGGCTCTTCGGCCAACCGCAGGAAAATCGCTTGGCGGCATGCCGACGTCGATGGACTGGCCTCGCCCCGCAGGCTTGACCCGATCAGGTGGTAACAATCCCACTCATCGCGGCCTGCAGCATCGGCCCCAAGCGACTTGATGACCCGCGAGGCTTCCTCGCGCGTCAGTTCGCCATCCATCAACGCCGAAATTTTCTCATTCATGATCTGATCCTGATTTCTTACTCTAACAGCCCTGCCCCTTACCAGCGGCGATCCTTCGAAATATCGAGCTGCGGGCGTAGCTTTTCCGCCACAGCCTCGCGAGCCCTGAAAATCCGGGACCGCACGGTGCCGATCGGGCAATCCATGATCTCGGCAATTTCCTCATAGGACATTCCATCAATTTCACGCAGAGTAATCGCCGTCCGAAGTTCTTCGGGCAACTTGTCGATGGTGTTGTTCACAATCTCGGCAATCTGCTTGGTCGCCAATTCCGCATCCGGGGTGGCAATATCGCGGAGGCCCACGGCGTCCTCGAATCCTTCGGCTTCCTCGGCGTCAAAATCCGTAGTGGTCGGGGCCTTCTTGCCTTGCGTCACCAAGTAATTCTTGGCGGTATTGACCGCGATGCGATACAGCCACGTATAGAAGGCAGAGTCGCCCCGAAACCCGGCCAACGCGCGGTAGGCCTTGATAAATGACTCCTGGGTCACATCCTCGATTTCGGCCTGATCGCGAATCAGGCGCGACAACAGTCGCTCCACTTTGCGCTGGTACTTGATGACGAGCAATTCAAAGGCCCGCTTGTCGCCGGACTGGGCGCGTTCCACCAGTTGCTGATCGATTTCGCGATCGCTCATCAGCGCCTTCCCTTGGGGTGCCTTCGCGAGTTGTTGATGTCCCGAATGCCCGTGGACATTCGGCTTTGCGCGATTCTCAGACCCCGTTTGGCGCGGAAGGCCTGTGGCGTCGGGTATTATAAACGTCAGTGTCGACATCGCTTTTCCCTAGGAAATTGACCGACGCCCCTTGCGTCAGCCATCCTACGATGGACCGGGAAAACGCGCGCAAGTTCCCTGTCTCCCCTCTCTTCCACCGGATCGCGCCACGCGCATGAAATCCTGCGACATCCTCATCATCGGCAGCGGACTGGCGGGAATGTCGCTGGCGCTTCGTCTCGCTGCAAGCCAAAAGGTGCTGTTGGTCACCAAAAGCGAATTGTTGGATGCCGCCAGCGCGTGGGCCCAGGGCGGCATCGCGGCTGTCCTTTCGGACGACGATGACCCGGAAAACCACGTTCGAGATACCCATATTGCCGGCGCCGGCCTTTGCCGGGACGAGACCGTGCGATTCGTGGTCGAGAATGGCCGTCGCGCCGTCGAGTGGTTGGTCGACCAAGGCGTGCCGTTTACCCAAGACGAGGGCGCCCTGCACTTGACCCGCGAGGGCGGGCATTCCCACCGACGAATTGTCCATGCGGCCGATGCCACCGGGCGCGCAGTGCAGAAGACACTGGTCCAGCAATTGAAGTCCCACCCCAACATCGCGGTTTTGGAGCATCACGTCGCGCTCGACTTGGTGACGACGAGAAAACTGCGGCCCGGCACACCTGAAAACCATTGTCTTGGCGCATACCTGCACGACAAGATGGCGCAGCGCACCTTTCCCGTTGCTTCGCGCTTTACGGTCCTCGCAACCGGCGGCACGGGAAAGGTTTACCTGTACACCAGCAATCCGGATGTGGCGACGGGCGATGGCCTGGCCATGGGCTGGAGAGCTGGCTGCCGGGTGGCCAACATGGAATTCATCC
>JBGAUM010000095.1:0-13729 GCA_044228625.1 Usitatibacteraceae bacterium | reverse complement strand
CCCCTCCCGTCCGGTCCCCGAATTCTGCAATTCGCCTTCAGTCGCTCGCCTGTTGCCAGTTGGCACCGTAATCTGGCGCCATGGAAAAAGGAGCGGGACATGGTGTCCCGTAAACTCCGGCAGATTGCAAGGCAGGTTCTCATGTTCAGGAAATTCGGCGACTTCATCCACAACACGCCCTGGTGGGCCATGATCCTTTTGGGCATTTCGGTGCTCGTGCTGCTGATCGCGGTGTCAGTGCCCACTCATGTTATTCGCCTTTCTGAGAGCGGCGCCTCTCCTGAGGAGCGGCGCGCCATCAAACGCGAGATCGATCGCGCCGTCGGCGACAGCGCGTTGGGAATGGCAGAGAACATCGTGCGGGCCATCAAGGAACGCAGCAACGATCCAACGCGCCGTGCCGAAATGGAACGCGCGCTGGAGGAAATCAGCAACGCGCGCCAGGAAATCTACAACGTGCAGCAACAAGCCTCGGAGAACGCGCGCGAAATCGCCCTTGAAGCCCGACGCACTGCCATGGAAGCTGCGCTCGAGGCGGCGAATGGTGCGATGGAAGCAGCGACGGAGGCTCGCGTTGCGGTTGAGGAGGCCAAGCAAGAGGCCGCCGACAAGCTCAAATCCACCGGCGCGAATGCGGAAGCCGCCTTGAAAGCCTTTGACGACATGATTGCCGCCGCAAAGGAAAAGGAAAAGACGGCGCGCGAGGAATTGCGCAAGTTGAAAGATGCCAAAAAAGCGGGCATCAACATCGATCTCGGGATTTCGGTGATGGCGTCAAGATCACCACGGGCGAAAACAAATCTCGGGCAAGCCCGAGTTCACGGTGAAGCTCGATGAGAAGGGCGTCACGAAACGCCTCGAGGTGCCGCTCCCCGACAAAGCGGAGAACGGGACCGTGCTGAAGGCCCCCAAAGCCCCGTCAGCACCCGTCGCCCCACCGTGGCGCGCCTGCTGCCGGCCAGACAGCCTGTCCATGGGATTGAAGGTTCCGGGTGGCCCGACCATCGGCGTGGTGATCGATGACCCTGGCGCGTTCGTGCTCGAGCGCAACAAGAAGGGCGAACTGATGATCAATGGGGAGCGCATCGCGCTGGCACCCAATGTGCCCCTCCCACCGTTGCCGCCAGAACTGCGTGAATCCATCAAGTCCTCGGTGCATTCGGATGTTCGTCGCATCGGCGTAGGGTCGGTGATGGTGCTGGTCTTCATCCCGATGTTCATCATGATGCTGATCGCCAAGTACTTCATCGACCGCTCGCGCCGCGCGACCGCATTCGCCGAGCAAAAGAAGAAGGAAGCCGAACAAAGCAATGTGAATCGGCAGATCGTGGAAGCACGCCTGCAGGCACTTCAGGCGCAGGTGGAGCCGCACTTCCTGTACAACACGCTGGCCAACGTGCAGGCGCTCACCGAGGTGGACCCGGAACAGGCCAACCAGATGACCGGGCACCTGATCCAGTACCTCAGAAACGCGCTGCCCAAGATGCGCGAATCGACCTCCACGGTGGGACAGGAAATCGAGCTCGTGCGCGCCTTCCTCAACATCCTCAAGATGCGCATGGGCGCACGCCTGGAATTCGACATCCACTGCGCGGACGACCTCCTGAAGCTGCCGTTCCCGCCGATGATGCTGCCGTCATTGGTGGAGAACGCCATCAAGCACGGCCTCGAACCCCAGCGGGAAGGCGGCCGTATCGACGTCACGGTGACGCCGGTGATGACCGCGCTGGGCAAGCGTGTGCGCATCGAAGTCAAGGACACGGGCAAAGGCTTGGTGGATTCTCCAGCAACCGCCGGAACCGGCGTGGGGTTGTCGAACATTCGCGAGCGCCTGATCGCCCTCTATGGCGAAGGCGACAACGGCGGGAAGCTGACGTTGGAATCCAACGACCCCAAGGGCGTGATTGCCACGCTCGAAGTACCGGTGGACCCGCAGCCTTCAGTGGGTGCAACACCGGCCGCGCCGGCCAAACCCGAGCCGCCAAAGGGCTGGTGGGGGAAGACCCGGTTTGCGATTGCCGCCTCGCATGGCGTGTGGGCCAAGATCATGTCCAGGACGTTCATTTTCCTGATGATCGCCCTGGCCCTGGTGTTCGGGCTGGCGTTGGCTGCGCTCTACACCGGGCTGATTCCCATGAACGTTGGCGATGTGGAATTGGGCGGTGTCGAAGGCATGGCCTTGGGGACCTTGCTCCTCATCGCGGCGTTTGGACTCGTTGCCCTGGTGCTGCTCGTCGTTGTCGGGCTCCTGTACGGCCTGGGCTTGTTGTTTGCCGGGCTGGTCATCATCATTCCGCTCATCATCCTGATCTCGGTATTTCCAGCGATGGCGCCGTTCATTCTGGTGGGGGGCGCGATCTACTGGTGGTTCGTGCATCGAAAGAAGAACGACAAACCCTCATCAAGTTAGGCGAGAATCGTCTCCTCGACCCTTTGATCGAATGACCTTGGCATGAACACTGAAATCACCGCCGTGATCGCGGAAGACGAACCGATTCTTCGCGCTCAACTGAAAGCCAAGCTCACCAAGCTTTGGCCGGAACTGAAAATTCTGGCCGATGTAGGCGATGGCGAGGCGGCGCTGGAGGCCATCGTCGAACACCGGCCGCGCCTGGCGTTTCTGGACATCCAGATGCCGGAATTGACTGGCGTCGAGGTGGCCAAGAGCCTCGCCGCCAACCGCGACATCAAATGCCATGTGGTGTTCGTGACGGCCTACGACCAATACGCCGTGGAGGCGTTCGACACCGGGGCCATCGACTACATCCTGAAGCCTTACAGCGACGATCGACTCGTCACGGCGATTGAACGCCTGAAGGAGCGTTTGGGCGCGGGACCTGCAGGCGAGTCCGCCGGCCAAACACAGGATCTGGAAGCGCTGGTCCGGCACATTTCGGCCAAACTCAGCCCGGGTGGCGAGCGACTGAAGTGGATCAAAGCGAACATCGGCTCCAACCTGCGCCTCATTCCCATTGAGGATGTCTTGTTCTTTCAGTCCGATGAAAAGTACACCCTGGTCGCCACCAAGGAATTCGATGCGCTGATCAAGACGCCGCTGAAGGAAATCATCGATGGGATTGACCCGGAAAAATTCTGGCAAATCCATCGCTCTACCGTCGTCAATGCCGCCGCGATCGAAGCGGTGACCCGTGATTTCCGAGGACAGGCCACGGTCAAGGTCAAGGGTCGCAAGGAGAACCTGACGGTGTCACGGCCGTTTTCGCATTTGTTCAAGCAGATGTAGGGCAACACATTCGCGTCCTGCGAACGGCAGGATGGGCGAGCTGCCTCGTTCGGTTCCCGATACGCTAAACTTCGATGTGGTCGGCAGTTCACCCAGGCATTGCCCGCGGAGTTCCGCGACGCTAAACCTGCCGTTACTCCTCGACAGGCCATGAACTTTCGTGCGTCCTGCCGCAAGGGCAATCCCGGTACATTGTTGTGGCGCACGGAGGACATGACATGAATCCTTCCCGTGATCTCGTGCCGCTCTACGCGGCCGATGTTTCCACGTTCTGCAAAAACCTGCGTCGGCAGTTGACCGAATCAGGACACGGTGCACCCGGGCATTTGGCGCTGCTCAACATGCTTGCAAAAAGCGCAGGCCATCGAAACTTTCAGGTATTGAAAGCGATGCCGCGCGCACTTGTCGCGCCGGAGGTCCCTCCTGCAAATGCGGACTCTCCACCCTTGAGCATCCCGCGCGAATTGCCTTGCACGCCCGCCATGAAGAAGCTGCTTGCGTGCTTTGACCGCGAAGGCCGGTTAACGCGTTTTCCGCACAAGTACGCCTCGCAGCAGTTGGCCATTTGGGCCGTGTGGTCGCGTTTGCCGCTGCGTCGCAAACTGACCGAGGCCGAGGTCAACCGTTACATCGACCTCGCACACACCTATGGCGACCCGGTCACCCTGCGACGGGAACTGGTGAATGCCAGGCTCCTGTGGCGCACCATCGACGGCCGGGTCTACAAAAAGCTTGCGGCCAAGCCGGACGCGGAGGCCAAGGCGTTTCTCGAATTGCTGTTCGGTCTGGTCAAGAAAACGTGAGCCAAACACAATCACTGGTGCGGCTGACAGACCGTTTTTGGTCTGAAGACCGCGCCGGTTCTGGGTTTTGGCTTCAATCTGCTGGGGAGGTCACGCGGCTAAAATGCCACGATGCGCCTGTCCATCATTGTGCCTACGCTCAACGAAGCCGAGAACATCTCGACGACGCTGTCATCTTTGCAGCCTATGCGTGCGCGGGGCGCCGAGGTCATCGTTGCCGATGGGGGCAGCGCCGACGACACGGGAACATCAGCACGGCCGCTGGCTGATCGCGTGATCGATGCACCCCGGGGCCGCGCCAGGCAGATGAATGCCGGCGCAGCGGCCTCTTCGGGCGATGTGTTGTTGTTCCTGCATGCCGATTCGATCCTTCCGGCAGAAGCGGACATGTGCGTGTTGGGCGCGCTTTCCGATTCCCGCGCGCAGTGGGGGCGCTTTGACGTGACCATTACCGGTGCGCATTGGATGTTTCCCGTGATTGCTTGGTTCATGAACAAGCGCTCACGGCTGACAGGCATTGCCACCGGCGATCAAGGTCTCTTTGCCCGACGGTCGTTGTTCGATTCGATCGGTGGATTCCCGGACCAGCCTTTGATGGAGGACATCGGGTTTTGCGAGCGGGCGCTGCAACGTCACAAGCCGCCGCTTTTCATTGGCCCACGGATCCAAACCTCGGGCCGGCGTTGGGAAAAGCACGGGATCTGGCGAACGATTTTCCTGATGTGGCGGCTCCGGCTGCGCTACTACCTCGGTGCCACGCCGGAATCCCTCCATCGTGCGTACTACGGCAGGCCCGTGCCATGACGAATACACTCGCCATCATCTTTGCGAAAGCTCCCGTGCCGGGTGACGTCAAAACACGACTCATTCCGGCGATGGGCGAAATGAACGCCGCCATGCTTCATTCGGCATTGACCGAGCGAGCCATCGAGAATGCGCAATCCTTGGGAGCCCCGGTGGAACTGTGTTGCGCGCCCGACATCCAACACGCGTTTTTTGCGCAATGCGAAGAAGATCTTGGCGTGCAACTCACCGCGCAGGAGGGTGGTGACCTGGGGACGCGCATGGGTCGCGCGATTCGCCGTGCCCTCAAAACGTACTCAAAGGTCCTGTTGGCGGGCGCCGATGCACCGGCGATTGGCCGAAGGGAATGGACCGCTGCGGCGTCGGCGCTGGACCGTCATGACATGGTGCTGATTCCCGCTGACGACGGCGGTTATGTCCTGGTCGGCGCGCGCAAGGATCACGCACAGATGTTTGACGGCATTTCATGGGGTTCAGGTGCTGTACTCGCACAGCAACGCAACGCCTTCGCGCGCGCAGGACTCACCCACGCCGAGCTTGCGGCCTCATGGGATGTGGACCGTCCGGAAGACCTCGTGCGGCTGAAGTCGCTCAAGCCGCCTTTGGCATTCGAATGGTAAATGCCCTTTCAAGGTGCCTTGCGGTGTTGTTTGGGCTTTTCATTTGCGCGGCTTGCGCAAACGAAGGCTTGCCGTTCTCCACCCACAAAGCCGGCACGAGTGTGGGCGAACAGTATCGTCTCATCGGGATTCCCAGGATCCCGCAGAACACGTTCTCGCTCGTCGAGGAAGAAGGCAGCACCGTCCTCAAAGTCGATTCTTCATCGAGTGCGAGTACCGTCGGATTGCCGCTGAAGACCGACATGTCCCGCGGCGCAACGTTGACGTGGCGCTGGAAAATCAGCCATACCCTTGAAAATGCAGCGCCTCGCACCAAGGCAGGAGACGACTATGCGGCACGCGTCTATGTTTTTTTCGATGTACCGATGGAGAGCCTGTCGTTCATGGACCGCACCAAGATCTGGCTCGCGCGCGTCATGACGGGCATGGAGGTCCCGACCGCCGCCATTTGTTACGTCTGGGACCATCGGGAACCCATCGGCACCAGCTTCTGGAGTCCCTATACGAAGCGCGTTCGCATGGTCGTCTTGCGCAATGAGGCCTCTGGCGCCAAGACATGGCTGACCGAGCAGCGCGATGTGGCGGCTGATTTCAAATCTGCGTTTGGCGTCGACATGCCGCGGGTCACCGGCGTGGCAGTGGGCAGCGACACCGACAATACTGCCAGCCGGGCCACGACCTGGTTCGGCGATGTGAGGTTCGTGCCGTGAAGCGCCTTTTGCTTCTGGGTGGTGGCCACGCGCACGTCCACGTGCTGAAGGCCCTGGCCGATCATCCCGTGCGCGACACCCGCATCACGCTGGTCTCCCCGTATGAACGGCAGGTCTACTCCGGGATGTTGCCCGGCTGGATTGCGCGCCACTACACGCTGGACCAATGCGTCATTCCACTGGCGCCCCTGGCGGAGCGCGCAGAGGCTGGGTTCCTCCAAACGTCGGCCATCGCGCTGGACCTCAACACCCGGCGGGTTCAGTTGGCCAATGGAGAGACCCTCGGGTTTGACGTGTTGTCGATCGACACCGGGCCGGTCCAAAACGATGCGATCCTTGGCAGCAATGAATATGGAATTGCGGTGCGGCCGATCGAATCGTTCATCACCGCCGTTCAGCGGATTGAACAGCAGGTCTTTGACAATGCCTCTGCCGGGCGGACATCACGCATCGTGTTTTGTGGCGCGGGCGCAGCAGGCATCGAACTGGCGCTTGCGCTGGAAGCCCGCTTCCGGGCATCAAAGACTGAATTTGCCCTGGTGTCCATGGCCAACACCCTGCCCGGCCGTGTCGGACCGCGACTTGCCCGGCACCTCTTGGCGCGTCACGTAAAACTGTATCCAGGGAAAACCGTGACCCGGATCGGGTCGTCGTTCGTCCAACTCACGGACGGCCAAACGCTGGACGCGGATTTTGTCATTGTGTCCACGGGCTCCACCGCCGCCCGCTGGCCCTTGGATGCAGGATTGGCCTGCAATCCCGGGGGGTTCATTCGCGTCAATGATTTCCTGCAGTCGGTCTCACATCCCTTCGTGTTCGCAGCGGGCGATTGCGCCGACATGGAAGGGCATCCGCGCCCCAAGTCCGGCGTCTACGCCGTGCGCGCCGGCCCGCCGCTGGCCCACAATCTGCGCAAGTTCCTGTTCGACAACCCGATGAAGCGCTACGCCCCGCAGAAAAAATCCCTCTACCTCATCAGTACCGGCGGCAGGCATGCCATCGGCTCGTGGGGAAATTGGTCTTGGGAAGGCGATTGGGTGTGGACATGGAAAGACCATATCGACCGCGCGTTCATGCGCCGATACGCGACGCATGTCCGGACGGCGGATTGACAAAAGTTCACCCACAGGGACGAAGGCCGCAGTACCATCCCGGCATCGCATTGATGCCTGTTCCATGATCGCTGCCTCTCACGACAACCCGAACACGATCCTTGAAGAGGCCATTAGGCTTTCGCGCGCCGGGCGTGCAAAGGAGGGCATCCAGATGGCCGTTGCGGTGTCCCAGCGCTTTCGCCAAGAAAACCAGGCGGCGCAATTGCGGCGCGCGCTCAATGTCATTGCCATTTGCCAAGCCGCGCATGGCCGCTACATCGAGGCGGTCTCGCACGGGCTCGACGTGTATGTACTGGCCCACGAGGCGCAAGACCGCATTGAGGAATGTCACGCCCTTGCCACACTGGCTGCATCGGCCGGGATGATTCTCGACACCGACGAGGCCGCATATCCGGTGCTCATATACTGCTTGGAAAGCGCATGTGCATACAGCGATTCGGTTCTCGAGGCCCGCGTTCGCAGCCTTCTCGGCATTCGCTTGGGTACGATGCAACGCTTCGACGACGCCGAGCGCGAAATCCATGCGGCGCTCAAATTCGGCACCTCCGCGGGTGCCTTGACGCCGCACGCCATGTTGTTGATGAACCTGTCTGTGCTGGTGACCAAGCGCGTGCGCGCCGCGCCGGAGACTGGGCGATCCATGCTGGCTGCCGCCGCGCGAGCCCGCACGATGGAAGCCATGGCGGCTGCGCAGCTCGACGGCAATGCCGCATTGGCAGCGCGCGTACATTACAACCTCGGTGACATCGACCGCCTGATCGGCGACAATGCCAGCGCGTTAACCCAGTTCGATCACGCGCTGGCGATCGAGGCCAATCTCAAATCGCCCACATTCCTGTCCCATCTCTACATGGCGCGCAGCGAGGTGCTCATCGCGATGGAGCGCTGGGACGATGCAATGGACGCCTCGCACCGTGCCTTCGACCACGCTACGCACCACCGGCCTGCGCGCGATACCGCGGCAGCCGCGGGCAACCTGGCCACCTTGTATGCGCGCTGCGGCGACGATGCCCAAAGCGCAGTGTGGCGTGCGCGCTCCGAGGGGGAGAAGGAAGATTTCCGGCGCGAAAGCCAGCGGGTGCGCGAAAAACTGATCGAGCTCTGGAGTCAGCAGTCCCGCTGGGCGGCGGCGGCGTAGTCAGCGCGCCACCCAGTGATCAGAATTTCCACTCCACCCCGGCGCGCACATTCATCTTGGAGGGTGTCTCGGTCGTGCGATTGGTCAGGCCGTTGGCGTCGAAATAGCTGCTGCGATTGATTTCAGAGGGCTTGAGCACGTTTGAAAGCGTGACCCGCAATTGGAGCCGCTGCGTGGCTTTCCACAACACATAGACATCCATGTCCTTTTTGGCGGTGATGAAGCGCGTCTGGTTCGGCGACGTGCGCACTTCCCCGCCCTGCTTGTATGTAAGACTTCCGCCCGCGGTGATCGTGCCGCCGACCATTCGATAGTCGAGCCCCAGGGTGGCCGAAAACGGCGTTTGCGAATCCAGTCGATTATTCGGCCCGGGAATGGAGTCCACGGTCGACCAATTCCGGCTCATGTTGAACCGGGCCTCGATCGGCGGTGCACTTGGGAAGAACAACTGGAACGGAAACTTGGTGTCGAACTCGATGCTCCGCGTGTCAGCGTGCCCGTCGTTGACGGGCAGCTGCACCCACCGGCCATTGATCAACCTCAGCCCCTGGCGCATGTAATCGTTGATGCGGCGCGCACTGACCGCCAAGCTCATCGAAGCGCCCTTGTCCCAGAATTTTTCATAGGCAGGGTCGTGGGCGTATTGTCGATCACCGTGAATCGGCGCGGAATCAATTCCTGGGTACGAGGCGCCTTGTAGGTGCGTGTCAGCGCAAACCGAAGTTGCTCGCCCTTGCGATCAGGGATGCGGTACAGCGTTTGCAGGATTGGACTCCAGACCTCGTACTTGCTCTTGACCGACTCGAAGTTGTTGCCGGAACTTCTGGTCGTGAGCCCTTCCCAACGCAGGCCAAGATACAGCGACCAATTCTTGGTGACGTTCCATTCGTCTTGCGCAAAGAGCGCGGACTTGTCCAATGTCGCTTCGTAATTTGCGGCGCTGTTGAACGCGGGGATGGCCGGCAGCACCCCGGGGAAGGAGGTATCACGCTGCACATTGTTCTCGTCGCGCACGCTGCGCCCCAAGTCCCAGCCCGTGACGAACGAATGGCCATCGCCCAGTGGCAACGACAGCTTGCCGGTGAAGCCCCAGCCTTTTTCCGTCCCATCAGTCAGGTTGTACCGTGCGACATTTTGCTGGCCCTGCGGATTGAAGCCGTCGTTGAAGTTTTCGTTTTCGTTGTGGTTGGTCTGGAAGTTCAACTTGGTATCCAGCTTGCCGCCATCTCCGATCCTTTTGATCCAGTTCAACTCCGTTCGCGCAAAGTTGCCTTCGTAACGGTAACGGCCCACGCTTGAAAAGGTAGGCACCGGAATGCCTTCTGCCAATACATACCGGAATCGATTCACGCCGTTTCCGCGCCAGCCGTTCAACACGGAGTGCCAATTCAGAGAGTCGCCGCCATTGAAATTCCAGGTCAGGCGAGGACTCATCCCCGCATGCGATCCATCGCCATCGCTGAAGGATTCGGTGGCGCGATTGAGAATTTGCGTGCCAGCCGCATTGAACCCTTGCTCGGTAGTCATGAACGGATAGGTATTGGTGTTTCTGCCGCCCCATCCATTGACCGTGTACCCCAGGTCCCCAACCTTGTCGGCAATGACGAAATTGCCGCCGGCCCATTTGTAGAAGCTGCCGCTTGCGTAATTGACGCGCAGTTCCCTTTGCGAGAACGACACCTTTTTCTTGAGCACGATATTAACGGTGCCGGCGATCGACTGCGTGCTGAATTCTGCGGTGGCCGCACGAATGATCTCGATGCGCTCGATGAGCGTGGGGGACAGTTGCTCCAATGTAAAACCAGGCGGCGGACGTTCGCCGTCGATGAGGATCTGCGTGTATCCGGCGCCAAGCCCGCGCATGCGGATCTGATTGTTGGTCACGGTGACACCGGGCAAACGCTTCATCACATCGAGGACTTGCGTGTCGCCAAACTTGTTGATTTCCTCGGACGTCACCACGATCTTGGTGGCCGTATCTTCACGGCGCTCATCGACCGCGCTGGATGCCTTGACCTCAACTTCTTCCACCTTTTGCACTTTGGCATTGGGTTTCGCAGGTTCGCTTTTGGTGTCGGCTTTGGGCGAAGGCGCACTTTGAGGGGCCGCTGGCGCTTGCGCCTGCGCGAAAGCATGCCCCCAGAGCCACATCGCCGCCAGACTCCAATGGAATCGTTTTCTGCTCAAGTTCACTCCCTATTCCCCAAACCGCCAAAAGCTGGCGAGTGTACGGCACCAGGTAGCGCCAAACCTTGCCAATTCGTGACCAAATCAGGGTTTCCCACAGGTCTTGAATAAGTTCCAGGCAGCATGCCTTGAAACCCCAAACTCCAGACGCCATGCGGGTTTTCAGCCGAATTTGCCCCATTCGCCGCGCCAAACCTTCACTTTTGACCCTGCCATGGGGCGCTTTGGTGTGAACTCCAGGTGCGGTAACATGGTCAATACCATGGTGAAAAACGCGCGCATGCTTCTGATTTGCTGGATGATTGTCTGGCTCCCGTTGTCGGGCGCCATGGCAATGGTCATGCCTTATCAACGATCGCTTGACGCGCCTTCGACCGATATTGCCGCCGTTGATGCGCGTGTGGAATCGTCACTGCCGTGCCACGCTTCCATGACCAGCGAGCCCGCACCCGATGCGGGCGTGCCGAACGCCTGTCTTCATTGTGACCTCTGCCATTTGGCCAACGCCCTGATCGCACCGGCGATTCTTGCGGTCCTGCCTGACCGGATGCATGCACCGACAATCACGTCGGAAAAGATCGCCTTCGCGAGTCACATTCCCGAACTACCCCAACGACCGCCGCGTTTGGCTACCGCCTGAACTGCGCGGCGGAGTCCGGCACATTGCAAGCCCGTGCCGGACTCCGCAAAGTTGTTATCCATTGTCGTTTGGGAGGCATCTATGCCCCTTAAGAAATGTCTTTTTATCGCGCTGGGCTTGCTCTCGGCGGTGACCAGTACCGTGGCCCAGCAACATGTTCATCCAGCAACCCCGGCCGAGCCTTTGGCGGCGCCGTCACCCTCGGCTGCGGTGGGTCGTGATCCGTCCTACAAGTCCGTGTTCAAGGGCTATCGCCGGTTTGATGGGGATCTGGCATTGCGCGACTGGAGCGAGGTCAATCGCACCGTTTACCTGCGCGGCGGATGGCGAGCGTACGCGAAGGAGGCTGCGGCCGCGGCGGCAGCCGCTGAACCTGCAAAGGAGAAGCGGCCATGATGTCCAGAACGATTCTTTGCGGCGCGTTGATGTTGCTGGGCGGATGTGCGGCTGACGCATTGCGAAATCATGGAATGGAGTCCAGCAACTTCGCCCGCGAAAGATTTCGTGCCGAAGCTACGCTGTTGACCGATGACGCGGCCCGCTCAAGGGCGCGTGATGCTGCGACGGCCGTCCTATCGCGAGGACCCCTCACGCAGGACGACGCGGTACGCGTGGCTCTGCTGCAATCGCCGGCCTTTCAATCCGTGCTGGCAGACACCACGCGCGAAGCAGCGGACGCCGCGCGAACCTCTTCACCCGCCAATCCGGTGTTTACGTTCGAGCGGCTGGTCCGTCGCGACCACGGTGAAACGGACCTCGACATTGGCCGCATGCTATCCGTGACCCTGATCGACTGGCTGACCTGGCCGCTTCGGCGCGACGCCGGAGACGCAATGGCGCTGCGCGCGCGCGTTGCAGCCACCAGTGCGGTGGTGGACCCGGCAACCGCCGCGCGCGAAGCGTGGGTTCGCGCCGTCGCCGCCGAGCAAGCGTTAGGCTACTTTGAGCAGGTCATGGGCGCTGCGAATGCCAGCGCGGAATTGGCCAAGCGCATGTACGAAGCAGGCAACTTCAGCCGTCTGCAGCGTGCCCGGCAGCATGCATTCTATGCGGACGCCGCTGCGCAGCTGACGCGCGCAAGGCAGTCCTCGGTGGCAGCGCGCGAACACTTGGGACGCACGCTGGGGTTGGATGCCACGCAATCAGCGAAGCTTGTGCTTCCGGAGCGACTGCCAGACTTGCCCATGGAAGTCCGTGGTGAACCCGCCCTGACGCAGGACGCTTTGGATCAAAGGATTGACGTGCAAATGGCACGTGCGGAGCTCGCCGGAGTTGCGAAACGCCTCGGCTACGAAGTGCCGACAAGTTTCATCAACGCCTTTCATGTGGCCGGCCTCCGTAACAGCGAGACTGGGAAACCACCGCAGCGCGGATTTGAGCTCGAGGTGTCCTTGCCGCTCTTCGACTTTGGAAATGCCCAGCGCGCCAGCAGCCAGGCCACGTATCTAGCGGCGCTCAATCGCGCGGCGCAGACTGCCATCGATGCCGCGTCCCGCACGCGCGAGAGTTACGCCACGTATCGCGCCGCCCATGACCTGGCGCAGCATTACCGGCTTGAAGTCGTTCCGCTTCGCAAAACCATCGCCGATGAAACGCTTCTCAAATACAACGGCATGTTGGCCAGCGTATTTGATCTCTTGGGCGAGTCGCGTGCGCAGGTCTCCAGCGTCATCCAGGCCATTGAAGCCGAGCGAGATTTCTGGCTGGCCGATGCGGCCCTGCAGGCCACGCAACTGGGTCGCGTGTCGTCAACCGTCAGCATGACCGCGAATGCGCAGAGCACTGGCGGCTCAGCGCCCGCACACTAGACAGGAATGACCATGAATTCAAGAAGACATTTCCTTGGCGGCGCGGGATTGTTGTTGGGCGCCGCAGCGGTGAGCCGTTCGGCGCAGGGCGCCGTTCCTGAAGCCGCATCCCAAGCGTCTCCATCCACCATCGCGCCCAAGCATCCCGGTCAGGGCCACCCGTATGTCCCGGTGGTGACGCTGAACGGGTGGACATTGCCGTTTCGCATGAAGAACGGCTGGAAGGAATTCCATCTCGTGGCAGAGCCCGTCGTGCGTGAAATCGCCCCCGGCATGAAAGCACGGCTGTGGGGGTACAACGGCCAATCGCCCGGACCGACCATCGAGGTCGTGGAAGGCGACAAGGTGCGGCTATTCGTGACCAACAAGCTCCCTGAGCACACCACCATTCATTGGCACGGCCAGCGACTGCCCGCCGGCATGGATGGCGTCGCGGGACTGACGCAGCCGGCCATCGAACCCGGACAGACCTATGTCTATGAGTTTGAGGCGCGCAGGCCCGGAACCTTCATGTATCACCCCCATGCCGACGAAATGACGCAAATGGCGATGGGCATGATGGGGTTTTGGGTGACGCACCCGAGGAATCCCAAAACCACGCCACACTACCAAGAGTGCGATCGAGACTTCTGCTTCCTGTTGAATGCCTATGACATCGAG
>JBGAUM010000094.1:0-13277 GCA_044228625.1 Usitatibacteraceae bacterium | reverse complement strand
GCCCTTTGCGCTCCGCAAATATCATTTTTTGAGGACTGTATACACATACAGCTTTGTGATATGCTCAACGCGCAGATCTTCATGACCGTAGCATTCACATCAAGAGAACTTAATTTAGTGGAACTCGCTGTCCTCGTATCAGGACAGCGTTGATAACTATTCTGGACTGGCGAAACGCAGAAATTCTCTTGCAATCAGGGCGTTGCGCAATTATACTGTATATATGTACAGTCATAACAGAAACCCCATTTCTATCACTCCAGCGCAATCAGTGCGCAGTGCTTATACCGCTGTTCGACCAAAGTCTAACCCGCCGCTCCCGGCGTTGCAATCGACCAAGATCCTTGATCAAGTTCGGGAGCGTATACGTTATCTGCACTTCAGCATTCGAACCGAGCAGGCCTATCTGTACTGGATTCGGTTCTTCATCCGCTGGTCCGGGATGCGCCATCCGCTCAAGATGGGCGCCCCGGAGGTTGTCGATTTTCTTTCCTACCTCACTAGCGAGCGCAAGGTTTCAGTATCGACACATCGCGTAGCATTGTCGTCGCTGTTGTTTCTGTACCAAAAGGTGTTGAACGTCGACCTACCCTGGCTGGACAATCTGTCCAGGCCTACTGTTCCGCGGCGGCTTCCGGTGGTGCTCTCCCGCGAGGAAGTGGCGCGGGTTCTGTCACTAATGGCGGGCGAGCATGGTGTGCTGGCCCGGCTTCTCTACGGCACCGGCATGCGCATCACGGAGGCACTTCAATTGCGCGTGAAGGATGTCGATTTCGATCACCACGGTATTGTTATACGCGAGGGCAAGGGGTTCAAGGATCGCGTGGTCATGCTTCCAGATTCATTGGTTGCGCCGTTGAAGCAGCAGCTTGCACATTCACGCGCAGTCTGGGCACAGGATCATGTGGACAAGAGGCCCGGCGTCTTCATGCCTCATGCCTTGGCAAAGAAGTATCCCAATGCCGGTTCAAGCTGGGCCTGGTTTTGGGTGTTTCCTCAGTCGAGTGTGTCGGAGGATCCGCGCACGGGCATCGTGCGAAGACACCATTTGTACGACCAGACCTTCAGGCGTGATTTCAGGTTGGCGGTACAACGCGCCGGAATCGTGAAGCCCGTCACACCCCACACCCTTCGCCACTGCTTCGCGACGCACTTGCTGCAGTCCGGTTACGACATCCGCAGCGTGCAGGAGCTGCTGGGCCACTCGGATGTGAACACCACCATGATCTACACCCACGTGCTCAAGGTGGCCGGGCGCGGAGTCATCAGCCCGCTCGATAAAATATAAAACCCTAGGTCTGGCGCGGCGCTTGTGGCAGAAATGGCTGGAAACGCCCGTCCCTTCTGGGGTTTTGCCTTGCGATGTAGCCTTAAGCAGCCCTTGGCACGCGGATCAACCTACGCCAGCCGCTTTTCCATGACGTAGTCGTCCATCACAAACCCGTTGCCGATATCGAACACTTTTTCCTCGCGCACTGCGAAGCCTGCGTGAAGGTAAACCTGCATGGAACGGGTGTTGTTGCGGTTCACCGTCAGCATGATCAGCGGCCGGCCCAGCGCGGCCGCGCGTGCTTCGATGTGTTTGAGCATGAAACTGCCGTAGCCCTTGCCATGGTGCTCGGGCAACACGTAAAGCTGTTCGAGCTTGAGTTCTTCCGGATTTTCCGTGAGGGAATGGCTGCAGTAGCCAATCGTCTCGTCGCCCCGCATCAGCAGGTCGCACCAGCGCTCCGCGGAGTTCACGTAGCGCGAAAGGCTCTCGGCCGTGTAGCGCCCGGCCAGCATGTATTCGATCTGCTCAACGCTGATGAACGTCGTGTAGTACTCCCGCCAGATCTGCCGCGCCACGTGCGCCAGGGTCTCGAACCCGTCCGGTGCCAGCGGCACCAGGCGCGGGCGTTGTTCCCCCGCCATCTCAGCTCACCCACACGCGGGCATTGCGGAACATGCGCATCCACGGGCTCGCCGCGGGCTTGCCGTCCGGCGTTTCGGCGTTCCAATCCGCAGGCCGCCAGGAGAGGTTGGCATTGAGCACCACGCGCTCCGGGTGCGGCATCATGATCGTGAAGCGGCCGTCCGGCGTGGTGAAGGCCGTCATGCCCATGGGCGACCCGTTCGGGTTCAAGGGGAATGTCTCGGTGGCCTGGCCCGCCGCGTCCACGAATTCCGCGGCCGTGAGCCAGCGCATGGCGTCGCGTTGCGCGTCGCTGCCAAACACCGCCCGGCCTTCGCCGTGCGCGGTGGCCACCGGCAGGATCGACCCGGCCATGCCCTGGAAGAAGATCGACGGCGTCTCGCGAATCTTCAGGTTCACCGTGCGCGCCTCGTATTGCTCGCAAAGGTTTCTTTCCAGGTGCGGCCAGTTCGTAGCACCCGGAATGATGGTTTTCAAGTTCGACATCATCTGGCAGCCGTTGCACACGCCCAGCGCGAAAGAATCCTGCCGCGCAAAGAAGGCCTCGAATTCGGCGCGCGCCCGCGCATTGAACAGGATCGATTTCGCCCACCCTTCCCCGGCGCCCAGCACGTCGCCATAGGAGAACCCGCCGCACGCGGCCAGGCCCTTCATGTCCTTCAGGGAGACGCGGCCCGCGATGACGTCGCTCATGTGTACGTCGATGGATTCAAACCCCGCGCGGTGGAACGCGTGCGCCATCTCAATCTGCCCGTTGACGCCCTGCTCGCGCAAAATCGCGATCTTCGGCCGCGTACCGGTGGCGACGAACGGCGCAGCAACATCCTGCTGCGCATCGAACGTGAGCGTGCCTTGAAGCCCCGTGTCGTCGCGCTGGTTGAGGCGCGCGTATTCCTGGTCCGTGGTGGCCGGGTTGTCGCGCAATCGCTGGATCAGGTAACTCGTCTCGCTCCACGCGCGCTGCAAGTCCACGCGCTTTTCAGCAAACAGCGTGCGCGTGGCCCGCACGATTTTCAGTTCATCGCCCGTGTTGGGCGCGCCGATCACATGCGATACCGCGCCGAGTCCCGCCTCGCGCAGCGCGGCCATCACGGCCTCGCGGTCCGCGCGGCGGATCTGCAGCACCGCGCCCAGTTCCTCGTTGAACAGCGCGGCCAGCACCGCCTCGGTCTCACCGATCTTTTGCGTCACCGGCGTGATGTCGTAGTCGTCCACGTCGGCTTCGCGCTCGGCGTAGGTCAGCACGTCGAGGTTGAGCGTCACGCCCTGGTGTGAAGCAAACATCATCTCCGCCACCGTGACAAACAATCCGCCGTCGGAACGGTCGTGATAGGCCAGCACCCTGCCCTCGCGCGACAGCTTCCGCACTGCGCCGAAGAACGCCTTCAATTGCGCCGCATCCACCACATCAGGCGCGCGGTTGCCGGTGGCCGAATGCGTCAAGGCCAACGCGGAACCGCCCAGCCGGTTCTTGCCGGCGCCCAGGTCGATCAACACCAGCTCCGTTTCGCCCTCGGCAAGCAACGGGGTCAGCGTGCGCGCGGCATTGGCCACCGGTGCAAATGCGGAAATGATCAGCGACACCGGCGCCACCACCTGTTTGTTTTCTCCCCCTTCGCTCCAGGCGGTCTTCATCGACAAGGAATCCTTGCCCACTGGGATGGAAATGCCCAACGCGGGGCACAGTTCCATGCCCACGGCCTGCACCGTGTCGAACAAGCGCGCATCTTCGCCGGCAAAGCCCGCCGCCGCCATCCAGTTGGCCGAGAGCTTGACGTGGCCGATGTCGTCGATATCCGCCGCCGCAATGTTGGTGATCGCCTCACCCACCGCCATGCGTCCCGAGGCCGGCGCGTCGATCATCGCCAGCGGTGTGCGCTCGCCCATGGCCATCGCTTCGCCCTTGAGCGTATCGAAGCCCATCAACGTCACCGCGCAATCCGCCACCGGCACCTGCCAGGGGCCCACGAACTGGTCGCGTGCCGTGAGCCCGCCCACGGAGCGGTCGCCGATGGTGATGAGGAAGGACTTGTCCGCCACCGCCGGAAACTTCAGCACGCGATACGCGGCATCCTTGAGGTCCACTTTGGAAAGATCGAACACAGGAAGCCTGGGCGCGGTCCGCCGAACATCGCGATGCATGCGCGGCGGCTTGCCGAGCAGCACGTCCAATTTCATGTTCACGGGATGGTTGCCGAACACCCCGTCCTTCACCACCAGGTCGTGCTCCGCGGTGGCCGTACCCAGCACGGCGAACAGGCAGCGCTCGCGCTCGCACATGGCCTTGAACAGCGGCAGTGACTCCGGCGCAATGGCCAGCACGTAACGCTCCTGCGATTCGTTGCTCCAGATTTCCTTGGGGCTCATGCCCGGTTCTTCGCTCGGCACGGCGCGCAAGTCGATGGTCGCGCCCACGCCGCCGCCGTGCGCCAGTTCCGGCAACGCGTTCGACAAGCCGCCCGCGCCCACGTCGTGGATGGAGAGGATGGGGTTCTGGTCGCCCAGCGCCCAGCAGGCATCGATCACTTCCTGGCAGCGCCGCTCCATCTCCGCATTGGCGCGCTGCACGGAATCGAAGTCCAGCGCTTCGGTGTTGGTACCCGATGCCATCGAGGACGCCGCACCGCCGCCCAGGCCGATGCGCATGCCCGGCCCGCCCAGCTGGATGAACAAGTCTCCCGGCTTGAGCGTGTGCTTGGCCGTGTGCCGCGAGGAAATGCTGCCGTAGCCGCCGGCAATCATGATCGGCTTGTGATAGCCGCGCACCACGCCGTCGCAGGCTTGTTCCAGCGTGCGGAAGTAGCCGCACAAATTGATGCGGCCGAATTCGTTGTTGAAGGCCGCGCCGCCCAGCGGCCCTTCGATCATGATGTCGAGCGCAGAGGCGATGCGCGCGGGCTTGCCGTACCCGGATTCCCACGGCCGCCCCGCGCCGGGAATGTTGAGATTGGATACCGAAAATCCCGTGAGGCCCGCCTTGGGCTTGCCGCCGATGCCAGTGGCGCCCTCGTCGCGAATCTCGCCGCCCGAACCGGTCGCCGCACCCGGCCAGGGCGCAATTGCCGTCGGGTGGTTGTGCGTTTCCACCTTCATGAGGATTTGCGTGTCGTCCGCATGAAAACCGTAGCGAGAGCCTTGCGCAAAAAAGCGATCGACAGTGGCACCCTCCATCACGGCCGAGTTGTCGGCGTAGGCGATCACGGTGCGCGCCGGGGAGACCTTGTGTGTGTTGCGGATCATGCCGAACAGCGTCTCGGCCTTCTGCTCGCCGTCCAACGTCCACGAGGCATTGAAGATCTTGTGGCGGCAATGCTCGGAATTGGCCTGCGCGAACATCATCAGTTCCACGTCGGTCGGGTCGCGCTGCAACGCCTGGTAGGCGTTGAGAAGGTAGTCGATCTCGTCCTCGGCCAGCGCCAGTCCCATGTCGCGATTGGCCGCCACCAGCGCCGCGCGCCCTTCCTTCATCAAGGGTACGGTGGACAACGGCGCGGGCGGCTGCACCGCGAACAGCAGTTCGGCGGCGCGGTGTTCTTCGATGACCGATTCGGTCATCGGGTCATGCAGCGCGCGGGCAAGGCGTTCGCGTGTTGCGGCATCGCAGGGGCCTTTGAGGACCACATGAAATCGCGTGCCGCGCTCGATGCGATGCACGGCGGACAAGCCGCAGTTGCTGGCGATGTTGGTGGCCTTCGAGGCCCATGGGGAAATGGTGCCGATGCGCGGCACCACCAGGAACGTCTCGCCCGGCGCCGCGGTTCCCGCGGCAGGCCCGAGCAACGCCTGCACTTGCGCTTGTTCGTCTGCGGTCAGTTCGCGCGAGGATTCGATGAAGTGCACGGATGCCGCATGGGCATCCGCCGCACCCGGCACGGCATCGCGCAACGTGGCCAACAGTTTTTCCTTGCGGAACGGCGACAACGCGGTCGCACCGGGCAGCGTCCACACAAAACGGGGCGCCGCGGGAGCTGCAGGAGGAGGCATGGCGATCGAGGGGCGAGCCTCACGGCGCGCGAGGGCGAAAACAGCCCGAATTATAACGGAGGGGGTGTCGGTCGAGCCGCTGCCGCCCGGCTACTTCCAGCGCAGGGTGACGCGCAATTTCCGGAATGCTTCCGCATCGATGGCATCGACCCAGAGCGGGACGACCCGCGGCCAAAAGCGGCGCCAGGCGGCGTCACCCGGCAACCGGTATTTGAGCGTGGTGAACCAGGGCGTCACCACGCCCCCGTACAGAAGGTCGGCTTCCAGCTCGCGATTGTCGCGGCGGGTGCGCAAGGCCACCCGCAATGGCGGCCGGTCACCTTCCGGCGCTGCATCGGCGTCCTTCAGGGAAAACGCCAGCACGGAAGTGGGCTCCAGCAGCGCGCCCGCGCGAATCTCGATGAACGCAGCCACCAGCCAGAAGGCCAGGAACACGAGTTGCAGACCCATGGGAATCGGAACCCACAGGATGACGGCCAACGCCGCCATCGCCATCACACCGGTGAGGGCCAGCGCGATGCGCGACGGCTTGACGGCCACCCAGCGGGGATCCTTCGATGCCTTGTCGCCCGCGGCATCGCGAGACGCGGCGGGAGGCGCGGGTGTGGCGGCTTGAATTTCCGGCGGGGAATCCAACTTAGAATCCTCGTTCATCGTCAAAAGTCTTCCATGTCTGCCCACTGGCAACAATTCCTGCAATCACGCGGTGCCCGGTTCGACAACGGTCGCGTCGTGTCTTTCGGACCCACCACCGCGCCGCCGCAGCCACCGGCCATTGTGGACCTGTCGCATTTTGGCCTTGTTGAAGTCAATGGTGCCGATGCCGCGACTTTCCTGCACGCGCAACTGACGAACGACGTTCTTGCCCTTCCGGACGGCCAGGCGCAGTGGAATGGCTGGTGCACGCCCAAGGGCCGCCTGCTGGTCACGTTTCTGGTGTGGCGTAATGGCGAGGCGTATTTCCTGCTCATGCCGAGATCCCTGCAGCAGGCGATTCAAAAGCGCTTGCAGATGTTCGTGCTGCGCTCCAAGGTCACGCTGCGCGATGCCAGCAGCGACCAGGTGTTGTTGGGCGTGATCTCGCGGGAGGCAAAGTCCGCGCCGCTGATGGCGCTGGCGCATTCCACGCGTCAAACGACGATTCAACTGTCACCGCATCGTTCGCTGGTGCGGGTCGATTCCGGCTCGGCATCCGCGCTATGGGAATCGATGGTCCAAGGCGGCGCAGCCGAAGCAGGTGAATCTGCCTGGCGGCTGGCGGGAATCGCCGAGGGCATTTACAGCCTGACGCCCGAGACGCAGGAACAGTTTGTGCCGCAAATGGTGAACTTTGATCTTGCCGGCGGCGTGAGTTTCAAGAAGGGTTGTTATCCGGGGCAAGAGATCGTGGCCCGCACGCAATACCGCGGCATCCTGAAACGCCGCATGGTGCGCGTCGAATGCGCCGCGGCGCTCAAGGCGGGCGATGCCGTGTTCGCGCCCGAATTCGGCGACCAACCGGCGGGCCAGGTGGCGGATGCCGTGACGCGCAGCGATGGAATCTCGGAAGCGTTGGTCGTGGCGCAACTCGAACCGATCCGCGCGCAGTCCTTGCGGACCTCAGATGCCGTCGCCCTGAGGGTGTTGCTGCTGCCCTATCGCGTGGCCGAACTCGAAGCGGCCTGATCGGTTTCTTGCGCTTTAGAGCGCCTTGCGCATTTCCTGATGGGGAATGCCGGCTTCCTGGAATTCGGGTCCGTGCGAAAGGAACCCATGGCGGAAGTAAAACGGCGCCGCGTGCGACTGCGCATGCAGCATGACTTCGCGGTAACCGCGTCGCCTGGCTTCGTCGCACAACACCGCAAGGATTTTCCCGCCCACGCCGGAACGCCGCCAGCTGCGGACCACGGCCATGCGGCCGATGCGCGGCAGCTCGCCCGGGATGAGGCGGCCGGTACCAATGACGCGGCCATCGCTGTCGCGCGCGATGGCATGCACGCATTCCGGGTCCAGTGCATCGATCTCGATTTCCGGCGGCACCTTTTGTTCAAGAACAAACACGGCGTGCCGAAGGCTGGACAGGGCAGCGTGCTCGTCGGACCACGCGCAGAGTTCAACGGAATAGGTTTCAGGCAGGATCATCGTACAGTCGCGGAAAAAGCAGCGCGCATGATACGCGCGAATGCGATGAATTCTTCGATCGCCCGTTTTTGCGAAAATTCCGTCCGGATTCGGCCGTTGTTGTCGTTAGTTGCAAAGTGGAATTCGCAGCGACTGGAGCGTCAGCCCGGTGCGGGAGTCCTGGGCCGCAATCACCAGCGCGGCGCGGGAAAAATTGACGCCGGCGG
This sequence comes from Usitatibacteraceae bacterium, assembly GCA_044228625.1. GTDB lineage: Bacteria > Pseudomonadota > Gammaproteobacteria > Burkholderiales > Usitatibacteraceae > UKL13-2. The sequence goes on along the minus strand of JBGAUM010000094.1, from coordinate 5,051 downwards.
GAAGGCTCAATCGCTGGAAGGTGCGCCACTGGCCGCCAGTGGCGTGTGCGGCAAACGCCTGCGGCAAGGCCCACGACCGCACGACATGATCGTGCTGCAAGGTTTCGCCGCGGTTTTCGCCGGCCCGCACAATGCTGGAAAGTCCGCTCTCCACAACAGCCGCGATGATGCGCGCATCCGCGCGATCCTCGGCAAGCGCAATCGAAATGTCGAGGGCGGCGTCGACGGAATTCGGCGACATTTCGGCGGTCGCGGCAATGCGCGCCCGCGGCTGGCGCCCCGTAGCCTTGCCCACGGCGGCATCGAGCAGTGCCGGCCACGACCAGCGACGGAAATCGTCCCCGTCAAACATCACCTGCGGCGTATAGCTCACGCGGCCATTTTGCCGGCGCACCGCCTCTGCCTGGCGCTGGGCGAAGCGCGGATCGGCAAATCGGTCTTTCCAGCCGATGTAGTCCCAGTAATCGACGTGAAATGCCAGCGGCGTTACGCGGGCGACGTCGAGGGTGCGGAACCAGCGATCAGCCGGCGGGCAGCTGTTGCAACCTTCGGAGGTGAACAGTTCAACGAGCGGAACGGTGCGTGCACCGCTTTCCGCCTTGACCGGCGGGCAAACCGCCCCTTGGGCGTGCATCAATGGAATACCCGCCGACAGGCAGGCGCCCAGCAGTTGTTTCTTGATTTGCATCCCGCGGTTCCCATTCCTGGTGTCGTGCGATCTGTCGCACGACCCAGTTACGGCTTACGGGGCCTTGCAGATGCGCTTAGTAGCGCGGTTTCTTCTTGGCAGCCTTGAATCGCTTCACGCCGTCCACCACCGCCTGCTTGGCCTCTTCGGGTCCGACCCAGCCTTCGACACGCACCCATTTGCCGGCTTCCAGATCCTTGTAATGCTCAAAGAAGTGGGCGATCTGGCTGGTCGTGAGTTCCGGGAGGTCGCGCGCCGACTGCACGTTGCGATAGATCGGCGTGAGCTTGTCCACCGGCACGGCGAGGAGCTTTTCATCGCCACCCGCTTCATCGGTCATCTTGAGCATGCCGATGGGACGGCAGCGCACCACCACGCCGGGAATTAGCGGATAGGGGGTGACCACCAGCACGTCGACCGGGTCACCATCATCCGAAAGCGTGTTTGGGACATAGCCGTAGTTGCAGGGATAGTGCATCGAGGTGGACATGAACCGGTCGATGAACAACGCACCCGTGGCCTTGTCCAACTCGTACTTGATGGGGTCGCCGTTCATCGGAATTTCGATGACGACGTTGATGTCGTTGGGCACGTCGCGCCCGGAGTCCACGCGGTCTAGGTTCATGAGGGCTTCTCAAGTGGCAGAAATTGGGATAGGCTTCGCGTGGGGCCGCTGCCCCTTGTAGAACCCCTCAAGAAATGTGAGGTTGATGGAAGCGTGCCGGAGGCGAAAACCTTCAGCACATTATGGATGTTGGAACCAGAGTTGGCTATTGGGAAAACCCAAGGCCGAATTGAGGACCACCCGTGCTTCACCGCAACAAACATTCTCCCAGTGGCAAACACAATCCACCGCGCATCAAAACGGTGAAAAACCATGCGCCGCGCGTGCAACCGCCGCGCCAGACGGGTGAACCGGCGTTTTCGTTGTTTTCGCCGGAAGCCAAGCGCTTTCCGCTCATCCTTACGCTGGACCAAAACGGCATCCCGCACCGCTGGGTCACCTGGCAACACGCCGTGTGGTACTACGCCAAGGACCGCGTGGCCTGGGAAACCGGTTCCGAGGCGTTCACGGTCAACGGCGGCAAGTGCCGCGACACCGGCGAAGTCTCCAGCGTGACGGCCGCGTCCATCATCGCCATTCGCGGCAAGGCCATGGCGATGAAAAGCTTCAACCAGGTGCCGCCGCTCAACAATCGCGAGTTGTTCCATCGTGACCGGCAGGTTTGCGCCTATTGCGGCGGGAGTTTTGCGATCACCAAGCTCACGCGCGACCACATCATTCCGTATTCGAGGAATGGCCACGATGCGTGGATGAACGTGGTCACCGCCTGCCGCCCGTGCAATGAACGCAAGGGCAGCCGTCTGCCGGAAGAGGCGAGCATGGAATTGATCTATGCCCCGTACGTGCCCAACCGCGCCGAATTTCTCATCCTCGCCAATCGCCGCATCCTGGCGGATCAAATGGAGTTCCTGAAACAGCATGTGAGTGCGGGCAGCCGGGTGCATTTGGCCTGAGAAGAGAGGCTGGGCCGGGCACGGGTAAAATCTGCCCATGCCCTCCACCATCTCCATCACGCGCCGCCTGGAATTCGATGCCGGCCACCGCCTGCCGAACCACGCCAGCCAGTGCCGCAACATTCACGGCCACCGGTACGCGATCGAAATTACGTTGACGGCGGATGTGGTGCACGAAGCGGGCGCCGCGGACGAAGGCATGGTCATGGATTTCGGCGACATCAAGCGCATCGCCAATGAAAAACTCGTGGACCTTTGGGACCATGCATTCCTGGTCCATCGCGAAGACAAGGTGATGGTCGAATTTCTCGCCGCCATTCCTTCGCACAAAACCGTCGTGCTCGATGACGTGCCGACCGCGGAAAACCTCGTCAAGCAGGCCTATCGCATCCTGGAACACGCCTATCGCGACCGTTTCGGACAAGAACTGACCCTCACCCGAGTGCGACTGTATGAAACGCCCAATTGCTGGGCGGACGCGGAATCTGCCTAGGACTTGCCGGCAGAACCCGAGGACTGGCAAGGATCCTGGGGAACTTTTGGACTGGAGCGTCCGTCCTTTCTGGACTTCACTGCATCATTGGGAAATCGCTATTACCGTTGTCAGCGGGATGCGGTTTCAATCGTCTGTTAGATTTTGACCCGCTCATCAAACCAACCACGGAGTTGTCATGCTGAAAAGATTTGCCCTCGCATCCGCTGTTGCGGCATTGTTGTCTTCGCCCGCGTTCGCGCAAGTGAAACCTGAAGATGTCATCAAGTATCGCCAGGGCGCCTACAAGGTGATGGGCTGGAACTTCGGCCCGATGGCGGCCATGGTCAAAGGTGAAAAACCCTACAACAAGGAAGACTTTGCGCGTCGCGCCGACATTGTTGCCTATGTCGGCAAATTGACGATGGAGGGATTTACGCCCGGCACCGACAAGGGCGATACCAAGGTCAAGCCAGAAGCCTTCGCCAAGATGGATGACTTCAAGGCCAAGATGACCAAGATGAACGAGGAAACTGCGAAACTCGCAGCGGTGGCCAAGACCGGCACGTTCGACGAGATCAAGAAGCAATTCGGCGCGACCGGCGCGTCCTGCAAGGCCTGCCACGACGATTACAAGAGTAAGTAATCCATCCCTGCCACGTGGGTTGAAGCGCCGCGCAATGCGCGGCGTTTTCATTTCTTGCGGCTACATCCAGATGCGATTCACCACCGCCCACACCACGAGTGCAGCGATGCAGATCGCCAGGATCGCCCTGCTGCTGCCCGCAAATGCCGGCTCGGCCTGATCCACCATCGATTTGGTGCCCTTGATCATCGGACTGACCAGCGATTCCTTCTTGATGCCCACATACCAGAGGATCGCCAGCACGTGCAGGATCACGATGGCGATGAGGACATTGCTGCTCCAATGATGGAGTTTGGTCAGGAAATCGCTGGTGTCCTTGGAGACGAGGACATACAGCGGCCCCTCCAGCGCAATGTCGTCATTGGCAAACAGACCGGTCACTGCCTGGAACAGGACGACCAACAGCATCGCCAGCACATTGAGCGCTCCCAAGGGATTGTGCCCGGGAACCGGACGCCATTGGCCTTTCAGGAACTCAAAGATGGCGCGCGGGCCGCGCACGAAATGCACGAAGCGCGCGGTTTCGCTGCCGACAACGCCCCAGACGATTCGAAACAACACCAGGCCCAAGGCGAAATACCCCGCTTTCTGGTGCCACTCCATCCAATTGCCCCCGAGCTTGCCGGTCACCACCAACGTGACGACGGATATGACGAGCAGCCAGTGAAACAGGCGCGTGGGCCAATCCCAGACGCGGATGAGGCTGGAACTCACGCGGCCGGCTCCAATCGGTAGAGAACTCCGTTCGACGCATCGGTCAACAGGTAGAGCAATCCATCCGGCCCCTCGCGCACGTCACGAATGCGGCCCAGGTCGCCCACAAACAAATCTTCCTGCGACACGACCTTGTCGCCGTTGAGCACGACGCGCACCAGTTTCTGCTTGACCAGCGCACCGACGAACAGGTTGCCCTTCCACTTCGCAAACACCTTGCCCGAGTAAAACGCCATGCCGGACGGCGCGATCGAGGGCGTCCAGTGCAGGAGGGGCTGCGCCATGCCCTCCTTGGCAGTGCCCTCGCCGATCTTGGTGCCGATGCCGTAGTTGGCGCCGTAGGTGATCACCGGCCAACCGTAATTCACCCCGGACTTGAGGATGTTGATTTCATCGCCTCCCTGCGGGCCATGCTCGTGCGCCCACACCTGTCCGGTGACAGGGTGGAGTGCCGCACCCTGCATGTTGCGGTTGCCCCACGTGAAGATTTCCGGTTTTGCACCCGGCGTGTTGACGAAGGGATTGTCCTTCGGCACGCGGCCATCGTCGTGCAAACGGATGCTTTTGCCGGCATGGTCGTCCAACTTCTGCGCGCGCTGGCTCGCACCTTTCGAGGGGGAATCGCCGCGGTCGCCAAACGTGACGTACAAGTAGCCGTCGCGATCGAACACGATGCGCGATCCAAAGTGGTGCGCGGCACTGGTCTTCGGTTGCAGCTTGAACAACACCTGCACATCGGTCATGCGCGGCGCTTGTTTGGTGCCGCCCAGCTTGCCGCGCGCCACCTCGGTGCCGTGCAGTCCACCCTCTTTGCCATTGAAGGTCCAATAGACCCACCCGTTTTCCGCAAACTTGGGATGCAGCGCCACATCGAGCAGCCCGCCTTGGCCATGTTCGGTGGATTCGGGCAAGTCCGCGACGGGCACGGGAAGGAGCACGCCTTTTTCAATGATGCGCAGGCTGCCGCGCCGCTCGGTGACCAGTATTCGCCCGTCGGGCAGGAACGCCATTCC
>JBGAUM010000093.1:0-13407 GCA_044228625.1 Usitatibacteraceae bacterium | reverse complement strand
GATGGCCAAGCTTGACCTGTCACCTCAGCAGCGGGAGGTGGCGTTGTTGCTTGCGCAAGGCAAGAGCAACCTTGAAATTGCCGCGGCACTGGATGTAACACCCAATACGGCGAACTACCACGTGAAGCAATTGTTTGCGCGCCTGGATGCCCACGACCGCGCTGAGGCCGTGGCCCGCATCGTGCCCAACCACTAGGTGCCGCAAACCATCGCGATTGAACTGGCGAATTGCCTGGGGGAACCCAAGCATTGACGCGATGTTCAAGCCATTTGTGACCTGAACCCCGCGTCTTTGCTAGTGATGGGTTGATCGATCGGCTCTTTCGACCGAACGATTTCAGTCACCGTGCTGTGGAACATGCGGCGTGGGATGGGCATGCGCTTCCTGCGAGGCTGCGGTCTCCAGATTCTTGTTTCGTGTCATCCACGCCAGCACCTTGGCACCCCATGCATCAAAGTAGGTATACAGCACGGGTACCACGACCAGCGTAAATACCGTGGAGGTCACGATGCCCCCAATCACTGCGTGCGCCATAGGGGATTGCTGCTCAGAGCCTGCACCCAGTGCAAGGGCCAGCGGAATCATGCCGCCGATCATCGCTGCCGTCGTCATCAGGATCGGACGCAAACGCACCTGGCCCGCTTCATAAATGGCCTCGATGATGTCCTTGCCCTCGCGGCGGGCACGATTCGTAAAGTCGATCAGCAAGATCGCATTCTTGGTCACCAATCCCATCAGCATGATGAATCCAATGACGGAGAAAAGGTTCAACGTGGACCGGAAGCAGAGCAGGGCGATGAACACGCCAATCAACGACAACGGCAGCGACGCCATGATCGCGACGGGTTGCAGGAAGCTGCCGAACTGCGAGGCCAGAATCAGGTAGATGAAGATCACGCCCATGGCCAGCGCCGCCACGGCATAACCGAGGGATTCGGCCATGTCCTGCGATTGCCCGCCAAACTGGAATTGGTAGCCCGGGGGCAAATCGATCGTCTTCAGCGCCTTCTGCACTTCGCCCGACACTTCACCCACGTTGTGGCTGGACGCCACGCCCGACCAGACTTGCACCAGGCGTTGCAGGTTGCGACGCTCGATTTGGCGCTCTGCGTAGGCCGGCTTGAAGTCGGCGATTTGGCGCAACGAGACCATGCGCGGGCTGCCATCGGAATTCATCTGGCTGCTGGGCAGATAGATTTTGTCCAAGTCAGAGATGGAAGTGCGCTCGTTTTTCGGGAGCCTGACGAGGATCTGATGGTTCTCGCCGTCTGGGCCTTCCCATTGGCCCGCATCGTCGCCCGCTATCATGGCGCGCGTGGCCGCAACGACGGAACTCATCGAGACCCCCAGGTCGCTTGCCAGTTCACGATTGACCGTGATGTCCAGCGTCGGGCTGGTCGGTTTGTAGGAGCTTTCCACATCCACCGTGCCCTTGATGGCCTTGAGCTTGGCGACCACATCCTGTGAAATTCGATCCAGTTCCTTGATCTCCGGGCCCATCACGAAAATCTGGATCGGGCGGTTCCAGCCAACCCGAACCTCGAGACCGGCGATGCTGGACAGGCGCTTCCGGATGGCGTCGTCGATTTGCTTGCGGCCACGCTTGCGCGAATCCTTCGGGGTCAGCTCAAGACCGTACCACGCGCCCCACTTGCCGACATTGCGCGTAATACGCTTGATTTCCGGGAATTCCTTGAGCGCTTCTTCCACCTGATTGGCTTTTGAAAGCGAATACTGGAGCGAAGAGCCGATCGGCGTCTGAATGCGTGCATTGGTCCAATCTTCGTCCACTTCCGGAACGAATTCGGAGCCAATGAACGGGACGAGGAAGAACGACCCGACGAACGTTAGCACTGCAATCCACAGCACGATGGCGCGATTGCGGATCGTCACCCGTTCCACCCTGAGCTGATCCCGCTTGAATCCCGAAAACGCAAAGCGGAAGACCGTCAACTTCGGGAGCCAGGTCCGGCGCGTTTCAGGCTGAAACGTCCATTTCAGGACGCGGTCATATCGGACATGCAACCAGTCCATCAGCGACGTTTGCTTGTCGAGCGTCCACTTCACCCACTTCACGCGATTGATCCAGGACGGCGGGTCGTGCCAGATGGCCGAAAGCATTGGGTCTAGCGTGAACGACACGAACAGCGAGACCAGCACGGAAACGGTCACCGCAATGCCGAACTGGTAGAAGAACAGGCCGATGATGCCCTTCATGAAGGCCACTGGGAGGAACACCGCCACGATCGTGAACGTGGTCGCCATCACTGCAAGGCCGATCTCCTTGGTGGCTTCGAGCGAGGCCTCTTCATGGCTCTTGCCCATCGACAGGTGTCGCACAATGTTCTCGCGCACCACGATCGCATCGTCAATCAGGATGCCGATCGACAAGGAGAGGGCCATCAACGTAATGAAGTTGATCGAGAAGCCGAACGCATAAAGTGCAATGAACGTGGCCAGCACGGAGATAGGAATCGTCAGGCCCGTGATTACCGTCGATCGCCATGAATGCAAGAACAGGAACACGATCAGGACGGTCAGTCCGGCCCCTTCAAGAATCGTGTGCTTGACGTTGTCCACGCCTTGGGCGATGAACTTGGATTGATCAAAGGTGATATCCAAAGAGAGGTCCGGCGGCAGTGATTTCTTCACCTTTTCAATGTTCTGGCGAATCGATTCGGCCGCTTCAAGGGTGTTTGCCCCCCGGGTCTTGGTGATTTCGAAGGAGATGCCACGCACGCCATTGTTGGTGGAGATGGAGGTTTCTTCCTGTTCGGTATCCCGCACGGAGGCGATCATGCCCAGCGTCACCGGTGCACTGTTGCCATTGATGCCGCGACGCGCAACGATGATGCGTTCGAAATCGCTCACATTCTTGAGCTAGCCCTGGACGCGGACGAGGCGCTCGCTAAGCTCGCCCACCAGAAATCCTGCCGCCTGGTTCTGGTTCTGTGAACGGATGGCGCCAACGACCTGCTCGACGGAAACCCCATAAGCCGCCATCTTTTCCGGGTTGAGCTGGATGGACATTTCGCGGTTGACGGCACCGGAGATTTCCACCGTGCCGACGCCAACGGAGCCCTGCAGGCGCTTGACGACCAGTTGCTCACCCAAGTCCGACAGTTCGCGCAAGGACCGTGCAGAACTCTTCATCGCCAGGTAGAAGATGGGTTGATCGTTGTCGTTGTCCGCGCGCGTAACAGTGGGCTCGCCCACATCCTTGTTGAAACCGCGCCGGGCACCGGCCACTTTGTCGCGCACATCCTGGACGGCGGTCTTGACGTCGACGCCCAGGTTGAATTCGACCATCACGCGCGAGAAACCCTCGCGCGAGAACGAGCGGATGCTCTTGATTCCGCTGATGGTGTTGACGGATTCTTCAATCGGCCGCGTCACATCCTGCATGACCGCCTCGGAGGAGGCTCCGGGGTAAGGCGTCGTGACCTGAACGAAGGGGAACGTCACGTCCGGCATCTGGTCCACGGGCAGGCGCTGATAGGCAAACAGGCCCATCACCATCAAGCCCACCATCATCATGGTGGCAAAGACGGGATTCTTGACGCTGATCTCTGTGATTCTCATGGGGTTCTCCTGCGCCGCGTTGCGCGCATGCTTGTCGGGGTGAAGCAGGCTGCAGCGGGATGGACTAGGTCAATGTGGGAACAGACGGGCGATCAAGACCGCGCGACTTGTTCGACGGAGGAGGTCTTGGGTTTCTCGGCAGGCATGGTTTTGGCCGGCCCCTCCTTGATGGCGACCCGCGAACCGTGCTTCAAGCCATCGGCTTTGACGGTCAACACTTGTGCACCGCTGTTGAGTCCCTCACGGATCTCGACGAGACCCAGCTCAGCACTGCGGTTGCCGGGCGTCACCGGCTTGCGCTCGACTTTTCCATTTTCGATGGCAAAGACATACGACTGTCCACCTTCCGCAATGACGGCCGCAACCGGCACCGCAGGAACCGCGGTCAGAGAGGTCGCAGCCAGTGTTCCGTTGGCGAACATGCCACCTTTCAAGGCGCCGTCGGCGTTTGGAAGCGTGACGAAGATGGAAATCGAACGCGAACCTGCTTCTGCCGAAGGGTTGATGCGCTCGACCTTGCCCTTGAACTCACGATTCGCGAACCCGTCGACCTTGAAGGCGATTTCCTGGCCCGGTTTCACGCTGGGAATGTCGGAAACCGGGATCGGCGCTTCCAGCTCCATGCGCGACAAGTCCACCACATGGATCAATGGGGCGTCCGACGAGACTTTTTCCCCGATATTGACCGCGCGCTTCGCCACGATCCCGCCGAATGGGGCGCGCACCTGGGCATCTGCCAAGGCCTTTTGGGTGATGGCCGCCTGTGCGACGGCCGCCTTGTAATTGGATTCAGCGACCTCGAGGCTGCTGATCGCGCTGTCAAAGGCCGTTTGGGAAATGAAATTCTTGGCCAGCAATTGGCGGTTGTTTTGTTCTGTCTTTTTTGCCAGATCGAAACGCGCCTTGGCTTCCGCGACCATGGCTTGTTGCGATTCGTGGCGAGCGCGAAGATCTGCGGTATCAATGGAGACCAGCACCTGGCCCGCGGAGACTCGTTCGCCTTCACGCACGTGCAGCTGGGAGATTTCGCCGGAGACCTTGGATTTCACCATGGCCTGCGTGACGGGCCTGACCGACCCGGATACGGGAATCGCCAGGCCGAGGTTTTGGGGCGCCAGTACAGCTATATCACCGGCGGCAAGCTCAAAGATCTTGTCATCGGCCTTCTTTTCGTCCTTTTTGGCCGCATTGCCCCCTTTCATGACGAAATAAGAGCCGGCGGCCAAGGCCACGGCGATTGCCAGGACGGCATATTTGGTCCAGCCACGATGGCGAACTGCGCCTGACGGATCGATTGAGCGTTTAAACATGGTTCTTCCCCAGAAAAGTTCCCAAGATGGCGGGAGTCTGCTCGCGATGTGGATGAAACGCGATTTGGACGCGACGAAATGCGGGTTTGGATTGTTGGGGTGGAGTGATGGGCGATGAAACGCAGGTTCCGGAGTTCCACTTTGGCAGACGAGCGGAATCAGGGCGGGAACGAGGGCATCGGAGAGGTCCGTACTGCCGCGACGGCGTGCGGAACCCAACTCTGAATGGCGGCCGCCAGAAGCCCATCAGGGGTGGACGCGAACTGCCGAGGTTGACCGAGAAACTCCAGGGCAAGGTTCAGCATCGACACGGCGTGTGTCGCTGAAATGGCGGGCGCCAAGGTCTGCTTGGACAATTTCTGGCCCTCGGCATTCGTGGCGACGGGAATATGGAGATATCGCAAACGTGGCAGGCCCAAAAGGCATTGAAGGTAAATTTGCCGGGCGGTCGAATCAATCAGGTCCGCCCCACGCACGACATCGGTGATGCCTTGGTCGGCATCATCCACGACAACCGCAAGCTGGTAACTGAAGATTCCGTCCCGGCGGCGCAGGACAAAATCGCCGATTTCAGCGCCGATGCGTTGGCGTTGGTGCCCCTGCACCCGGTCGACGAAATCGAAGGTTCCATCGTCGGTAATGACGCGAATCGCATGGCCGTCATCCTTCAAGCGAAGGTGTCGGCAAATTCCGGGATACACCGGACCATCGACACCCAAGAGGCCGGAATCCTCGACCTCTTTCCGGGAGCACGCGCACGCATAGGATTTCCCGGCCCTTCGAAGTTGATCCAATGCAGCACGGTATAGCGATTTGCGTGCGGACTGCCAGACCACTGTGGCGTCAGGATTCAGTCCAAAGGCATGCAAAGTGTCCAAGATGGACCGTGCGTGCTCGGGACGGCAACGCGGAGAATCCAAATCCTCCATCCGCACCAACCAACGACCCTGGGCTTTTTTGGCATCGAGGTAGCTGGCCAGTGCCGCGACCAATGATCCGAAGTGCAGGGGTCCGGTGGGGGAGGGGGCAAAGCGGCCTACGTAGCTCGATTGGATCATTATTGTGTTCAGTGCAACAATCAGTTGAGTCTTGGGCGCTTTATTTCACCTTGCGCCATCCCCACAATGTGACCATCGCAAACTCTTCAAGGCAAGACCATGTTGGAAATTCGAAAAAGCGCAGAACGGGGCTACGCCGACCACGGATGGCTCAAGAGTTATCACAGTTTCTCATTTGCAGACTATTACGACCGTCGGCACATGGGTTTTGGGCCCCTGCGTGTCATCAATGAAGACCGTGTGGCCGCTGGAATGGGATTTGGCACGCATGGCCATCGCGATATGGAAATTATCAGCTATGTCCTGGAGGGCGAACTGGCCCATCAGGACAGCATGGGGAACGGATCCTCCATCAAGCCAGGCGATGTGCAGCGCATGAGCGCCGGCACGGGAGTGACCCACAGCGAGTTCAATCACGCCAAGGATCGCACCACGCACTTTTTGCAAATCTGGATCCAGCCCAACGTGACCGGCATCGCCCCTTCGTACGAGGAAAAGAATTTCGACGCAGCGGAGAAACGTGGCGCCCTGCGCCTGATTGTCTCGCCGGATGGGCGCGATGGTTCGGTATCGATGCATCAGGACGCCTTCGTGTACGCTGGATTATTCGATGGTGAAGAGCGCGCGTCGATTCGATTGGCTCCCGGCCACCTGGGTTATGTCCATGTGGCGCGCGGCAGCCTGACGGCAAACGGCGCGTCGTTGGGTGCGGGCGATGCCCTCAAGTGCGTGGACACTGAAGAGATCATCATCGAGAGGGGACACGGAGCGGAGGTCCTGGTATTCGACTTGCCCCAATGAGTGTTGTTGGGGCGCACCATCGACAGAACATCTGGAGTACACCATGAACGCACGAATTCAAGACACCGCGGCATTGCTGGGCCGCGCTTTGATGTCCTATATCTTTATTGTGTCTGGCTGGGGCAAGCTGATGGGGTTTGCAGGCACGGCCGGCTATATCGCCTCGAAAGGCATGCCCTTGCCTGAACTGATGGCCGCCGGTGCGATCGCAGTTGAACTTTTGGGCGGCATCATGTTGCTGGTCGGCTTCAAGCCGCGTTGGGCCGCCGGAGCGATTTTCCTGTTTCTCATTCCGACGACCCTGATTTTTCATCCGCCGGGTGTTGCGGCCGAGGCGATCAGCTTCATGAAGAACCTCGCAATCATGGGCGGCATGGCGATGGTCGTCGCGTTCGGCGGTGGTCGCTATGCCTTTCGCAAGTAGGGGAACGCCATGAGAACCATCGAGCGCACGCTCAACTCCGAGATTGCACCGGTCGGTACGTTTACGGTCAAGAGGGCCTTGCCAGCGCCCAGGCGGCGGTCGGTCGGCCCATGGGTATTCCTTGACCATTTCGGCCCCTTCCGGGTGACACCGGGGGTGGATGGCGTCGGTCCGCATCCGCATGCCGGCATTGAGACGGTCACGTATTTATTGTCGGGCCGCAATCGCCATCGAGACTCTGCCGGCCATGAAGGCGTTGTCGGTCCGTTGGGGGCACAATGGATGACGGCTGGGAAGGGCATCGTGCATGCCGAGGCGCCGTTGGCCGAGAATGAGGCAGAGATGACCATGCACGGCATCCAACTGTGGACGTCGTTGCCCCGCGCAAAGAAGTTGATGGAGCGCAAATATCAGCGCATCCAGGCTGACGACATTCCGGAGTTCTCACGCGATGGTGCAGTGATCCGTGTGGTGGCTGGCAATCTGGAAGGGCACAGTGGCCCGGCACAGGTTGAAATGCCGCTGTTTCTTTTTCACGTGAAGCTTGGGGCCGGCGCGCGCGTCGTTTTGCCGATCGACGACGCGTTTGAGGCCGGCGCGTATGTGGTCGAGGGGGCGCCCGTGATCAACGGCAAACGCACAAAGGACTCGCAACTCATCGTTTTTGATCACGTCCCCGGATCGGTGGAGTTGTCCGCCGGGCAGCCTGCTGAAATCATGTTGCTCGGGGGCGCACCGGCTGAGGGACCGCTGGTCTTCCATGGGCCATTTGTCATGAACTCCGTTGAGCAGGTTCGATATGCGGAACGGGCGTATATGACCGGGCAGATGGGTCAACTCGACGATTGATTGCATCGATCCAACGATTGAGTCCATCTATGGCGATCATTCAAAGGTTTCATTGGCGGTATCGCCAAGTTGATCGCAGAATGTTTTCAACCTGAATTGACCCACTCTGGGAGCATCATGCCCAAATCCAAAGCACCGGCCATCGACCTTGGCATCCATGAAAAGGACCGCGCAAGAATTGCGCAGGGACTTTCGCACCTTCTGGCCGATACCTACACGCTGTACCTGATGACCCACAATTTTCACTGGAACGTCAAAGGCCCGATGTTCCAGACCTTGCACCTCATGTTTGAGGCGCAGTACACGGAACTTGCGTTGGCAGTCGACCTGATCGCCGAAAGGATTCGTGCCCTCGGATTCCCCGCGCCGGGCACCTACGGCGCGTATGCAAAGCTGACGTCCATTGATGAGCCCAAGGGAGTTCCGGAAGCAACGGATATGATCCGCCAATTGGTCAAAGGCCAGGAAGCTGTTGTCCGAACTGCGCGGAAACTGTTTCCGGCTGTGGACAAGGCCAACGACGAGCCCTCGGCTGACCTATTGACCCAGCGCATGCAAGTTCATGAGAAAAACGCGTGGATGTTGCGCTCGCTCCTGGAGTCGTGACCGCAGCTTTTCTTCATCGGCGCGTAAACTGTGCGTGCCGTTTCCGACTCATCCAATTTCCGAATCTGAAAGCAAGCCATGGCTACCCTGGAACTTACCAAAGACAACTTCAATGCCACGATCGAAAACAATGACACGGTCATCGTGGACTTTTGGGCGCCCTGGTGCGGACCGTGCCGCATGTTTGCCCCGACATTTGAAGCGGTCTCGGAACAATTTCCGAATGTGGTGTTTGCCAAGTTGAATACCGAAGACCAACAGGAACTCGCAGCAGCGTTCAACATCCGCTCGATTCCCACGCTCATGGTTTTCCGCGAAAAGGTCATCATCTTTTCGCAGGCGGGCATGCTCCCCAAGAGCCAGTTTGAGCAGGTTGTCCAGAAATCTTTGGAAGTGGACATGGCCAAAGTGCATGCGGAAGTCGCCGCCCAGACCGAGGGCGCGAAGGCTTGACGCTCAGAATCCATGGGCAACGCACGGGTGACATTGATGTGACCTGACGTTGCGGGACAAGAGGACGGTTTTGTCTCGCCTGCGAAATGAAGGCGAAAAAAAGGAGCCAATCGGCTCCTTTTTGTTTGATGCATTCTCGGTAGTGTCTAGCAGTCCCCTTGTCGCGTCATGACCATTTTCATGCTGGAGTTGCGCATGTTGTCGGGAATCTGGCCCCCGGTCATTTTCTGCTTCACGTTCATGGTGACGGTATCCCCGGCGATCTTGCCGTCGTAATCGGCCTCCATGCCCATGTCGCCCTTCATCTTGCACACGGCCGTGAATGAAAAGCTGCCGGGCGAGGCTTTCACATTGCTGTAGGTGCAATCCACGCCGGCGTCCTTTTGGGATTGGAATGCGCGGCCTTCGTCGAGATCCTTGGCGGCCACGCACTGGGTGAACTTTTGGGTGGGCATCTTGAACGGCAGCGCCGGGTTGTTGATTTCCATTTCATAGGAATACTTGCCCGGCTTCATTTCCTTGATATTCGGGCCTTTTTGCGCGTGGGCCAGGCCGGAAATGGACAGCACCAGTCCGGTGGCGATCATCAGCGTGGTTTTCTTCATGGGAATTCCTTGTTGAATTGAGGATTGCGGAGCAGATGGAAAGATACCCGAAAAGGATGAGGCGCGAGCAAAGTCAGAACGCGTCGCCTGGAATGCGAACGACCCCTTCCATCAGCACCCGCGCGCTGCGGCTCATCACGGCCTTTTTCACGGCCCACTCGCCGTTCACTTGCGCCGCCTCCGCACCAACGCGCAAGGTGCCGGACGGATGACCGAAGCGCACCGCGGACTTCTCGCCGCCACCGGCCGCCGCATTGACCAGGGTGCCCGGAATCGCGGCCGCCGCGCCAATGGCCACTGCGGCGGTACCCATCATGGCATGGTGGAGTTTTCCCATGGACAGGGCGCGCACCAGCAAATCCACGTCGCTCGCCGCGACATTCTTGCCAGAGGAGGAGGCGTAGTCCTTGGGCTTGGCAACGAATGCGATCTTTGGCGTGTGCTGGCGCTTTTGCGCTTCCTCCGGGGTCTTGATCAGGCCCATGCGGAGGGCGCCCGCTGTGCGGATGGTTTCGAACTTGGCCAGTGCATTCGCATCGCCATTGATCGCATCCTGCAATTCGGTGCCTGTGTAGCCGATCGCCTCGGCGTTCACGAAGATGGTCGGGATGCCGGCATTGATCATCGTCGCTTTGAGCGTGCCCAAACCGGGAACATCGAGGTCATCCACCAGATTGCCCGTCGGAAACATGGCACCTTCCGCTCCGGGCTCTTCGGCGGCGGGATCCATGAACTCCAGTTGCACTTCCGCAGCGGGGAAAGTCACGCCGTCGAGTTCGAAGTCGCCGGTTTCCTGGACCTCACCTTCGGTCATCGGAACGTGCGCGATGATGGTCTTCGAAATATTGACCTGCCAGATGCGGATCACTGCCGTACCATTGACTTGTACCCTCGAGGGGTGCACCAACCCGTGGGCGATCGCAAACGGCCCCACTGCGGCTGAAAGATTTCCGCAGTTGCCGCTCCAATCCACGAAGGGCTTGTCGATGGATACCTGGCCAAAGAGGTAATCGACATCGTGGTCCGGCTTGCTGCTCTTGGAAAGGATGACGGTCTTTGAGGTCGACGAGGTTGCCGCGCCCATGCCGTCGATCTGCTTGCCGTACGGGTCGGGGCTGCCGATGACACGCAGCAGCAAATTGTCGCGCGCGGGGCCCGGCGCTTGTGCCACCTCGGGCAGGTCCGTCAACTTGAAGAACACGCCCTTGGACGTGCCGCCGCGCATGTAGGTGGCGGGAATCTTGATTTGGGGGCGGTGATTCATGCGGTGCCTCTGTTTACCAAATGTTCGTTGGATCCCGGAATCCACCCGGGGCTGGCCAAGAGTTCAAGCGGCCGCACGGCTGGCAAGGAAATCCTTCGCAAATCGCTGCAGCACACCCCCGGCATCGTAGACGGAGACCTCTTCCGCCGTATCCAGCCGGCAAGTGACGGGCACATCGACCCGTTCGCCAGACTTGCGATGAATGACCAAGGTCAGGGTCGCGCGCGGCGTGCGCTCGCCAAGAACATCGTAGGTCTCGGTGCCATCGAGGAGTAGCGTCTTGCGATTGGTGCCCGGCTTGAATTCCAGCGGCAGCACGCCCATGCCGATCAGATTGGTGCGATGAATGCGCTCGAACCCTTCGGCCACGATGGCTTCCACGCCTGCGAGGCGCACGCCCTTGGCCGCCCAGTCGCGTGAGCTGCCTTGGCCATAGTCTGCGCCAGCAATGATGATGAGCGGCTGGCGGCGGTTCATATAGGTCTCGATCGCTTCCCACATGCGCATGACCTTGCCGTCCGGTTCGACGCGCGCCAGCGACCCCTTCTTGACCGCGCCATCCACCACCGCCATTTCGTTCATGAGCGTCGGGTTGGCAAAGGTCGCGCGCTGCGCGGTGAGGTGATCTCCGCGATGCGTGGCATAGGAATTGAAGTCCTCTTCCGGCAGGCCCATCTTGGCCAGATACTCACCTGCCGCGCTATTCATGAGAATGGCGTTCGAAGGTGAAAGGTGGTCCGTGGTGATGTTGTCGGGCAGGATCGCCAGCGGCCGCATGCCCTTCAACGTGCGTTCGCCGGCCAGTGCGCCTTCCCAATACGGCGGGCGGCGGATATAGGTGCTCGGCGCGCGCCAATCGTAGAGCGGCTTCACCTTTTCCGCCACGTCCCCGCTGCGGTCAAACATGGGGATGTAAACCTTGCGGAATTGCTCCGGCTTCACGGCCGTCGCGGCAATCGCGTCGATTTCTTCATCGCTCGGCCATAGGTCCTTAAGTGTGATGGGCTTGCCGCTCGCGTCGGTACCGAACGCATCGCGCTCAATGTCGAAGCGGATGGTGCCGGCGATCGCATACGCCACCACGAGAGGCGGTGAGGCAAGAAAGGCCTGCTTGGCATACGGGTGGATGCGGCCGTCGAAGTTGCGGTTGCCGGACAACACTGCGGTGGCGTAGAGATCGCGGTCGATGATTTCCTTCTGGATCGTCGGATCCAGCGCGCCGGACATGCCGTTGCAGGTGGTGCATGCGAAGGCGACGATGCCGAAGCCGAGTTTTTCGAGTTCGTTTTTCAGCCCCGCTTCTTCGAGGTACAGCGCGACCGTTTTCGAGCCAGGCGCGAGCGAACTTTTCACCCAGGGCTTGCGCGTGAGCCCGGCGCGGTTGGCGTTGCGTGCCAGCAAGCCCGCGGCAATTACGTTCCGCGGGTTGGAGGTGTTGGTGCAACTGGTGATGGCGGCGATGATCACGGCGCCGTCGGGCATCAATCCGGCCTCTTCCTTCCACAAACCTGCGATGCCTTTCGCAGCGAGATCAGTGGTCGATACCCTCGCATGCGGATTGGAGGGCCCCGCCATGGTGCGGACCACGCTGGAAAGGTCGAAGGAAAGCGTGCGTTCGTATTGCGCGGTCTTGAGGTCATCTGCCCACAGGCCCGCGGTCTTGGCGTAGGTTTCGACCAGCTTCACCTGCTCGTCGCTGCGGCCGGTGAGCTTGAGGTAATCGAGCGTCTGCTGGTCGATGGCGAACATCGCCGCCGTGGCGCCGTACTCCGGGGCCATGTTGGAAATGGTGGCTCGATCGCCCAGCGTGAGCGATGCGGCCCCTTCGCCGATGAATTCCAGATACGCGCCGACGACCTTGGATTTGCGCAAGAACTCGGTCAGCGCCAATACGATGTCTGTCGCAGTGATGCCGGGCTGGCGCTTTCCGGTCAGCGTCACGCCGATGATCTCCGGCAGGCGCATCCACGACGCGCGGCCGAGCATGACGTTTTCGGCTTCCAAGCCTCCCACGCCGATGGCGATCACGCCCAGTGCATCGACGTGCGGCGTGTGGCTGTCGGTACCCACGCAGGTATCGGGAAATGCCACGCCGTTATGCGCATGGATTACGGGCGACATCTTCTCCAGATTGATCTGGTGCATGATGCCGTTGCCCGCCGGAATCACATCGACGTTGTCGAACGCGCGCTTGGTCCACTCGATGAAATGGAAGCGGTCCTCATTGCGGCGGTCTTCGATGGCGCGGTTCTTCTCGAACGCCTGCGGATCATCGCCGCCGCATTCGACGGCCAGCGAATGATCGACGATCAATTGCACCGGCACCACCGGATTTACCTTGGCCGGATCGCCGCCCTGGTCCGCGATGGCGTCGCGCAGGCCCGCGAGGTCCACCAGCGCGGTCTGACCGAGGATATCGTGGCACACCACGCGCGCCGGAAACCATGGGAAGTC
>JBGAUM010000092.1:0-14909 GCA_044228625.1 Usitatibacteraceae bacterium | reverse complement strand
ATGTCGTGGGCTTTGCCACACTGGCCGCGTTGATTGTCTGGCGTGCTGGGGACTTGAAGCTCGGCGGCATCGCCGTGGGCGGCTTTGTGGCCGTCATGGTGGTCACCGGCCTGCTGGGTGCATTGCTCATTGAACTGGCAGCGGCCAGCCGGGGTGCAGCCGGGCGTTTCTGGCGGGTGGGCCTCGCCAACCTGAAGCGCCGTCGTGCGGCGAGCCTCACGCAGGTGATGGCACTGGGCCTCGGCCTGATGGCGATGCTCATGCTCACCATCGTGCGCAATGACATGATCGCGCAGTGGCAGGGCACCATGAAGCAGGATGTGCCCAACCGCTTTGTGGTCAATGTCCAAAAAGACCAGGTCGAACCGGTGCGCGCGTACTTCAAGAGCCACGGCCTCGACATGCCCGACCTGTACCCGATGGTGCGCGGGCGGCTCATGGAGATCAACGGCCAGCCGATGGCGAAAAAGCTGGAAGGTGAAAAGGACGAGCGCACCAAGCGGCTGGGTGAGCGCGAATTCAATCTGACCTGGCTGGCGCGGCAGCAGCCGGATAACAAACTGGTCTCCGGAAAATTCTGGGCGCCGGATGACCGCACGCCGCAGTTTTCCGTGGAAGAGGGCATCGCCAAGGCCATGAACATCAAGGTGGGCGATACCATGACCTACGACATCGGCGGCTCGCGCATCACCCATCCGGTGACCAGCATCCGCACCGTGAAGTGGGATTCCTTCCGCCCCAATTTCTTTGTCGCGGCCACGCCCGGGACGCTGGACGAATTCCCGGCAAGTTACATCAGCAGCTTCCGCCTGCCGCCCGGCAACGAGCAGGTGGTCAACGGCCTCATCCGCCAGTATCCGAACCTGTCGGTGATCGACATGAGCGCCATCATGGAACAGGTGAAGACCATTACCGAACAGGTGGCGGGTGCGGTGTCGTATGTGTTCCTGTTTGCGCTCATCGCGGGTGTGGTGGTGCTGTATGCCGCGATTGCCTCCACCCAGGATGAACGCCTGTACGATGCCGCCGTGATGCGCACGCTGGGCGCGCGGCGCGGGCAGATTCGCGCCATGCAGGCGGCGGAGTTCCTGTCCATCGGCGCACTGGCGGGGCTGGTGGCAAGCATCGGGGCGTTGGCGGTCTCCGCGCTGATCGCGGAGCGGGTCATCAATGTGCCGTATGAAATGAACACCTGGATTCCGCTGATCGGTGTCGGCTTTGGTGGGCTGGGCATCGCGCTCGCCGGATTGATCGGCACCCGCAAGGCCCTCGACGCGCCGCCCCTGGCCACGATTCGCGGCTTGGCTTGACAAACCCAAGCACTGGCGAGGCGTTTGGGCCAAAAATGGCTGGAACGCCTCACCAGATCTAGGGTTTTACTCTTGAAGTCGCGTCATGAGTGAGTTGGCCGTTGGGCATGCAGGCGCAATGAAATAATCAGCGCACCGTGTACCCGAAGGGGGTGTGAACCATGCAACTCATTCTCTGGCGCCATGCCGAAGCCGACGATTTCGCCGCCAACGACCTTGCACGTGCGCTCACGCCGCGCGGCCAGCGGCAGGCCGCCAAAATGTCCGAGTGGCTGCAATCCCAATTGGGAGATGCGTTGAAGGAGTGGCGCGTGATCGCCAGCCCGGCCTTGCGCGCTCAACAGACGGCACGTGCCCTGGGCTTGCCGATCGAAACCGTCGATGCCATCGCGCCGGACGCCGAACCGGACGCCATTCTCGAAGCCGCGCAATGGCCGGATGCGGCACGTAACACCGTGGTCACCGGCCATCAGCCGACGCTGGGGCGCGTTGCCGCGCGTCTTCTGCAGGGCAACGACGGGCAGGTGTCCGTCAAGAAAGGCGCGATGTGGTGGTTCGAGGTGCGCGAGCGGGAAGGGCGGCGGGAAGTGCGGCTCAAAACGATGGTGGTGCCGGACCACGTTTGACACAGCGCGGAAGCCGCTGCAGAAAACAATTGCGATTCGCTGATGTGCAAGGCCGCAATGGCTGGCTCAAGTCTGACGCCTACTTGGCGAGGCCTTCGACAACAAATGATCGCCACTTTGTCGCCTTGTCGCGGCTTGCCTTCAGTGCCATGTGCTCTGGTGACTTGTCGAATGCCAAGGCTTCGTCAACGCTCGCAAACTGAATAATGGCCGTGGTTTTCGGCGCTCCACCCGAGAGGCTGATGCCTTTTGCGCCCCGCACCAAGAATGTGCCTCCGACGCCGGTGGCACGGAGTGCATTGGACGCTTTCAGGTACTCGCGAAACTCGGCTTGATCCGTGATCTCGTACTCCACGATCATGTACCCGGGAGGCTTGGTCTGGGCGCTGGAGGTTGCCGCGGCGAGCATGCAAATCAATGCCATGCCGATTCCAGCAAGCGCATGATTCTTGGTGAATTTCATATGCAAGGGATTTCGGTTGCTGAAGGTTTGTGATCGCTTGGGCAAATTGGGACTCGGTTGTGACAACGTTTCAGCTCAGGCTACGGGCCCGAAGGGACCTTCGGCGTGAAGTGAAGGGTTGGGCATTCTTCTCACGCTCCTCTACCGCGAGCAATAGGCTGGTTCGATACAATCGAGCCACTTTCTGCCACGGCTCCCCGGAAAGCGCCGACTCAAGCCCCCAAAGCAGATTGAGGCTGACGCCTTGAACCGCTTTCTTGGTGCGAACGTAAGCGTCAACTGAGCCGAGCTTCTTGAGTTGAGCGACGGTTGTGATGCCGGCATGGGCAAGCATTTCTTGGGATTTCGGCCCCAGACTTTTCAGCTCACTGATGCTATTTGCGTCTTCCATGCGCTCGTATTCTGAGGATGCCTAACGTCTGAGATAAGAGGCGCCGCACTATTGCGGCGCCCCGCGACCAAAGGGAGCGAACTTGATTGGCGAGTTAGATGTCACATTCGAACTCCCATCGCACTGCACTTTGCGACAGCCATGCCAACGAAGCTTCCTGCGAAAAGGCAGGCGCCGTAAATGCCGACAATAGACTCGAAATCATTTAGCGGATGTCGCTTCATACCAGGAAAGTGAAAGTACTGGCCGGTGCGAATCGATCGTGCAAACGTCGCAATGATCAAGAGTAGCATTCCGGCGCCCGACAACCAACTTTGGCGCTCCAATGCTGTGCAGCTGGCGCCAGACGACCTCCATTGGCCGTCTCGTGATTCAAGCGTGAACTGACTCCCGTCGCTGAAGTAAAACGTTTCGCGGACTTCTCCGCCAGCGCCACGTGTTTTCCGCGCGAGTTCGCAGTCTTTCGGGGCACGCTCCGGCATTTCTGACTTGTGGTCGTGGCAGGAAGAGGCGACCACGCCAACAGATTGGGCCGCAGCGAGCGCAGGCAGCTCAAAGTGTCGGAAATATGTCTCGAACAGAATGGAGCTCAGCATTGCGGCGGGCGCGAATGCCAAGAGCGGTAACAGCCATTTCCATCGCCGTTGTATCAGGGAAATGAGTTGCATCAGAAATCTAACGTCCGAGTTCAGGGCGCTGCGCGTTGCGGCTGAACGAAGTGTTAGACCTCGATGGCCACGCCTAAAGATCAAGTAACGCGTAGCGTTCTCGTCAGGTCGCTGTAGTTGAACTCACCAGAACGACGATTTCATCCATCACTGTTTGCAACTGGGACTGCCCGCTCGAATGCCGCGAGATTAGACATTGATAATCTCTTCGGCTTCATGGCGCCAGACAATGGAATGCCTGCGCACGAATAGCAGCGAATTTTGATGCCACTGACCGAAGGTCGACATTGCACCTTATCAATGTCGAGAAAATACTTTGTTGACATCGATGGTTTCAGTTACCACGCCCCCAAGGTCGGTCGGTTCTCATCTAAAACGTAACGGAGTTCGCGTTCAATCAACTGATTGACGAAAACCGCGACATCTTCGGCATCAACGTCAGTTCAACTGTTCGCACAACAAAATCGACGCCGGGGTCGCTTTTTCCAAGAGAGCCGCCATAACGCCTCGTAGTCACACGTCGATGATCGGATAGGTGTAGTCCCGTGAACCAGACCCACGTTGCTCGACATCGACAAACCACTCCAGAATTGAGAGCATGGTTTTGTAGCTTTGCTCCGAATGCAATAAATCCAGAGCACCCTGACTTCAACGTCGTTACGCAGGACCTCAACTACGACGTATAGCGCGAGGTTGGCGAAAGCGCCACGGGCTTTGGAACCCTTCGCGGTCTTTTGTTGTTCACCGACACACCGGGCACACCTGCAGGTGAAAGAGTGTTGTGGGATTTCAAATGAATACGGTGATGGGCCGCGAACGGTTTCCATTCTTACGGATCGCCGCCTAATTGGCTGGCAATCTCGACGACGCAGGCCAACTGAAAACTCAATCCTGATTGATTTCGATACGCAGGGGCGTCCGATCAAGAACGAGCTGTTCTTTGTGCTGGATTTGAATGCGGCACGAGCGCCTTCGGGTTTGACCGTCGCTTGCAGACACGCGCGGGATATACGATGAAAACCTCCAACTCCACGCTTCTTACTCCGGAGCGCAAAAAAGAATGGTGTACAGAGAGCGAAGTACTTTTAACACTGCGTGTTAACCGGCGCGCTCGGAGCTTGCGAGTGCTGGTCCGTAGAGACTGCCTCATTTTTACACAGTGAGGACTGTATACACATACAGCTTTGTGATATGCTCAACGCGCAGATCTTCATGACCGTAGCATTCACATCAAGAGAACTTAATTTAGTGGAACTCGCTGTCCTTGTATCAGGACGGCGTTGATAACTATTCTTGACTGAAGCATCCCAGAATAGCTTTTTGAAATCAGAGCGTTGCGCCATTATACTGTAGATATGTACAGTCATAACAAACACCCCATTTCTATCACTTCAGCGCAATCAGTGCGCAGTGCTTATACCGCTGTTTGATCAAAGTCTAACGCCCCGCTTCCTGCGTTGCAATTGAAGAAGCTCTTTGAACCAGTTCAGCAAGGCAAAGTGGCTCAGACAGCATTCGCCGAACCGTTGGACGCTAATCGATCCCCACCACGTCGAACCCCACGCCGACACCCACCCATTCCTTGGCTTCTTCCGCAAGTTCATAGGCGGTGAGCGAATGCGCGGAAAGCCAGGCGCTGTCGCAGCGCAAGCGCCACACGCCGTTGACTTGCGCAAGGCTGAAGAGCTTGGGGGATACGCTGCGCCGGCTGCGGGCCAGCAGCACGCCCAGCCGCAGGCACAAGACAGGCAACGCAAATTCGGTGTTGCGGCGCAGGTCTTCGGCCACCTTGGCGAGCTTTCCGCGTTGCGCCAGCAGCAGCGCAGCCAGCACGGCTTGCTCGCGCTTTGAAAAGCCCGGCAGGTCCGCATTGCCGACGATGTAGGCCGAATGCTTGTGAAACGCCGCCTGCGCAATGGCGGCGCCGATTTCATGCAGGCGCGCGGCCCAGGCCAGTTGCTGGCGCGCATCGTCGTCGGTATCGGGTGCGGGCAACGAGGCCGGTCGGGCTTGGTCGAAAAACGCCAGCGCCAGTTGCGAGACGCGGTCGGCCTGCACAAAGTCCACATGGTAGCGGCGCATCATGGCCGCCACGCTGGATTCGCGAATGTCCACGTGCTGCTTGCGGCCCAGCAGGTCGTAGAGCACGCCGTCGCGCAGCGCCGTATCGGCCACCGCCATGCGGGTGATCGAGAGTTCTTCGAAGATGGTGAGCATGATGGCCAGCCCGCCGGGCAACACCGGCACGCGGTCGCCCTTCACCCCGGGCAAGGCCAGGTCCACAAACCCGCCGGCCTTGAGGGCCTTTTCACGCAGCCATTCGAGGCCGTCGCGCGTGATGTCGCCGGTGGAGAGGCCATTGGCTTCGAGGATCAGGCCCAGTGCCTTGGCCGATCCGCTCGAGCCGATCGCTTCATCCCAGCCTTCGTCGAGAAAGCGCTTGGCCATCTGCTCAATTTCGCGCCGCGCGGCCAGTTGCGTTTCCTTGAAGCGCTTCTTGTCCATGGCGCCGCCGGGAAAATACCGTTCCGAGTAGCTCACACAGCCCATGTAGAGGCTGTCGAGTTCCTTGGGCTTCAGGCGATGGCCGATGATGAGTTCGGTGGAGCCGCCCCCGATATCCACGACCAGGCGCTTTTTCTGCGTGGGCGGGAGTGACTGGGCCACGCCGAGGTAAATCAACCGCGCTTCTTCGCGCCCGGCGATGATTTCGATGGGGAATCCCAGCGCGGCCTCGGCCTGTGCAATGAACGCCTTGGCATTTTTCGCCACACGCAGGGCATTGGTGCCGACCACGCGCACCGATTCCGGCGGCAAATCGCGCAGGCGGTCGCCAAAGATCTTGAGGGCGGCCAGGGCGCGCGCCTCGGTTTGCGCATCGATCAGCTTCTCGGTGGTGACGCCGGCGCCGAGGCGCACGGTTTCCTTGAGGCTGTCGACCGGGTAGAGGTGGCCGTCTGTGACGCGGGCGATCTGCAGGTGAAAGCTGTTGGACCCGAGGTCCACCGCGGCGAGCATCGGGGGGCTCGGTGGTGGCGCCGGAATACTCTTGGAATTAGGAGGCAAACTCTTTGTTCCGCGCGGGTTTTGGGGCGATTCCGGCGCAAACGCCGCGCCAGTGCTGGAGTTTGAGCGTATTGCCGGATGTGGCGGGGGTTCCCCCGGTCACACACGCTCAGGCGAGCAACCTTACCAGAGCTTCCACCAGGGTGTCTTGTTGCTTCCCGGCGCGGCCACCATCACGTTGCTCGGGAAATTCTTCTGCAGCACGCGGCGCACGTTATCTGCGAGGGTCTTTTGGCCCATGGCTTCATACGCCTGGATGGTCACCACCAATGCGTCTTCATTGGCGGGCGCCTGCGGGTACCGCTTCATCACGTTTTCCGCGCGATTGACGGCGGCCACATAGGCACCGCGGGCGTAGTAGTAGCGCGCCACGGACACGTCCGACTTGGCCAGCGCATTGACGAGATAGGCCATGCGCTTGCGCGAGTCGTCGGCGTAGATGCTGTCCGGAAAGCGGATGATGAGGTCCTTGAAGACTTCAAACGATTCGCGCAACGACTTGGGGTCGCGCTCGGCCGCATCGAGGTTCAGCAGGTCGCCAAAGATGCCCAGGTCCGGTTTGAAATACGCCAGGGCCTTGATGTACAGCGCGTAATCGACGTTGGGATGGTTGGGGTAAAGCTTCATGAACTTGTCGGCCGCGGCCACGGAGGCGGCGGTTTCGTTGTCCATGTAATTGGCGTAGGCGATGTCGAGGTTGGCCTGCTGTGCATAGCGCCCGAACGGAAATTTGGCTTCCAGGGCTTCATAAGCTTTCACGGCGCCCGCGTAGTTGCCGGAATCCAGCTCGGCTTTGGCGTTCTTGTAATGCATCTCGACCGTCCAGTTCTTGGGGTCGATTTTTTCGCCGAACATGCCGCACCCGGCCAAGGCCAGCGCCAGCAGCGCCGCTTGCGCGGCAAGAATCAAGGGGGATCGTGTCATACTGAAAACCATGTCCGGCACGGAAATTGAAGACGAAGATTATAGCCCAGCGGACCTGCTCGCCCGCCCCGCGCACACCGGCGCTCCCCAAGGAAAAACGGCCGAATTCCGCGTGCCATTGACGCATGCGGGGTTGCGATTGGACCAGGTGCTGGCGGATTTGTTGCCGGATTATTCGCGCAGCCGTTTGGCCGGCTTCATCAAGGAAGGCGCCGTCACGGTCGATGGCGAGGCGGCCCAACCCAAAACCAAGTTGATCGGCGGCGAAACCATCCACGCCACGTTGTCGCCCCGCGATGAAGAGCTGGCGTTCAACCCCGAGGACATCGCCCTCGATATCGTGTTCGAAGACGATTCGATCCTGGTGATCGACAAGCCAGCAGGTTTGGTCGTGCATCCGGCGGCAGGCAATTGGAGCGGCACCCTGCTCAATGGGGTGCTGTTCCATCATCCGGCGGCCTCGCGCATCCCGCGTGCCGGCATCGTGCACCGTCTGGACAAGGACACCAGCGGCGTCATGGTGGTGGCCAAGACCGAGGCCGCGCAAGTGGCCCTGGTGAAGCAGTTGCAGGCACGCACGGTTTCGCGCACCTATGTGGCACTGGTTCGCGGCTCTGTGGCGCAGGAGGGCACCGTGGATGCGCCCATCGGCCGCCACCCGCACCAGCGCACCAAGATGGCGGTCCTCAAGCCGGGCGATGTCGGCGGCAAGCCGGCGATCACGCATTACCGCGTGATCGACCGGTTCATGTATCACACGCTGGTGGAATGTAAGTTGGAAACCGGCCGTACCCACCAGATCCGCGTGCACATGCTGTCGATCGGCGCACCGCTGGAAGGTGACCCGCTGTACGGCGGCACGATGACAGGCATCAATCCCGCCGCGCGCGACATCATTCGCGCGTTTGGCCGCCAGGCGCTGCATGCGCGCCGCTTGGCGTTCGATCATCCGGCGACCGGCAAGCCGGTGCAGTTTGAAGCCCCGTTGCCGGAGGACATGCGCGCCTTCATCGACGACATGGCCGCGCTGCCGTGATCGAGCGAGGCCCGTTCCTGATCCCCGAGTGGGACGCACCGCGTCAGGTGGAAGCGTGGTTCACCACCCGCGCTGGAGGCGTCAGTACTGGCCCGTATGCGAGCATGAATCTGGGCCGCCACGTTGGCGATGATCCGGCGAACGTGGCCGAAAATCGCCGGCTCGCCCTGTTGGCGGTGGATGCAACGCCGGTGTGGCTGAATCAGGTGCACGGCACGCACGTCGCGGAATTGACGCATGCGTCGCCGCTGGCGCCGGCGCCTGTCGCCGACGCGTCGGTGACCTCCGACACCACGGTCGTCTGCAATGTGCTGGTGGCGGATTGCCTTCCGGTGTTCTTCTGCGATCGCGACGGCACGCGCGTCGGGGTTGCCCACGCCGGGTGGCGCGGGCTGGCTGCGGGCGTCCTGGAACAAACCCTGGTGGCGATGAAAGTGCCGGCGCATCGGCTGATCGCGTATCTCGGTCCGGCCATCGGACCGACGGCCTTTGAGGTCGGCGACGATGTGCGCACGGCCTTCATGGAGCGCGACGCGGGTTGCGGCCTGGCGTTTGCGCCGAAAAACGGGTCCCCGGGGAAACATCTGGCCAACCTGTACGAACTGGCGCGTCGGCGGCTGCGCGCCGCCGGTCTTCACGATATTTCCGGCGGTGCACTTTGCACGTACACGATGCCGGAGCGCTTCTTTTCCTATCGGCGCGAGAAAGTTTCCGGGCGCATGGGGGCGTTCATCCGCCTTCGCCAGACGGGCCGCTGATAGAATGCGCGGCGCTTTTCCGGTTCTGGTTCATGCGCACCAGACCGTCCCTACGTTGAAATGACGCTGACCTACATCATCCTTGCGAGCTTTGCCGGCGGCCTGTTGTCCGCGCTGCTGGCCGCCATCATTGCCTGGCGCGCGCAGCCGAAATTGATTCCGCTGTTCGTGAGCTATGCCGTGGGCGCGCTGCTGGGAGTGGTGTTCCTCGACCTGATGCCGCATATCTTCGAAAAGGGCGGCCAGCAGCACACCGCAGCCGCGTGGATCCTGGCGGGGATATTGGTGTTTTTCGTGCTGGAAAAGCTGGTGCTGTGGCGGCACGACCACAATCACGGCGAAGCGGCTGCCGCAGCCGTCGCGGACATGGAGCATGCGGCGGCGCATCCCGGGGGCCATGCGCAAGGGCACGCTCACGCCCATCACGACCACCATACCCACGGCCATGATCACAGTCACGGTCGCCACGCCAGCGCATGGACGGTGATCATCGGCGACGGATTCCACAACTTCACGGATGGGATCGCGATTGCCACGGCGTTCATGGCGGATACGCGTCTCGGCGTGATCACCGCGATGGCCATCGTCGCCCACGAGTTGCCGCAGGAACTGGGCGATTTCCTCGTCCTGTTGCATTCCGGGTTCACCAAGTCCCGCGCGTTGTTCTGGAACGTGATGTCGAGCCTGGCCACGCTGGCCGGCGCGATGATTGCCTACTTTGCGTTGAGCACGTTCGAGGGGCTGTCGCAGGTATTCCTGTGCGTGGCGGCCTCGAGCATGATCTACGTCGCCATTGCCGACCTCATCCCCGGCCTGCACCGCAAGAGTTCCCCGCGCGATTCCCTCACGCAGGTGGTGTTGATCGGCCTCGGGGTGGCCTCGATCCTGGTGGTCAAGGAACTGATCGCCCACTGATCCGTGTTTCCCCGCATGACGGCTTTCCGGGCATCGGAGATAATGCCGGACGTATAGCCAATTCAAAGATTTTGCGCGAGGGCGTCATGGGGACCGCAGGTTTCGATCTCAACCAGATTTTGTCGTCCGTGCGCGAATCGGGCACCCGCTGGATCCAGAGCATGGGCACAATTCCGTCGCCCGGCAACTTGAACGAGGCGTGGCAAAAGGCGGTGGAGGCGCTGCAAAGCGAGCCCGCCAAGCTGGCCGCGATCCAGCAGCGATTCGTGGAGGAACAGCAGCGCGTGATGAGCGCGCTCGGTGCGGAGACAACGGAGTCGCTCGCCTCTGCGCAGGACAAGCGTTTCTCGAGTGAAGCTTGGCAAACCGCGCCGCAGTTTCGCTACCTCGCGGAATCCTACCTGGCCGCCTCTCGCCTCCTGCTGCAAAGCATCGAAGACCTGAACCTGCCCAACGACCAGCGGCATCGCATGCGGTTCTTTGCCAAGCAATACCTCGACGCCGTGTCCCCGGCCAACTACCTTCTGACAAACCCGGATGCGCTGAAAGCGGCCATCGAATCGAAGGGTGAAACGCTCAAGGCGGGCCTCGAGAACCTGCGCGGGGACATGGAAAAGGGCCATATCTCGATGACCGATGAATCGGCCTTCGCGATCGGCCGCAACATTGCGCTCACGCCGGGGTCGGTGGTGTTCGAAAACGAGTTGTTCCAGCTCATCCAGTACACGCCGACGACCAAGGATGTGCACCTGCGGCCGCTGGTGATGGTGCCGCCGTGCATCAACAAGTTCTACATCCTGGACCTTACGCCGGAGAATTCGTTTGTGCGCTACGCGGTGTCGCAGGGATTCACGGTGTTCCTGGTGTCGTGGCGCAATGTCCAGGCCGAACAGGGACATTTGACGTGGGACGAGTACCTCGCCAACGGCGTGGTGAAGGCCATTGACGTGGCCCGCGTGATCACCAACGTGGAAAAGGTCAATGCATTGGGCTTCTGCGTCGGCGGCACCTTGCTGGCCTGCGCGCTCGCCCTCCTGCGCCGCATGGGGCACGACGTGGTGGAGAGCGCAACGTACCTCACCACGTTTACGGACTTTTCCGATGTCGGCGACATTGCCGCGTACATCGATGAGGCCTTCGTCCGGCGCAAGGAAGCCGAGGTCGGCTCGGGCGGCGTGATCAACGGCTCCGACCTCGCATTCGCGTTCTCGTCGTTACGCGCCAATGAGTTGATCTGGAACTATGTGGTGAACAACTACTTGAAGGGCACGAAGCCGCCGGCATTCGATCTGTTGTACTGGAATTCGGACAGCACCAACCTGCCGGGCCCCTGGTACTGCTATTACCTGCGCAACACCTATTTCGAGAACAACCTGATCAAGCCGGACAAGCTCACCATGTGCGGGGTGCCGCTGGATTTGTCCTACGCCGACATGCCCGCGTTCGTGTTTGCCGCCAAGGAAGATCACATCGTGCCGTGGCGTTCGGCGTATTCAAGCGCCACGTTCCTTGGGGGCGATGTGGAGTTCGTGCTGGGTGCCTCGGGCCACATCGCGGGCGTGGTCAACCCGGCCTCGAAGAACAAGCGCAGCTACTGGAGCGGCGGAGATCTCACGGGTGATCACCAGAAGTGGTTTTCCCATGCCGTGGAAACCGAAGGCAGCTGGTGGCCGCACTGGATCGAATGGCTCAAGTCCTTCAGTGGCAGAATGATCCCGGCAAGAACAAAGCTGGGCAACGATGAATTCCGGCCGATCGAGCCCGCGCCGGGACGCTATGTCAAAGCAAAAGCCTGAGACGCAGGACACTTAGAGCAGAACATAAAGCGCAAAACACAAAACGCAAAAACAGAAACGAGACAGGAGAAAAACATGACGCAACGCATCGCATTGGTCACAGGGGGCATGGGCGGTCTGGGAGAGGCGATTTGCATGAAGCTCGCCCGCATGGGCATCAAGGTCATCGTCACCCATTCGCCGTCGAACACGAAGGCCGCGGATTGGCTGAAGGAAATGGCGAGCCGCGACTATCACTTTCATGCCTATCCTGTGGACGTCGCGGACTTCGATTCCTGCTCGAAGGCGGTGGCACAGATCCAGATGGAAATCGGGCCGATCGACATCCTCATCAATAACGCAGGCATCACGCGCGACACGACCTTCAAGAAGATGAACAAGGTCGATTGGGATGCGGTGATGAAGACCAACCTCGACAGCGTGTTCAACATGTGCAAGCCCATTGTTGACGGCATGGTCGAACGCGGGTGGGGCCGCGTGATCAACGTGTCTTCGGTGAACGGGCAAAAAGGCGCGTTCGGCCAGACCAACTATTCGGCGGCCAAGGCGGGGATGCATGGCTTCACCAAGGCCCTGGCACTGGAAGTGGCCAAGAAGGGTGTGACCGTCAACACCATCTCCCCGGGGTACATCGGGACGGCGATGGTGAAGGCGATTCCGGAAGACGTGCTCAATTCAAAAATCTTGCCGCAGATTCCGGTGGGACGTTTGGGCAAACCAGAAGAAGTGGCCGGACTGTGCGCCTACCTAGCGTCGGACGAGGCTGCATTCCTGACC
Source organism: Usitatibacteraceae bacterium (assembly GCA_044228625.1). GTDB lineage: Bacteria > Pseudomonadota > Gammaproteobacteria > Burkholderiales > Usitatibacteraceae > UKL13-2. The sequence goes on along the minus strand of JBGAUM010000092.1, from coordinate 2,179 downwards.
GGCGCCAACATCGCCATCAACGGTGGCCAGCACATGTTCTAAAGCCGCTTCCGGCATGAAAAAGGGCGCCCTTGGCGCCCTTTTTTTATTGGAGGCATTCGCCACTAGGCATACATGTGGAGCCCGCCGTTCACCGAAATATTGGCCCCGGTGATGTAGCTGGAGTCGTCAGAAGCCAGGAAGGCAATCGCGTTGGCAATGTCGTCGGGTGTGCCCATGCGCCCTGCTGGAATCCCCGCGACGATTTCCTCGCGGATGTCGTCCCGGATGGCGCGCGTCATGTCGGTGTCGATGTACCCCGGTGAGACTGCGTTGACCGTCACCCCTTTTCGAATCACCTCATAGGCCAGCGACTTGGTGAAGCCAAGCACGCCCGCCTTGGCGGCCGAGTAGTTGGTCTGGCCGAACTGGCCCTTCACGCCGTTCACCGACGAGATATTGATGATGCGGCCCCAACCCTGTTCGACCATGCCGTCGATGACGTGCTTGCAGGTGTTGAACACGCTGGTCAGGTTCGTTGAAATGACGGCGTGCCAGTTTTCAGGCGTCATCTTGCGCAAGGTGGCGTCGCGCGTGATGCCGGCGCAATTGACGAGGATGCTGATCGGGCCGTATTTCTCCTCGATGGCGCGGATCATGGCGCCGGTGGCTTCGAAATCCGTCACGTCGCCAAACGCGACTGCGGTGGCGTCGCCGTTGAAGCCGGCGGCAGCCATTTCATCCTGCCAGCGTGTTTCGGAACCGGGCACCACGTAGTTGGCCACCACGAAATGTCCGCCGGCGACCAGGGCCTTGCTGATGCCGGTGCCGATGCCGCCGACGCCGCCGGTGATGAGTGCGATCTTCTTGGGGGTGATTGTCATGGCTGGAGTACTCCTGGGTCCGTCGTAAGGGCCGCCAAAAAAAAGCCCCGAAAATTCCTTTCCGGGGCGGTAAGCCTAATCATTCGATTAGGAGGAGGAGACAGCTCCTTCGACGGGCGAAGGAAGAATTACTTGCGCTTGGTGGCCTTGGCAACCGTGGCGGTCTGTTCGGTGGCGGTCTTGAACGCGTTGTCGGCAAACGTGGCGACTTGCTTGCCAGCCTTGGACAGCGTGTCAAACGCAGCGGTGGAAGCGGCAACACCGGACTTCAACGCGGCAAATGCAACATCGGTGCCGGCCGGGGCGTTCTTGGAAGCCTTGTCGATGCCTTCAACAACTTGCTTTTGCATGGCCGAGACGCGCTCTTCCACCAACGCAGAGTACTGAACTTGCGCGGCGTTGCTGATCTCGTAGAAGTTCTTGGCGTAGCCGACGACGAACTCGAGACCGGTTTCGGCGGTCTTGGTGCGCAGGTTGGCAACGTCTTGCACGTCTTTGACGGCGGCAACAGCCTTGGTGTTCTTGGCAGCTTCTTCGAAACCGACTTTGGCGGCTTCGAGGTTCAATGCAAACAGGCGCTCCGTGCTGTCGAAGCCGACCTTGGCAAACTTGGCGGCTGCGTCCACGACGGTCTTGGAAAAGTCGCCGAACTGCTCGGTACCGAAATTCATGGTGTTCATGGTGATCTCCAATATAAGGGGGTGAAATGACAGATTCGTGAATGCGGTTTTTCCGCGTGACCTGCTGAATTCCTTGCGGCGCATCCAAGCCCTGATCGCTGGTTTTGTTGCGCTGCACAATTTCAAATATAGGGGCGGAGACGCTCAAAGTCAAGGCATTTTTGGTGCAGTGCAATATTCGTGGAATTTCGCACCGCAACACGCCAAAAATGCTAAGATAATCAAGCAAATAGGCCGACCCTTGGAGAATGCCCCGTGTCCCGAATCATCAAGAAATATCCCAATCGCCGCCTTTACGACACCGAGACCAGCGCCTACATCACGCTCGCCGATGTCAAGCAATTCGTGCTGGACGCGCAGCCGTTCGAAGTGCAGGACGCCCGCACTGGGGAGAACCTGACGCGCTCCATCCTGTTGCAGATCATCCTCGAAGAAGAGAGCGGCGGCGTGCCGATGTTCTCCGCCGAAATGCTGGCCAACATCATTCGCTACTACGGCCATTCCATGCAGGGCCTGATGGGAACCTACCTGGAGCGCAGCATCGCGGCGTTCCACGAAGCGCAACGCAAGTTCCAGGAACAGACCCAAGCCATGGTCGGCGATTTCGGCAAGTCGTTCGGCGGCGCGGTGCCGGGC
>JBGAUM010000091.1:0-13637 GCA_044228625.1 Usitatibacteraceae bacterium | reverse complement strand
ACCAAGTCGACTGACCATCCTAAGGCCAGACTCATTTTCGTTATCACGGGACAGCACACTAATCCTTGCTCAGGAGAAACTCGCCCGAAACGTCTCGGCGTTCAACACACAGTTCGTGTCAACCGGGCCCTCAAGATCAAAGAGGCGTGGCGCTTTGCGAAACTGAAAGACGCGATAGAGGTGGTACTGTTCAGCGTTCTCTTTTGAGAATGACACCTCATTCTTCGAAATGAAGAACGGCGTCTCTTTGCTCCATGCCGTCGTTTTCACTTCAATGAATCGTTCACGTCCGGATTCATCGAAAGAAAGCACATCGAATCCCAAGCCGTCCCCTTGAGTCCTGGAAACATGGTCGACTCTTTCCGCCAACTTCCTCTTGCCAAGTTTAGTTAGCCGATGATGTTCAAAGGCAAGTACGAATTCCTCGCCTGCCGTCCCGAGCGAAGTATTGCGGGCTTCGCGATCCAGATAGTCGCGCGCAAGGATTGGCTTGCGATCAACGACATACTGGCTACGATCGGTTCGAACTTCAGTCGAGCGTTTTGGCGGAGAGACCAGCACATTATCGAAGGTGAAAACGGGCGGAGCGGTGGCGGGGAGATTCGCGGCACTGTCGGCCGCAATATCAAATCGCCGATCAACCATGATTCGTGCCGCCACTACTTCAGCAAGTAAGTGCTGATAGTTGCCACGTGGCTTGTAGCCAGGAATATTCTGCCAGCCGTGTTCCATCAGGATGGCGCTGATGTTCTGGTGCTTGAGTTCAACAGCTGCCTCGGTCCGGTTTTGCAGCTTTGAAAGCAGTGTGCGACGGAAAGCTGTTTTCGAATAGGTTTGGCCCGCCTGCTCCATGAGCCACATTTGAAGGTAGGAGTCGACGGTGGCTTCGACTTCTTCGCGAGACCAAGGCAATTGGACTTGACCCATTGCTATTGTCGTAAGCGTCAATGGAATTTTGGCGCGTTATCCGCGTCCCATCTCCCCCTCAATTTCCCTCAACAACCCCGGCAACGATTCCTCGCTGTATCCGCGCTTGACAGCCACGACCTTGCCGTCCTTGCCGATGATCACCATGTGCGGGATGCCTTTCACGCCGTAGGCGGCGCGGGCTTGGCGGGAGCGGTCGTTGGCGTAGATCACCTTGCTTTCAAAGAATTGCTTGGTGACTTCCTTGAAGGTTTGTCACTCTTCGATGTTGACGGCCACCACCTTGAGTTTGTCCGGCGCCACTTCGGCCAGTTTGTTGAGCATGACAATTTCCTGCCGGCACGGCCCGCACCAGGAGGCCCAGAAGGTCACCACCCGCACCGTGCCGGGTGCCTTGTCCACGCTGATTTCCTCGCCGCGCCGCGTGTAGCCGAGCATCATGTCCGGCGGCGTGTCGCCGGGGGCCAATTTTGCCGGTGTGTCATTCGCGTGGGTCGCAGAAGTGGCAAAGGTGGCAATGGCAAAAGCAATGAGCGCAATGAAGTGGCGGATTTGCATGGGCGTATTGGTAAGAGGGGTATGGAAAATGGGTGATGGGGCAATCACAGGAAGGTGATCGCCCGGCGGATCAACGCGGGCGGCGAAAGCCGGTTTTCAGCATCGCGGGCCGCGTGAGCCCAGGCGCCCACTGCGGGTACGCCGTGGGGAATGAACTGGACGTCGGGTGCGTCTGACTGCATCGGCAAATCCCTTGGGGAAAGTGAATTTGCCCCTCCGAAAATCGTGCGCGGAATGCTTGTCGTTCTTGTGCGGCAAGGTTAGGGGAATGGCCCTTGGGCGTCAACAAGGGAGTTGTGGCCCGATTCAGCTGTGTTTCGATCAAACCCAAAGCCGGGCGGGCGTTTCCAGCCGAAAGTGGCTGAAACGCCTCGCCAATGCTTGACTTTGCCTACTTTTGACCGGCTACGATATTATTACGTTCGTTATAACCTTTGCTGCGTCCCGGGAGCCCCCATGTCCGCCCTCAAACTCACCCAAATCGGCAATTCCGTCGGCGTCATCCTGCCCAAGGAGGTGTTGGCGCGCTTGAAATTGGCCAAGGGCGATACGGTGTACCTCACGGAGAATCCGAATGGGGTGACGTTGACGCCTTACCAGCCCAATTTTGATGAGCAAGTTGAAGCCGGTCGCGAATTCATGCGTGAATACCGCGACACATTTTGTGCCTTGGCAAAGTAGCGAAAGTGCCTGCAAGATGGAATTGGGTGGACAAGCAGGTCTTGCTGATGCTGCACGACGAAAGCTTGGCCGAACACGGGGGGTTGAGCGGAATCCGCGATGAAGGGCTGCTCGATTCAGCGCTCGCACGGCCGCAAAACCTCGCAGCCTACGAAAAGCCCAACGTGGCCGACCTTGCCGCTTCCTATACGGTGGGTCTGGCCAAAAACCATCCGTTTGTGGATGGAAACAAGCGCGCGGCTTTCCTTGCCATGGGGCTCTTTCTCTTTGGCAACGGCTATCGCCTGACCGCCTCGCAATCGGACGCCACCGTGACCGTGCTCGCCGTCGCCGCGGGCGACATCGGCGAAGAAGAACTCGCTGCGTGGATTCGCAGCCACAGTGCGAAGCGGAAATAGCCCAATATCGAAGGCGCGCACCAACCTTTTTGATCGCGTCACATCTCCAACGCGGCGGCACTCACCTTGTACACCATCACCGGCTCCTGCCGCCCCGCCACCTGCGTGCGCTCGATCGGTTGGACGTGGTGTTGATCCAACCCTTGCGAAAGCGCCAGCAGCACCGTGCTTTCGGAGGCCAGGATTTGCGTGCCGTATTTCTTGTTGAGCGGCTCGATGCGCGCGGCCAGGTTCACGGCATCACCGTACACCGTGTAGCCCTGCCGTTCCGCGGAACCGATGCTGCCCGCGCAAACAAAGCCGGTATTCAAGCCGATGCGGGTGGGCAACGATACTTTGCGGCCGGTGGAAAGTGTGAACTCGGTCTGCGCCAGCGCGGACTGGATGGCGATGGCGGTTTCCACGGCGGAACGCGCATGCTTCAGGTTGGGGTCCGGCACATTGAAGATCGCCACGACGGCGTCGCCCACGAAGTTGTTGACCGTGCCGCCCCCTTCATGGATCACGCGGTTCATCACCGAGAAATAGGCGTTGAGCAGGTCCACGGTTTCCTGCGGCGTCAGCGTTTCGGAAAGCGATGTGAAGCCCGCTATGTCGGTGAACATGACGGTGGCTTCGACGGACTTGGATTCGATGGCGCCGCCGCCTTCGATCAGTTCCCGTGCAACGCTGGGCGTGAGGTAGCGGTGCAGCGTGGTTTTCAACAGCTCGCGCTCACGCAGCGCATCCACCATCACATTGAATTTGGAAGTCACTTCGCCAAGTTCGTCGTCGGTGAGCACCGCCGCCTTGGTGGTGAGGTTGCCCGCCGCCACCTGGCCCTGCGCGGCAAAGAGCTCCCGGGCAGGTTCCAATTGCGAGCGGCTCACGAACAGCATGGAGGCACCCATGATGTAGCCGATGGCGATGAGGTCCAGCAGGATCACATCGAACGTCGATAGGCCCTGCGCCGTGCGGATCGGCGAGAACAGCGTGAGATCCAGCATCACCAGGATCAGGGGCAAAAAGCTGGTGATCATCACCGTCACGCCGAATTTGCGCGCCAGCCCCAGCCGCACGTTGCCACTGGCGTTCTGCGGAGAGAACGTGAGCTGGTCGCGGAAGTGCCGCCGCATGGTGATGGTCAGGTCATTCATCACGAAGTAAATGAAATACGCATAAAAGCTCGCGTACACCGTCGCATACCAGAGGATCGCCACTGCGGCATACGCTGTGGGAATGTCGGCCAGCATCTTTTCGTCGGCCACGTACACCTTGAGCGCAAACAGCGTGAAGCAATACAGCAGGATGAGGCCGAAGGCCCACCAGCCGGAATACTTGGGCAGGTTCTGGATGCGGCGCGTGGCATCGTCCGGGCGGCCTTGTCCCCGCATGAACTTCTGGATCGGTTCAAACAGCCAATGGCCGATCACATAGGCGGAGGTCCCCAGCAACAACAGCGATCCGGCCACCTTCGGCACGATGTCATAGCGCGAAGTAATCCAGATGTAGATGGCGACCACGCCGAAGTCGAGCGCGGGCAGGGCCAGCATGCGGGCCAGGAACTGGCGGCGGAAAGTTTCTTGACCGGTCATGATGGGGGCATGGGGATGGCGTTAATATTGTGCGCCGATCCGGTGTTTTGCATCTCGAGTGCCTTTCATGCCGCGCTTTGCCGCCAATCTCACGTTCCTGTTCACGGAGTTGCCGTTTTTGTCGCGTTTCGAAGCAGCGGCCTCGGCGGGCTTTGCAGGCGCCGAATTTCACTACCCGTACGCGCATGATCCCTACGCGGTGAAGGCGGCATTGGATGCAAGCGGCCTGGAGCCGGTGCTCATCAACATCCGTGGCGGCGACCACGCCGCCGGAGAGTGGGGGTTCGCGGGCGTTCCGGGGCGAGAGTCCACCTTCCGCATCTGCGTGGGGGAGGCGGTGACATATGCCGCGATCCTCGGCGTACCAATGATCAATTGCCTGGCGGGCGTGCGCGGCCCGCGCGCCGACGCCGGCACGTGCATCAAGGTGTTGTCTGCAAACCTTGCCTTTGCCGCCAAGGCGTGTGCGGAGGCCGACATCCAGCTCAACCTGGAGCCGTTGAATACCGCAGACGTGCCCGGCTACCTGGTGGCCAAAAGCGACTTCGCGCACCACATCATCGAGCGCGTGGATGAGCCCAACCTCAAATTGCAGTTCGACTGGTACCACGCCACCATGATGGGGGAGGACGTTGCCGCGCAAATGACGGATTTGTTACCGGACATCGGCCACATGCAGTTTGCGGATTCCCCGGGGCGTCACGAGCCGGGCACTGGCGACATCGACTTTCCCCGTCTGTTCGCGTTGGCCGACGAGCTGGGCTACAAGGGCTGGCTCTCCGCGGAATACAAACCCTCCAGCGATACGCGGACGAGCCTGGCCTGGCTCGCGGACTACCTCTGAGGCACCAGTCGGGGCTACGCGACGCTACCGCACGCCCAGTACAAACACAAAACCATCGATCGGCGCGTTGGCTTCGGTGCGGATCACCGCGGGTTCCTGGGCCACCACCTCAAGCCCGCGCGAGGCTGCCAACGTTCGGACATAGGCGGGCGAGTGGGCATAGCGTCCCGACGACATGAGCTGAAATCCCTCATTCAAGGTGGCTGGCGATTCCGTGGAAAACGCAAACCGGCCACCGGGATTCAAATGGGCGCGCACTTGCTCGAACAGGGTTTCCAGCGCGCCGACGTACACCAGCACGTCCGTGGCCACCACCAGATCAAACATTCCCACGTGGTTCGAGAAATACGCCTCGATCGATGCGGCATGCAATTCATCGTACACGCCTCTCGCCTTCGCGCGCTCGACCATTTGCCGGGAGAGGTCCACGCCCACCAATCTCGATTTGGCGTGTGCGATTTCCATCCCGAACAGGCCGGTGCCGCATCCCAGGTCGAGGACTGAAATCTGCCCACGGGAATGAACCCACTCGCCCAGCATGGCCGCCAAGCGCCCCGGAATCCCATACCCCAGGCGGCCCACAAGGTGATCATCGAATTCCGGGGCCATGTGATCGAATATTTTCTCGATGACGGCGTCCGGCATGGAGGCCGCCTGTTCACCGGTGAGCACCGCACGCTTGAACTGCAGCGTGGCGTGACCGGGGTGGTGCGTCAGGGCTTGCTCGACCGCGGCAAGCGCGCTGCGCTGGTCGCCCGTACGTTGCAGGGATTCCGCGAGGTCGAGCCAGGCATCGAGATGCGAAGGATTCGCCGCGAGTGCCGCCCGAAAGCAGGAGATCGCATTTGCGTGCTGCTGGTGCGATTGCGCCAACACGCCCAGCGCATGGTGCGCGATCGCAAAGCCTGGTTGAATGTCGATCGCCCGTTGGTAGCACTGCTGCGCACCGGCATCGTCCTTGAGGTCGCGCAGGACGTTGCCGAGGTTCAGCCACGCCGGGTGCAGGCGCGGGTCGTGCAACACGGCGGATTCGTAGGCGCGGCGCGCGCCGGTGAGGTCGCGCCTGCGTTGCAGCACCCAGCCGAGGTTGTAGTGCGCCACCGCCATGCGCGGCTCTTGCCGCAAGGCTTCGCGATAGCAGTCTTCCGCAGCAAGGAGATCCCCGAGCCGGTCGTGAAGGGCGCCGAGTTGAACGAGCACCTGCGGATTGCGGCGGTCGATCTGACGTGCGGCTTCAAAGTGGTCGCGTGCGGCAAGCGCATCACCACGCTTGTTCGCAATGAATCCCAGCCACAGGATTGCAGGGAGTTGCCGCTCTTGCGGCAGCGCACGCGAGAGAAAGCTCTGCGTTGCGGCCTCGGCCTGGTCCAGCTGGCCGGATTGGTAGAGCGCCGCGATGGCCTGCAGCGCGGGCTGATCGCGCGGGTCGCTTCGGTTTGTCACACCCGGTGCGTCACAACCTGGCGGGGTCCACAACCTCAAACACGCGCACGACTTTTGCCACGCCACTGGTGTTGCGTGCAATCTCCACGGCGGCGTCGGCCTCGGCCTGGCTCACCATGCCCATCAGGAACACGGTGCCGGATTCAGTCACCACCTTGACGTGGTTCGAGGAGAACGTCTTGTTGCCGATGAAACGCGTCTTCACGCTGGCGGTGATCAGGCTATCGGAACTGCGCGAGGCCACGGAGGAATTTCCGGCCACGTTCAATTCGTTGTGCACGATCTTCACGCTGGGGATCTTTGCCATGGAGGCGGCAATGTCGGCCTTGGTCTTTTCATTCGGGACTTCGCCCGTGAGCAGCAATTGCAGGTTGAAGCTCGTCACGTTGAGGTGAGCGTCCTTGAAGTTCTCCAACTGCAGCTTGCGCGCTTTCCACTCGATGTTTTCGTCCTCCAGCTGGATGCCCGCCGTGCGCCGGTCATTGATGGACAGGGCTGCGGTACCCACACCGACAGCGGCCACGCCCACGCAGCCCTGCAGTACAAGGGCAGAAGCGGCCAGTGCCGCGGCAACAATCAGTCGATGAATTGTCATGGTTTTTCTCCGAACAGAAGATGATCGATGGCATCGCACAGGCAGTGCAGGGTCAGCAAATGCACTTCCTGGATGCGCGCAGTGACAGATGACTCGACGTTGAGCAACACGTCGTTGGACTTCAGCAGGCCGCGGATGGTTCCGCCGTCCCGGCCGGTCATGGCGACCACGGATATACCCTTGGCGTGCGCTGCATGGATGGCGGCGATGACATTTTTCGAATTGCCCGAGGTGGAAATGGCAAACAGGATGTCTCCCGCCTTGCCCAACCCCTTGACCTGTTTGGCAAACACGACATCGAAGGAATAATCGTTGGCGATGGCGGTCAGGATGGAGCTGTCGGTCGTCAATGCAATCGCGGCAAGCTCTTCGCGTTCGCGCTCGAATCGCCCCACCAATTCGGCCGCAAAGTGTTGGGCATCTCCCGCAGAGCCGCCGTTGCCGCAGGCGAGGATCTTGCCGCCGGCCTTTAGGCACGCCGCCATGTTTTGCGCGGCCTGTGCGATGGAGGACGGCATCGCGGCCATCATGCGGGTTTTGGTTTCGATGCTGGCGGCAAAGTGCCGCTCAATTTGCTGGGTCAGGTTCATGGGGTGATTTTATGTCGAGACCGATTGCTTCGCGCTTCAAGCACCACAAAGGAAAAGCCGGGCGTTTGCCCGGCTTTTCCCGCATTCATCTGCTGATGGCCGCTATTTGACGACGACCCACTTCGCCAGAAGCCGATTGTCAGGACGGTGCACGGCGGTGACATTGCTGCGCATCGCCCAGGGAATGACCTGATGGTGCAGGGGGATGTGGCCGATGTCGGCAATGTCCAACTGCAAGGCTTCCTTGGTCAACTCGGCGCGCTTCTTGAAATCCGGCTCGGTCTTGAGTTGATCGACGATCGCATCCACCTTGCCGTTGGAATAGCCGGAATAGTTCCAGTTGCCGTCCCCGCCCGTGCCCTTGGTGCGCAGAATCGACTGCAGCGTGTACAGCGAATCGAAGGTCGGCACGCCCCAGCCCAGCAGGTACATGCTGGTGTCCAGGTTCTGGATCTTCGGGAAGAAGTTCACGCGCGGCATGGAATTGACCTTGATCTTGATGTCGATCTTGGCCAGCATCCCGGCGATGGCCACGCAAATGCGCTCGTCATTGATGTAGCGGTTGTTCGGGCAATCGAGCGTGACTTCGAAGCCGTTGGGATACCCTGCCTCAGCCATCAGTTTCTTGGCCTTGGCCACATCCACCGGCCAGCGTTTCTCGACGTCCTTGGTGTAGCCGCGCACTTGCGGGGCGATCATCGACATCGAAGTCACCGCCTGCCCGCGCATCACGCTGGTGCGGATGGCATCGGCATCGATGGCATGGGCCATGGCCTGCCGTACCTTGATGTCCTTGAACGGGTTCTTGCCCTTGACGTTGGAGTACAGCAACTCGTCGCGCTTTTGGTCGTAATTGAGGAAGATGGTGCGGTTCTCGTTGCCTTCCAGAATTTTCACCGCCTTGTTTTGCTTCAAGCGCTCGATATCCTCCACCGGCGGGTCCAGCACGAAGTCGATCTCGCCGGTGACCAGGGCGGCCATGCGTGTGGCGTTCTGCTTGATCGGGCGATAGACCACTTCGTTGATCGCGCCTTCGTGCTTGCCCCACCAATTGGAGTTGGTGACGATCACGGTCTTGACGTCGGGTTCGCGGGTTTTCAGGACAAACGGCCCGGTGCCATTGGCGTTGCGCGAGGCGAAGGTTTCTTCCTTGTTCTTGAAGTCCTGCGGGCGCAGCACGTTGAACTTTTCCGCCCAGGCCTTGTTCATGATGCGCACTTCGGTCAACTGGTCGAGCAGGGTCGGGGTCGGCACCGAAGTGATGATGTCCACCGTGAGGTTGTCGACCTTCTTGGCTTCCTTGATGCCGTTCATGAAGGCCGAGAAGTCGGAGGTCTTTTCCAGCGCGCGCTGGATGGAGAACACCACATCGTCCGCCGTGAACGGCGCGCCGTTGTGGAACGTGACCTTGTCGCGCAGCTTGAAGCGCATGGTGTTGGGGTTGACCGCGCTCCACGACACCGCCAATGCAGGTTCGAGGGCCATGGTCTTGCCTCGCGTGACCAGGGGTTCGTAAATGTGGTCCGACATCGAGTTGTTGAGACCCTCGTTTTGCGAGTGCGGGTCCATGGTCAGGATGTCGCCCTGGCTGGACCAGCGAAACGTCTTGGCCTGTGCGAAGGCAAGGGAAGAGACGGAAAGGCCCAGTGCGGCAACGGTGGCAAGGGCGGCCGCCGAAAAGGCGATGCGGGTGCGGGTTTTCATCGGGAAATCCTCGAAAAAAGCGGGGGATTTGAAGGAGCGCGAAGTCTAGCAGGGATACGGCGGGCAAGGGCTCGACGGGCAGCACAACCCCCCGCAATGGGTCAGGTTTCCGAGACCTTGCTCCGGGTTTCCTGTTCGCGGCCCAGGTACATCCCGGCGGCGATCATGCCGATCGACAGCGGAATGCACACGATGGCGATTTGCGAAGCGCCCATGCCCAATCCCCGCAGGCCGGCGTGGCTCCAGGTGGACACCACATCGGCACCACGCGACACCACCGTGTCGATGAAGTTTTTCGACTTGTAGCGTTCTTCGCGTGTGACGACGGTGAAGAGAATTTCGCGCGCCGGCTTGCCGATGGCGAATTCGCACGCGCGACGCATGACGGTCGCCACGGAGATCACCGCCAGCGTCGGCAGCATGGCCGTCACGCCCAGGGTCACGATGCACAGCGCGGGAAGAATGGAAAGGCAAAACACCACGCCCAATCGTTGCAGCATGGCGCCGGTGGCCAGCAGTTGCGTGACCAGGGTGATGGTGTTGACGGCCAGGTCGAGCTGCGCGAACAGTTGCGTGCGCTCCGCCGAGGAAGAGATGGTCTCGGACATGATGCGCACCTGCTCGAGATAGAAAAACGTGCCGAGCGCCTGCAACAGGAAGATGTAACCGCAGATGGAGAGCAGGTAGGGCGACCGGATGGCGAGGCGGATGCCGTCGAGCACCGTGCCGCCGAGGGCTCGCGTATCGGCCTGCAGGTCGCCCGCGGCGGTGCGTGCCCACCGTCCAAGCCCGACGACGCAGACGATGGCACCCCCCATGAGCACGGCAGAGATGAGCAAGAGGTTGGGAATGCCGATCTGCTTGACCAGGGCTGCCGTGATCAACGGGCCCGTCATGGCGCCGATGCTGCCGCCGGCGGCGATCGCGCCAAACAGGCGCTTGGCGGCGCTCGAGTCGAAGATGTCGGTCATGAAGCTCCAGAACACGCTCACGACAAAGTAATTGAAGACCGAGAGCCAGATGAAAAAGCTGGCGGCCACGACGGTCTTGTCGAGCGATTGCGCCAACATCGCGAAGTAAAAGAACACGATGTTGGCGATGAAGAACAGGTACACCACAGGCAAGAACGTGCGCCGTGGCCAACGCGACGTGATCCAGCCAAACAAGGGCGTCACGATCAGCATGCCCACGAAGGTGCCGGTGAACAGCCAAGGCAGGTTGCGGGTGCCGCCCTGGATGCCCATTTCATCGCGCACCGGCCGCAGCACGTAATAGGCGCAAAGGAGGAAGAAGAAGTAGCAAAACGCCCATGCGAGAGCAGGCACTTCCTCACGGCGAATGTCGAATAATTTCAAGGGCTTGGAAACGGCGACGGTCGAGTGCACGCATCGTACACGGAAAGCATGGGGCTTCGCGTTATGCTGTGTACCACTATGTGTCGGTGCGCGTTGCTTCCAGGGTCGAAACACTAGCACTGGCGCGGGGTTTCAGCAGAAAATGGCTTGAACACCGCACCCGTTCTAGGGTTTTTATTCTTGAAATGCACGCTTCCCACCCCCTTGTTTCCAGACCTCGGTTGCCCCTATGACTACCATCGTCGTCGTGAAAAAAAACGGCCATGCCGTGATCGCCGGTGACACGCTCACCACGTTCGGCTCCACCCGCCTGGCATCCGTCCACGATGCCGCGCCGGAAAAACTGTTGAAGCATGTCGACACCTATTTCGGCATTGCAGGAAGTGCCGCGCACCAGTTGGTGCTCGAGACGCTGCTCAAGAAACATCCGGAGTTCAAGTTTCATTCGCGCGAAGAGATCTACGAAAGCTTCCGCAAGATTCACCCGATCCTCAAGGAAGAAGCGTTCCTGAATCCGAAGGAAGAGGACGATGATCCCTATGAATCATCGCAGCTCACCGCGCTGGTCGCCAATGCGTACGGCATCTTCGGGGTGTATTCGATGCGCGAAGTCTTCGAGTTCGACAATTTCTGGGCGATCGGCTCCGGCCGCGATTTCGCCCTGGGGGCGATGTTCGCCGTGTGGAATACCAAGAAGAGCGCCGAAGAAATTGCCCGCATCGGCGTTACCGCCGGTGCGGAATACGACACCGGCACCGGCCTGCCGATGAACATTGAGGTGGTGAAATTGAAGGCGGCCCGCGGGAAGAAATAACCCGTGCCCAAGCCGCCGTCGATACCGGAGGTCCCTCGCGAGGGAGCCCCCGGCGTGCGCCTCGACAAATGGCTCTGGGCTGCACGCTTCTACAAGACGCGGCAACTCGCCATCGAGGCCATTGAAATGGGCCGCGTGGAGGTGGCCGGGGCCCGCGCCAAACCGGCCAAGGCCATCCATGTGGGCGATGTATTGACGGTGCGCCGTCCGCCCTTTGAGATTCATCTGGTAGTGCGTGCCATCGCCGAACAGCGTGTCGCCGCGCCGATTGCCAAGACGTATTACGACGAAACGCCGGAGAGCCTTCAGGCGCGTGAACGCTTGGCGGCGGAAATGGACGCCATGCCACCGCCGGTCTTCCGCGGCCGGCCGACCAAGCGCGACCGCCGCGCCATTGAAAAGTGGCGACGCGAAACGGAAAGCGATGAAAGCTAACCTGTTCCGTGCTCTTTGGGGCGCGGTCGGATGCGCGGCGGCGGGCCATGGGGCGGCGACGGAGTACACCGTCGATCCGATGGAAACGCGCGCCAGCTTTGTCGTGGCGTTTTTCGGCGTCATCCCCATCCACGGCGAGTTTTCGCGTGTGACCGGTTCGCTGCGCTTTGACGATGGCAAGGAGACCGGCGCGGTGAACATCGTCATCGATGCGACCTCCTTGAAGGGCGGCGGCGAGACAGCACGCGGGCCGGTTTTTTTTCACGTGTCCAAGTTTCCGTCCATCGAATTTCAGTCTCGGAGATTCGCCTTCGAAAACGGCGTGCTGACACGCGTGGAGGGGGAACTCGCCCTGACCGGCCTGCGGCATCCGGTGAGTCTCGATCTGCAAGGGGTTCATTGCGAAGCGACCCATGCCGCCATGCTGCGGCGCTGCCGCGGCGATGCGGAAGTCACCGTCAAACGCAGCCAATTCGGCATGACGGGCTGGAAGCGCAGCGTCTCGGATGACGTCACCATTCGCATTCGCCTGGTGGCCATCGAATCGCCCGCCAGTGCGCTCGCGCGCGAGTCCAAATGAAAACGGGCACGGCGTCGGCCGTGCCCGTTTGAAAGTATGGCGAATGTGCGGCTAGCGCTTCATCAGCGAGCCCAGCAGGTCACCGATCACGTTGTGATCCTGCGGGACTTGGCCGGTTGGCGTTACTTGGTTGATGAGTTCCGGAAGGATCTTGGCCAAGCCGCCGGCCACATCGCCTTGCCCCATGCCCAACTGGCTGGCGATATCGCGGATGCGGTCCGAGCCCAACGCGCTGGTCAATTGGTCGCCGTTGATTTCCTGATTGGCGCCCGTGCTGATCCACGAATCGAGTTGTTTTCCGAGGCCCGCCTGCTGGAACATGCCCATCAAGTCGCCCAAGCCGCCGGCCCCGGAGCCTCCGCCGCCCCCCATCTGGCCCTTTTTCAGCAGCATGTCCATGGCGATCTGCATCAGCGGATTCCCGCCTTGTTGCCCACCACCCGCGCCGCCCATCAGGCCGCCAAGCAATCCATCCAGTAGTCCCATCGTCATCCCCGTTTCAAATTGTGGTTTGGCCGGCCCTGCCGGTTGTTCACCTACTTTACGTCAAACGCAAAGCCGAGATTGTGAACATCGCGCTTGATCTGTGCCATCGCTGCGGGAACCTGTGCAGGATCCCCGCGGATCGACAATTCGATGATGCGCCCGTTGACCAAATGTTGCGGCAGGCTGGAGAGCTTGACGCCTGGAAAGTCGGCGAGCACCTGGTTCATCGCGTCGATCAGATGCGATTCGCCAGCGTCCTTGATCACGATGGTCTCTTCGGCGAGCGGAGCGCGGTGGAACAGGTGTTTGTACCGCGTGTCCAGCACCCACTCCATCATCGGCCAGGCCATTTCCGGAAAGCCGGGCAAAAAGTGGTGATCCTTGCAGGAGAACGCCGCGATCTGGTTGTACGGGTTCGGGATGATCGTGCTGCCTTTCGGAAACTCAGCCATCTTGAGGCGGTTGGGCGTGATCTCGAAGTTGGGCTTCGACTGCATCGCCGCGACGGCGTCCGGGTGGGCTTCCAGCGCGACACCCAGCGCGGCTGCCGCGCATTGGCGCGTGTAGTCGTCCGGCGTGGCGCCGATGCCGCCAAAGCTGAAAACGATGTGGTCGGTGGCCAGGGTTTCCTTCAAGGTGGCGACGATGCGGTC